>CAYGAG010000026.1:0-22994 GCA_964347765.1 uncultured Candidatus Bathyarchaeia archaeon
CCGAAAACTATGCCTACTATACCCATCGCGTAGGCGATGCCTCCCATGTTCCATTAGAGACCTTTCGCGATATGCTCTCTGGAATGCTTGACATCTACCTCTCCAGCGTCAGCAACCGAATGAACGAAGTCATGAAAGTTCTAACAATCATCGCAACCATATTCATTCCATTGACTCTGGTTGCAGGTCTTTACGGAATGAATTTCAAGTATATGCCGGAGCTTGAGTGGCCTTGGGGTCATTCTTTGGTTTGTTGATTATGCTTACCATAGGAGTGTTAATGGTGATCTATTTCAGAAGGAGAAGGTGGCTATAAGATAGCGGGTTTCATTCGAATCTCAACATAGCTACTACTGTCTTAGTTGTTTGAGTAGAAGTGGTGTGCTAATGTCTATTTTACGCGCTTTGCATGTTTCCAGAATTTTCTTGTGAAGTTCAGCATCTATTTCCGGTAACCTTTTTATGTTGTTTATGAAGACGTAGAGGTTGTATTCCACGGCGTAATTCTGGAATTTCGTTATCCATACGTACGGCTTAGGTTTCTTCAAGACCCCGTTGACTTTGTTTGCAGCTTCAAGTAAGGCTTTCTCAACGTCCTGTACATCATATTCAAATCCCGGTGTCACTGTACAGTGTCTGCGAATGACTTTCTTCTTTCCATAGTTATCGATTTCAACTTTCAGTAATTCTTGGTTGGGGACTGATACTAGGATGTTATCAAGTGTCAACATTTTTGTATAGATCAGCTCTATAGCAACGATGTCGGCGAATTGTCCGTTGAGGAAGATCCTGTCGCCCACCTCAAAAGGTCTGCTGGTCATAACGATCAAGCCAGCGATGGCATTGCCTATGGTGTTTATGGCTGCAAAGCCGATAATTGTGCCACCAAATATGGCTAGTATTCCTGAGATGACACCAAGTGTGACTCCCCACTCTGTGAGGATTGCGGATATTATTACAAAGGCTGAACCCCATTTCACTATCCGAATCAGAGTGTAGGCGAGGTGCTCCTCCAGTTTTTCCCGTGCTCTGAGGCTTTTGATTTCCCGAACCACAATTCGATAGATCGTATAAACTACAGCAACTATTATTGCTGAAAGATGAATTTATCAAGGTTAGACAACATCCACTCGCCGAAAGCATTGATGGATTCTAACCAACTCAAGTGTCAACCACTATTCAACAATATGCCCAGTTGTTATTACATAACTTTTCCTTTTTACCCTAGACAAGCTGTGTTTCCAGAAATCTTGGACTGTACAAATCCTCGAATTTAGACAGCCAGAAAATCGCCCCATGCTATCTTTTTAGTACATGGAAGACTATAAACTTCCAGTAGATAATCTTGGCCTTCTACGTAACAAAAGCTGACGGAACAAAACAGTTGTTTGACAAAGAAAAGGTTGTGAAGACCTGTCTGAGGATGGGTGCTACCAGAGAGATCGCTGAAGCAATTGCCGGGGGAATTGAAAGGAGCATATATGATGGTATAAAAACAAGGAAAATTCTTCAGATGATTTTCAGAGAGTTAAGCAAGCATAAACCGGCGTTTTGCACATCTGATTGATCTGTGAAAGGCTCTAAGTTTGATGAGGCCTAAGCCAGACTTTGAACGTTTCATCCGGATTCTGCTAGGCGAACATGGCTACGAAGTTACTCCAAACCAGATCATAAAAGGCAAATGCGTAGAACATGAAGTGGACGCCGTTGCAAGAAAAGTCGGTGAAACCTACATAATCGAGGTGAAACATCACTTCAACTATCACGCTCTGACAGGCTTAGATGAAAGCCGTATTGCAAGTGCCGTATTCGAAGATGCCATTGAAGGATTCAAACTTGGATTAAGCGACTTGAAAATAGACAGAGCGATGATCGTTTGCAACACGAAATTTTCAGAGCACGCCAACCTGAAATGCTTATTTTTTGTTTTCCAAAAACTCTCTTCTCATGAATCCTGGGATAGGCGGCAGTATTTTTTCTTCCTCAAGTTTCTCTTTTATCGATTCTATAATCTAGGATTTGATGAACTCCTCGTTTTCAGGGTCATTTATCCAGACCAATGACTCTATCTCTGTGGTCCATTCCTTGCTCCGTACGACAAACCTTATTTCGCGTCTTCTCTTTTCGTCTACCATAACGTTAGGGTGACTTCTGAGAATACTCTCGATGGCATTTTTGGCTTTTTCAATGTCAAAAATATAGTCAATGTAGGAGATGATGGACGCCACTGTCTCTTTCTTGCCACTAGTGAGATTAATTATGTTCTCTTTTAACAATGTAGAATTCGGGATGATGATTTCGTTTCTATCGTACGTCTTCAGTTTAGTCGTTCTGAGGGTTATGTCTACAACGACACCTGTCAAATTCCCAACCTTTATCACGTCGCCAGTCCTGTAGGTTCTTCCCGAGATTATTAGTAAGCCAGAAATCCAATTCTCGATTACGTCCTTTAACGCAAAACCAATTACTAGGGCGCCAATTCCTAAACCAGCAAGCAGCCCTGTTACATCAATTTCAAAAGTCCACAGAATCAAGACTACTGCTACAGAATAGACGATTAGCTGAAAGAATCTCTGAGCATGAACAAGGCGCCCCTTCTTGACCTTAATTCTCTCCTCGGCCACTCTTACTACAAATCGATTGAAAGTCATCACTAGGATGAGACTAACTATGATTATCACGACAACTTGCACGATCAAGAGGATAAAATGCCAATCTAACAAATCAATCATGAGTTGGCTACCTACCATAATTCCTAGCCTTCAAAAGATAAGCGTTTTTGCCACATTTCTCACACCTCGAACGAATCTCATGGTCTTCTCTTCGCAAAGCTTTAATTGAATATCTTTCGATTTCGTTAGTGAAGGAAATGGGCAGACTAGTTGCGCTAAAGCTTACAATGACCATGTCTGTTTTCTTAGTGGGTCTGATATTCGCGGTGTTTTTGTCAACGATAATGTTCATCCTCAACTTTCCCTTAATCTACGCTCTAATCATCACAGCTATCTTCATTCTGATCCAATATTTGATCGGGCCGGCCATTGTAAGGAGTTCTACGCGTCTGCGGTATCTGGATCCAGGCGAGAATCCATGGCTTGAATCCACTGTTAAGAAGCTGGCCGACAAAACGGGCATGACAATGCCTAGACTTGCTGTCGTTCCAGACGACACACCGAACGCCTTCGTGTTTGGCAGAACAGCAAAAGGCGCTACGTTAGGCGTTCATGAAGGCCTACTGACTAAACTGAGGAAGGATGAGGTTGAAGGAGTAATTGGCCACGAGCTGGGACATATAAGGCACAGAGACTACATTGTGATGACAGCCCTATCGGCCTTGCCTCTCCTCGCATACATTATCGCCAGGGGAACATGGGTAGCTGCAAGATTTTCTGGTTCTTCTCGGAAAAGAGAAGAGGGTAGCATGAGAGAAGCCCTATTCATAATCGGGATAATATCCTACATAGTATACATCGTGTCGCTATTGTGCGTCATGAAGCTCAGCAGACTGCGAGAGCACTATGCTGACGCGTATTCAGCCTATATAACCAGTTCACCTCACAGCCTGCAGAGCGCACTCGCAAAGATCACGTATGGGTTGTCACTTTCTCAAAAACCGCCCTCTGGAGCGAGGGCTTTCTATATAGGTGACCCAGCACTTGCCAAACAAGAGATCCAACACATAATGAATAGAAAGCAAGAATATGATCTGGACAAGGATGGAGTGCTGGATGGAAGAGAGTTGCATATCGCCATGGAAAGGGAAGCCGAATCTACATGGTCAAAGATAAACACATGGTTCTCAACTCATCCAGCAACTTTCAGAAGAATACTACTCCTACAGGAAATCGAGAGAGAGATGGAAACTGGAAGATACACCAGCGACCGAGTCTACGCCCGTGTTTAGGTAAGAAACACTTGAAAGAGCCGGTTAATGTTATGCTTTCAACGAAACGGAAGACTCCAAGATTTTTAACTTACTTCATAAAACATTCAAACGGGAACAGAGTTGAACATCCACTCGACCATTGAGAAGCTCACATCAGAGGTTCGGGAAATTACGCTAGAATCAGGTGCCGATCTAGTTGGAATTGTCCCAGCAACAGTGATTGACTCATTATCAAGAATCTGGATAGGCTGGAAATATCAGGAGTACACGAAGAAAACCACCGACATAATGGCTAACGCCAACTCTGTTGTTGTAATTGGGCATCACGTCTGGGATGATATGCTTGAATTAGCGATAATGAAAGATGAGAAGTGGGTATACCCAGGATATCTACCACTCGAAATCTCAACGCAAGCAGCAATAAAACATCTGGAGAAGAACGGGTATAAAACCGCTCCTGCTTATGGACTTCCATACAAGCGTCTAGCACAACTAGCAGGATTCGGGAATTATGGAAAAAACGCCGTGATAATAAACCCGATTTTCGGGCCATGGATACGCCTCGCTACAGTTCTTACGGACGCGGAAATGTTGGCTGACAAGCCTTTTGAAAAAGATCTCTGCGGCAAATGCGAAGAATGTATAAAAGCTTGTCCAACAGGAGCTTTAACCCCATACAAAGTGGATGACCAGAAATGCCTAGTTGGGATTCACCTCATCGACAAGGAGAGATTTGAACATGTCCCGGAATACAGGAACCATGAACCATCTTTGACGAAGAATTCCCACCTGATGTGTACCGAATGCCAAAGGACCTGCCCTTATGGAAGAGAAATGCACACTTTCTCGCACCGTCAGAACAGGATTCGTCAAAGCTAAGAAAAGCTAAAAGACAAGGCGAAACAGTATCTAGAAGCGACAGGAAAAGGGGAATGCGCTCTATGAAAAACATGAACCATAGAATCCGTATATTGCCAACTCCTCACATTCAGGTACGAGAGGTGTAGTGTGTAGATTGAGAGTAAAGCTTCTTCGCTATACAAGGGATCCTGAACATCTGTGTGGTGTTGCAGCGTTGACTTCCACCAAGAGCCAGAGTCCTTCAGAAATTATGGAGAAAATAGATCAACGCACCGCAGCTAGGATCATCCGACGTGTTACGGGATATGGTCACGTTTCAGTGGTTGAACATGCATACTTCACCTTCAGTCTCGAAGAAGTCTCTCGAGCTATGACTCATCAGCTAGTGAGACATCGTATAGCCTCCTACACGCAGCAGAGCCAACGATATGTAGCCTATGATAAGGCTGAGAAATATGTGACTCCTCATAGCGTCGGAAACAACCTGAAGACGAAGAAGCTATTTGAGGAAGAGTTGGGAAGGATTTCTGAAGCATACCAGAAGTTATTGGAACTGGGAATTCCTAAGGAGGATGCAAGATACATTCTTCCTAACGCATCCAAAACCAACATAATTGTGACCATGAATGCCCGAGAACTGCGCCACTTCTTCAATCTTCGATGTTGTATTCGAGCTCAGTGGGAAATAAGACAGGTTGCCATCGAAATGCTTCGACAAGCTAGCCAAGTTGCCCCTGCCTTGTTCAAGAAAGCAGGTCCCTCATGTGTGAGATTGGGATATTGCCCTGAAGGCGAAATGAAACCGCCAGATTGTGACATTCGAAAGATAAAGGAAAGATTTCAAAACATTTAGATCTCAAATCTTCTCAGTCAGCAGGATTAGCATGAAAAGATGACAAAATACAAAGCGTTGGCCATTGCCACAGACTTTTGGCGGCCAAGCACAGACTATCTTGCCGAAATAGCTGAAGGAATCAGAGGAGCCATTGAGGATGGAGATATAGTTGTAATTTCTGAAAAGGCAATCGCCACAGCGCTAGGTCACATCGTAAATGAGAACGAAGTTGAACCAAGCCACGGTGCAAAGCTGATTGCCAAATATTGGATGCGGATTATCTGGGGGTACATTTTAGGACCCATATGTCGTTTTCGAAACGGTCTACTCTCTTATCTCCGCGGCTATCCTGTTGGGATGGGCAGCCACCACAAACAAGTTGTCCTGCAGCAGGCAGGTCTGCTACAAAGTTTGATGTTTGGTTCCGAAGGGGGCATTGACGGAAGCAACTTGGCCTATGCTTACGTAGGTTTGCCTTTGAGTGACGCGGATCACATCGCTGAAGAAATATGCCTTGAAGTCGAGTCAAGGCTGGCGAAGAAAGTTCTGGCCATGATTGTAGACACGGACAAAACCTATTCCTATCACAATTTTCATTTCACACCACGCCCCAAACCAATCAAGGGCATTCATTCGTTCGGCGGCGTCATAACCTATCTAGCTGGGCGTCTGCTCAAATTCAGGAAACGCCCTACTCCTGTGGCGGTGGCAGGAGGCAGAATCAGCGTCGAAGAAAGCTTGAAAGTTGCCAATATCGCAAATCACATGAGAGGCGCAGGATCCGGGAAGACTGTTTGGGATATGGCGAAGAAGTTCGACGTAGGGTTGGACGAGGTTAGCTGGGAAATGTTGGAGACAGTAAAACATAAACCTATAGTGATTGTTAGGAAGAGCGGAGGTTGAAAAACCTGTGGAGTCTTCTGTGAAGGAGATGCATGCCTTTTTTGATCCGAATTCGGTTGCCATTGTTGGAGCAACTAGAAAGATAAACAAGGCAGGACACGTTATCTTCAAGAATTTTGCGGAAAGCAAAAGAAGAGGAGTGTTTAAGGGAGAGCTTTATCCTGTCAATCCACATGAAGACTCTGTTTTAGGCTTTGAGTGTTACGCCACTGTGGACAAGGTTCCTGGCAAGCTGGAACTTGTTGTGATTGTCGTTCCTGCGAAGCACGTCCCAGGAATAGTGGAAGATGCAGCAGCCAAACAGGTGAAGGCTGTAGTCATAATCAGTTCAGGATTCAGCGAAATCGGAAACACCGAACTCGAAGACCGGGTTAAGACTACAGCCCAGAAAGCGGATATGCGTCTCTTAGGACCGAACTGTCTTGGTGTATATGATTCAACAACTGGAGTTGACATGCTGTTCTTGCCCGAAACCAGAGTGCTGACAACCGGTGACGAGGTGATCGCCACTCCGAGACCAATGCTTGGTAAGATAGCAGTCGTCACTCAAAGCGGCGCTTTCGGCATTGCCGCCTTGGACTATTTGGCTGGTCGGCAGATTGGTGCAAGCAAGTTTGTGAGTTTCGGAAATAAAATCGATGTGAATGAGGCGGAAATGCTACATTATCTGTTGTATGACGACGACACCCAGGTTATCCTACTATACTTGGAAGACATAAAGTCGGGAAGGCATTTCCTGAAAGTGGCAGAAAAGGTCACCAGGAAAAAGCCTATCGTAGCACTCAAATGTGGAAGAACCAAAGCAGGAGCCAGAGCAGCAGCATCCCATACGGGCGCCATGGCAGGGTCCGACGAGGTATATGACGCGGCTTTTGCGCAGACTGGAGTACTGCGGGCGCAGGACATGGAAGAATTTTTCGACATGGGAAAGGCACTTGTCATGCAGCCTCCAGCGGCTGGAAGGAGCATCGGCATAATCACGGACGCCGGGGGACCAGGGGTAATGGCTGTAGACGAATGTGAAAGGAAAGGATTAGAGGTCAACCGTTTTTCAGAGAAGACTCTGAAAGAATTTGAGAGACTCAAGAAAGAAGGAAAGCTGCCAAGGTTTGCGACAAACCTTAATCCCGTAGATCTGACGGGCTCGGTGACCTCTGAGATGTTTGAACTGACAACGAGAATAGTCTTTGAAGCCAAGGAAATTCACGGGATTATCCTGTTAGGCCTTCACCACACACCTGCTTTGCAGGAAGATTTCGTCGATAGAGTTGCAGAAGTCGCAAGCAAGTATCAGAAGCCAATCGTTGCTTCAGATATTGGGGAAACAGAGATGGCTTTACATATACGTTATAGATTTGACAAGCTAGGCATCCCTGCATTTTTTTCACCAGAAGACGCCGCCAGAGCCATGAGCGCCCTTGTCAGATATGGTCTTCACTTAAAGGAGCAAAGATGCTTCAAAGAATATATGAAAGCATTCAAGATGCTAGGCTGAGCAAATCACTCAAATCCTATTTCGATCTCTGCGAAGTCACCGTTTCCAAGCTGAAGGGCACGTCTCAAATTGACAGGAGCGATTATTTCTACCATGTCTTCCGGACGACCGGATACATCCGGCATAATAATTGCACATGGAAAATCTTCTGACAGACTGGCTTTGAAACACCAGCCACGATGGAAGCCTTTGGCTGGAAGAATTTCTATCGCATTTCCTTTTTTCAGCAAGATCGCATTCTCGTTCGCTTCTGAAATCAGTCGAAGGTTCAGTGTGCCAGGGTGGGGAGTAAAGCCAAGCTTTTCAGCTATCTGTTTTCTGACCCACGGTAACTCGATGAACTTTGCAGCTTGGCCTTTTCCAGAGCAGACTGTTCCTTTCAGACACAATGTTTTCAGCGAGTTCTAGGCTCCTAGCCTATTTCTGCGTTTTCAACCAGTCTGCAACTCTCATGAACATGGGGTTGTCGGACATGTTGATGACAGGAACCATTATCTTTTCCTTTGTTTCGATTATCGACTGGTATTTTGGCTGCAGTGCATAACCTACAAAAGTCCAGTAGACACGCCTTTCTTCAACGAGAGCCTTTGCGGCTGTTTCGGTAGATGCCGACAGAGGGAAATACAGAAACACGACACCCTCAGCCCAATACAGGCCAGCCGTCTTGCCTCCAGCAATAATAGAGGCAAATCGTGCTATATCATCTGGAGAGGGAAAACGATTACGTTGCATAACAACGATCTCTCTAAAAGGCACATATCTCACTTCAACTTCTTTTCCTTCATCCAAGGCCTTCACGATCCTTCAAAGCTTATCTTATTCTTGTGCTCCTTTTAACCTTGTCTGTCATTCAGACACAGAGATAACTCTTTAGACGCGAATAAACAAATTGCAAGAAGAGGATGAAGAAAGTGGCAGAGATCCGGGTTGCGTTGGCTGGAGTAGGCAATTGTGCATCTGCCTTGATCCAAGGTGTGGAGTACTATAGAGATGCAGAAGAAGACAAGACTGTTCCTGGACTCATGCATGTAAGCTTCGGCGGATATCATGTAAGAGATATCAAATTTGTGGCCGCCTTCGACGTAAATAAGGACAAGATCGGAAAGGATCTGGCTGAAGCCATATTTGCTGGCGGCAATTCCTGCGTAAGATTCACCAAAGTTCCCCGCTTAGGGGTAGAGGTTTCGCCAGGCCCCATTCTCGATGGAGTGGCTGAACACATGACAGAAGCATTCAAGATCTACCATAAAAGCGAGTTCAAGCCAGTAGATGTGGCAAAGATCTTGAAGACAGCAGCAGTGGACATGTTGATTAACTATCTGCCCGTAGGAAGTCGAAGGGCCACTCGTTTTTACGCCGAAGCAGCTTTGGAGGCTGGATGCGCCTTTGCCAACTGTATACCGGAGTTCATAGCCTCCAGCAACCAATGGAGTCGGAGATTTGAGGATAAAAAGTTGCCTGTAGCAGGGGATGATATTAAGAGTCAATTAGGAGCTACCATCCTTCACCGAAACCTAGTCAAACTCTGCTTAGATCGAGGCGTCAAGATTGATGAGACCTACCAGCTGAATCTAGGAGGAAACACTGATTTCCTGAACATGACTGTTGAAGAAAGGTTGGACACGAAACGTGTCAGCAAGACAGAAGCTGTTACAAGTCTTGTGCCCTATGAAGTACCCACGAGAATTGGCCCTTCAGATTATGTTCCATTCCTAGGTGACAAGAAGATCTGTTACATACTGCTCAAGGGTAGGAAATTTGGTGATCAACCTGTGACCATGAAGGCTAAATTGGAGGTTGAAGATTCGCCAAACAGTGCAGGGGTGGTTATCGACGTGATAAGAGCGGTCAAGATCGCCTTGGATCGGGAAATATCAGGTCCGCTAACAAGCATATCCTCATACGCCTTCAAACATCCGCCGACTCAAGTGCCTGACCCGGTGGCTAGACAGTGGGTAGAGGACTATATAGATGGACTGCGGAAACGTTAGCAATACGCAGATTAGAAACGTCAGCTTTGTACAGGTAGCTGAGATCCGTGGCAACGTATTCTAGGGAAGAGACAAAGGAATTCACTATCCAGAGGCTTCACCTGACACCTGAAGCTCATGGTAGGACCAGACATGATGTGCCCTCGATCATTCGTGACATTGGAGGACTGCAATATGGCGGGCATGAAATCGAACTCTTCAATCGTTTTGAAGATTTCAAAACGGAATGGTTGGACTATTGGTGCAAGAATTACACATTGCTCGAAGGTCATGTTTTACGCGGTGCCTTAAGAGTCATTTGCGCTGAGGAGTATCCCTATTATCTTAAGGCCACCAGATCTGTTTCCCGTAGAAGACAGTCTTATCATAAATGTCCAGCATCACTGACTCCTGAACATCTGAAAGTATTGAACTTGATCGAAAGGCATGGCCCATTTACCCCATCTGAGTTCAAGGCTTTTCTTGAGAAAGGACAATCAAGACGAAAAGCTGACGCGAAGAGGCTTCTGTACGATCTGTATAACTATGGGAAGGTTGCTCGAATAGGAAGAAAAAACAGTAGACCACTTTACCATTGCACGAAGAGTCTACCCTTTGAACTGGACATGGAGAGCGTCTCAGAAGAAGAAGCGAAGAAGTGGTTATTCTTGAAATGTTTGAGCATATATGGACCGTTCACAATCCACGATATCGCTCATTGGGTAGGATGGACTTTGACAGAGACAAAGCAGATCACAGGAATTCTTTTGAAAGAGTACAAGATTACTGGTTCAAAAATTGAAGACGAGTCAGAACTTCATTATCTGAGGACTGAAGATCTGAATCTCATGGATTCTTTAAACGAGAATCTGCCTGAACATTCTTTTGTCAAGATTTTGTTCAATGACGATGCTTTGCTTTTGGGCTGCTACAGACGGCTGGAAAGCTTCTTTGGTTATCACTGGAGGTATCCTCAGCTCAGTGAAGGGATAGTGTGGCGAGCGGCAGTACTTTATGGGAGGGAACTGATAGGAGAAGCAGTTGTCGATATGCATGCAAAGGATCGTACGTTCAATGTGAGGGAGTTCCTTCTGAGAAGGGAGTTTTCCGACAGGGAAATAATCGACAAGGTAGCGAGGGAGTTTCGTCGTCATGCAGTCTTCCACGGTAAGACACTTGAGATGGGTGAGGAACAACTTGTCAGTTGATCTTTGTTCAGGCAGTATTGATTGTTAGCGTAACGGTTAGTTTTTAAGGTTAGAACGCGAAAGTGTAACAACTATTTGAGAGGTGAACAGAAGATGGTGAAAGTAGACGGATATGAAGTGCCTGAAGGACTCTATTATACTGAAGACTGGGCGTGGGTGAAAGTAGAGGGCGACAAAGCTCGCATTGGCATCACGGATTATGCTCAAAAACAACTTCGCGAAGTTGTCTATGCTGAGCTGCCTGAAGCTGGGGCTACCCTAAAGCAAAAGGAGCCTTATGGTACAGTTGAGTCAGTGAAGGCAGTTTCGGATCTGGTTGCACCACTGAGTGGTACTGTTGAAGAAACAAACGAGGAGGTTCAGTCAAGCCCAGAGATTCTGAATGAAGATCCTTATGGGAAGGGATGGTTGCTGGTGGTGAAACCGTCGAATCAGCAGGCCGAACTGGCGAAAATAATGGACTACAACAAAGCGGTTGAATGGCACAAAACGTTGGTCAAAGAAGGATAGACGAATGTCACGAAGAATATTTATGGTCGAAGGCGAAGAGGTTACTCAACAGATAAACGCTCTGTCTTTCGCAATCCAGAAAGACATGGCTATTCGGAAATTCTCGAATTCAGATACCCTACACGCTACTGATGAACGGGACATGGGAGCCTATGGTGCTTGCGCGGAAGTCGTGTTAAGAAGTCTGCATTAAGCCTAATGGAGAGATAACGTTAATTAGAAGAATCTCAGAATAGAATGGTCAAATATGGTGATTTGAAATGGTAAAAGTGGCTATTAACGGATTTGGCAGAATCGGACGGATGTTGTATCGAGCAGCCTTAGAGACCAATGCTGACACAGATTTCATGGTTATCAACGACTTGACGGATGCCAATACACTGGGTTTCCTTCTGAAACATGATACTGTGCATGGACCTGCACCCTTCAATGTAAAGGTTGATGGTGACCGCATATTCTCAGGCGGCAAGCAGCTGAAAGTGATAGCGCAACCTGACCCTGCAAAGCTGCCTTGGTCGGAGATGGGTATCTACCTAGCCGTGGAGTCTACCGGAAGATTCAGGTCAAGAGAGGCCGCCTCAAAACATCTGCAGGCAGGAGCCAAAAAAGTGTTGGTTTCGGCTCCTATGAGCCCAGCTACCAGCGCAGATCTAACCGTGGTTTACGGTGTGAACGACGACAAGTATGACCCGGCAAAGCATAACATTGTCTCTTTGGCTTCATGCACCACAAACTGTGTTGCCCCTACGGCGAAAGTGCTGAACGACAAGTTCGGTGTAGAAGTTGGCTTAATGAACACTATTCACTCCGTCACGAATGATCAGAGACTGCTGGACATGCAGCACAAGGATCTGAGAAGGGCAAGATCAGCAGCGTTCAACATTATTCCTACAACTACTGGGGCTGCAGTAGCAGCGACTTTGACGTTGCCGGAGCTGGAGGGAAGGATGAATGGTCTGGCACTACGGGTTCCAACGCCTGATGTTTCCATAGTGGATTTCACCGCAGTACTCAAGAGAGAGGCTACAAAGGATGAGGTTAACGCAGCTTACAAGGAGGCAGCCCAAGGGAAGCTGAAGGGAGTCTTGGACTATTCCGAAGACCCATTGGTTTCATCAGATCTCATCCACAATCCTTATTCGGCGATCATTGACGGACAATCTACGATGGTGCTCGGCAACTTGGTTAAGGTGCTGGCTTGGTACGACAACGAATGGGGTTACTCTGTGAAGATGGTGCGGATGATAGAGAAGATCTGCAAGATGGCATGACAAAGTCTGGAATGCAGATAAAATCTCTACCCTCTAATTTTTTGACGGTGTATATATGCATAAATGGTTAACGTTAGATGATGTTGAACTGGCTGGCGAGACTGTTCTGGTGAGAGTGGATTTCAATTCCCCCATTGATGTTGAGACAAAGAGAATACTGGACGACACAAGAATTAGAACGCATGGTGAGACAACGATTAAGGAGCTAGTTCGGAAGGACGCAAGAGTCGTGGTGTTGGCACATCAAGGCAGACCGGGTGAACCGGATTTCGTCCCTTTGAAGGAGCATGCCACGATTCTAAGTAGAGTTCTAAGCAAACCCGTGAAGTACGTAGACGAGGTTTTTGGAGAGAAAACTGGAAAAGCTATTAAGAATCTGGGAAGCGGCGACGTCTTGGTCTTGGAGAATGTTAGGATGTTCTCTGGTGAGCAGAAGAAGGGTACACCTGAAGAACATGCCAAGACTGAGATGGTCCGGAAGCTAGCGCCTTTGGCTGACTTGTTTGTCAATGATGCATTCGCGGCAGCGCACCGGTCTCATGTCTCGATTGTAGGATTCACGGCCGTGCTGCCTAGCGTCGCTGGCCGCATTATGGAACGTGAGTTGAGGTCTTTGAACAAGGTGTTGGACAGTCCGAGGAAGCCTTGCGTGTTCATCCTAGGAGGGGCTAAAGCAGACGATGCCTTGGAAATCTCAACATATGTGCTGGACAATGACATAGCTGACTATGTGCTCACGGGTGGAGTAGCGGGTCATGTTTTTCTAGTGGCGAAGGGCTATGATCTGGGCAAGCCGAACATGGATTTTCTGAAGAAGAAAGGGCTTATGGAGTTTGTCGGTGGGACAAAGGAACTCCTGCAACAATATCCAGACAAGATCAAGATTCCTTCAGACGTAGCAATAGAACTGAACGACAAAAGGATGGAAGTTACTGTTGAAAGACTTCCAGCGGATCATCCTATATTTGACATTGGCGCAAAGACGGTCGGGAGATACAGTGAGATTATAACGGGTGCAAGGTCCATTGTAGTCAGTGGACCTTTAGGTGTCTACGAAGACGAGGAATTTGTTTACGGAACCAAGGGAGTCTTCGGAGCAGTGGCGGATTCATGCGCATTCTCTCTTGCAGGCGGTGGACACACAGTAGCGGCTCTGCAAGAGCTTAGACTAACCAGCGGAATCTCTTACATTAGCACGGCAGGCGGAGCATTGATAGAATTCTTAATGGGTAAGGAACTACCTGGTGTTGCTGCTTTAGAAAGAGCAGCATCCTGACGGAGTAGTGATCCTTCTTTCATCTGCTTCTATTCTGAAAGAAAGCTACTCAAAACCGAATGCTCCATCGAAGCATAATTGCTAAGCTTCTCATAGATAGTAGCGAATCTGATTCGCAGACTCTGGTTGCAGTCTGGTTTGAGGAGATGCGCAAAACGAAGAAGCCTTTATCAGGAGTAGAGCGATCGCATCAAACGGTCTTCTTGAAGAGGATGTTCGACACGCTGGAGGCGAAAAAGGCGCCTGGTCTAGATCCACATCGATTCAAACTCGAAAGCCAAAGTCTGCACGTTGCCATTGGTTCGTGAAAGCGAGAAGTTAGTCAATGAACCTTTTTGCCTGTCCTGTGCTTTCATTCTTTGAATGTACTGATGAGTTAGTCTTGATCAGGTTGATTCTTCGGTGGCTATCATTGTGAGAGTTGATCGAGTCATCTCTAAACTCCTTATGTGTGATGTTACCACTTCTTTTAGTTTGTCCATTGTCTCGGCTTCGATTTTTGCTATGATATCATAGACACCGTACACACTGTAAGTCTCTTTCACTCCATTGACTTTCTTTAGTGCACTTAGAACTTCGTCTTCCGATCCCGTTTCAGTGTTTATGAGCACGAAAGCGATTGGCGACATATCATTATCTCCCGTACGCACTGGTTAATGTCGCCTCAACCTAAAATATTTTCTGCATCGCTCCAATTTATTAAGCGGGCACAGACATATCTGAACCAGAGTTTTGTCAATGAAATGCAAGGGCTTTTGCATGCATGGATCGGCTCACATTTCTAAATACTCACATGCGAAAAATCCTGGTCATGGGTAAACTCTGGAAAGAATGTGAAAAACAAGGTTAGTTCCTTCTTGGCCATCGAGAATCTCTGATGCAAATCTTCTTTTTCGAGGTTTCGACTTCAATGGTTCCACTGGTATACGAACACCCTTGGATGTTTGATGGGCCAGATGCGTACGCCGCATATTTATATTCAACCTTGGCATGATTACTCAAGGCGAACTGTGGGAGGTCATTTTGGTGGCTGTCAAGCTTGACCCTAGGTTCAAAGATGAAATCTCGAATGTTCCTGGAGGGCAGAATTTAAAGAGATGTTTTCAGTGCGGGACATGTAATGTCGGATGTCCGGTTAGGGAGATAGAAGAGAAATACAACCCCAGGAAGATCATACGGATGGTCGTACTTGGCATGAAGGAAAGGGTTCTCTCAAGCAACTTCATATGGTTATGTTCTGCTTGTTATACTTGTCAGGAACGTTGTCCTCAAGACGTTAGAATACCTGAGGTCATGAACGCTCTGAAAAATCTAGCGGTAAAGGAGGGGCACATTCACAACTCTTTTGCTAAGCGAATGGACGTCTTATGGATACATGGCACACTGTACCCTTTGAGCCATTTCGACAACGCTAAACGAGGAGAGCTTGGATTGCCGGAAATCCTATCTGAAAGCAAAGAGGTCCAAGAGCTCTTCAAGCTCACAGGCTTCAATCCGTCGGAAGGTGAAAGGGGAACATGAAGTGAAGTACGCATTTTTCCCAGGATGTCTCGCACCGCTAATGGTTAAACAATATGAGCTCTCTGCAAGAAAGATCGCCGAAAGGCTTGGGCTGCAACTCATAGACGTTGAGGGCTTCGCCTGTTGCGGCTTTCCCATAAGGTCCGTTGGTCAAGAAACAGCTTTTCTTCTAGCTGCCAGAAACCTGAGCGTGGCTGAGGGCATGGGTCTAGACATATGTACCATTTGCACAGGCTGTGCCTCGACGCTATCGGAAACCAGCAAAGAGCTGACGCACAATGATAAGTTGAGAGAAGAGGCTAACAAGAAACTGCAGAAAATAGGGCGAACCTACAAGGGAAATGTCAAAGTCAAGCACTTTGTACGGATTTTATATGAAGATGTTGGTCTTGAAAGAATTGGAAGCCAAGTTAAGAAAAGCTTGGAGGGAGTCAAGTTGGCCCCTCACTACGGATGCCATTATCTCAAGCCCTCAGAAGTTTTCGACAAATTCGAGGATCCCGAGTTTCCGAGAACTTTGGATGAGTTGATTTCTATTCTGGGTGCAGAGGCCGTAGAATATGAGGATAAGACGCAGTGCTGCGGTGGGGTGATTCTGGATGTCGACGATAAAGTTTCATTGGCGATGGCTCAGAGGAAGCTTGACCACGTTAAGGCTGCGGGCGCAGACGCAGTGGTTCTTATGTGCCCGTTATGTGGATCCGTGTACGACAGAAATCAGAAGGTTATAGAGAGAAGGTTCAACGTTGCTTATAACCTGCCTATACTCTTTTATCCTCAAGTTCTTGGGCTTGCGCTTGGAATAGACCAAAAGGGGCTAGGATTGGATCTGAACCGTGTGAAAGCCTCTAATCTACTGAGCAAGCTTAGCATCTAAGTTCAGAATCCTCTTATTCACTGGTCTTCTTCTCTAAACCTTTTCTCCACCTATGAATCAGCAAAGTCTCATCGATCTTAGTGAGTTCTTTGATATGCTCTGCATAAAGCTCTGGCGTTAATAGTTTTTCCAACTCGTCGTCAAGGTTGGTCGGGCGGATGATTGCTATCCAACCCTTGTCATAAGGATCTCGGTTTATGATACTTGGTTCGTCAAGTATCCCGTTATTGAATCTGAGAACCGTACCTGAAAGGGGACTTAATATCTCAGCAACACATTTTACCGACTCGACCCTGCAGATTGTCTCCATTCGTTTAATCTGGATGTCGCTCTTCCCTGCGTAGAAGTATGTAATATCTCTCAGCGCTTTCTGACCATAGTCAGTAATGCCGATTTTCGCAGTACCAGTATTTTCCATTAAGGCCCACTCGTGTTCTTTAATATAATAATAATCTTCAGGAATATCGTATGAGTTAATTTTCATCTGTTCGGCCTTCCAGAGTTTCCATCCTATTCCTTAGGCTGATCAGCCTTAAATCTAAGAGTCAGCGCCTGATGGATACCCTACCTTCGCGCGCGCTGACGTATTTTCTTTGCGACAACCTCTGCGGCTGTCGCTACAGGTTCCACAGTCTCAGCTACTGGGGGAGCGTAACTGGTGTCTGCCGCCGAAAGCTCTAATGCCGTCATTTCCTTTTGTATCGCCACTGAGAGCATGTTAATTCGTTGCGCTACATCTTCTCCACCAACTAACTGGGCGCCCATAATCCTTCCCAAGACCGGCTCAGCGATAATCTTGACTTTAACTTCCTTTCCCCCTGGGAAGTATGGTGCTCGCGTTTTGCCTGTGATGCTTGAACTAACTGTCTGGAAACCGACCTTGGCAGCTTGATACTCCGAGAGACCTACTGCACCAAGTTCAAAATCGAAGATTTTAGAGACAGCGCTGCAAATGACACGTGGATTGGCTGCGTATCCTCCTGCTGCGTTCACCCCAGCTGCTGTTCCCTGCCTGACAGCGTTGGTCCCAAGCTGGTAAAGGCATGGTAGTCCTGTGATCGAGCTTTGGGATTCAACACAGTCTCCCGCCGCGAATATGCCGGAAACGCTAGTCTCCATTCTTGGGTTCACTCTGATAGCTCTGGTTACACCTAGTTCTACTCCTAGTCCCCTTATCAAGTCTGTTCTAGGCCTAATGCCTGCCGCCATGACAACAATATCTGCTTTCACTTCTTGACCGGCTACGCTTACGCCTTCAACCTTGTCTTTTCCGAGAATTGCATCCACTCTCCCACCTACCTTCACATTGATACCATGTCCTTCTATCTTCTTCTGTGTATAGTCAGCCATATCTTCGTCGAACAATGCAGGAAGAATATACGGCACTACCTCAACGATGGTAGTCTTAATTTTGTTCGCCGCAAGAGCATGCGCTGTTTCTAAGCCAATGAATCCAGCACCGATGACAACTGCGCTCTTTGCAGTTTTCATCGCTTCCTGAATAGCTTTTCCGTCATCCACCGTCCTCATGGCGAAGACCCCTGGAAGGTTGTGACCTTCTATCGGTATAACAAATGGGTCGGCGCCAGCGGCATAGATCAGTGAGTCATATTTTAGTGCTTCGAAATTTCCATCCTTATCTTCAACTAGAACAATATTGTCATTAGGATTGATGGACCTAGCAATAGATTCAAGGTGCAGGTGAAACTTCATCATTCGATAGTGTGAGGGGGGAAAGGCCATGAGATCTTCAAAACCGGGTATCTCACCCCCCAGGACATACGGTATGCCGCAACGAGAGTAAGCTGGATAGGGTTCCTTGTCTATCAAGGTTATCTCGGCTTTTGGATCGGTTTTGCGAGCCGCATTTGCGGCGTGAACGCCAGCAGCGTTTGCACCAATAATTACTATCTTCCTAGGCAAGCTCAAATCTCTCCCGGACCCACGTTCCTAATGAGAAATTATACGGTCGCACCGCCTCTTTATATCTGTTGTTCCCCAATTCGCCAATAAGAAACTTCTAAATAATGGTTTAAAACCATACTAACATTCTAAGGTCTGGTTGCTATGGGGGAGATCAAGACATTCAATGACCTGATCAGTGAAGTGGTTGAGAAGGGAATATGTGGTAAGTGTGGTGGATGCGTTTCTTTTTGCTCAGCGGGAGAACTTAATGCCCTAGAGATGGGCGAGAATGACTTACCCCGATATATCAATGAGGATAAGTGTCAGGAATGTGGAATATGCTACTTGGTATGCCCCCAAACAGATACACTAGACGAAGAACTCCAGGAGAAGTTTGGTTGGAAACCTCCTATAGGAGGTTTTCAGAGGATAACCTCGGCTAAGACAACGAGCAAAGAGGTAAAGGAGATTTGCACAGACGGAGGCGTAGTGACCTCCCTCCTTCTATACTTGCTGGATCGCACCCTGATAAATGGCGCTGTTGTCTCAAAGAAGACTGGACGCTTTGCTAGGAAGGCAATAATCGCCAGGACACGTGAGCAAGTCATAGAGGCAGCGGGTTCCACATTCTCGGGGTCACTCCATCTAGAGGAATTGGGAGGAGAATATACTACGTACACACCGATCCTGTCCACGGTGAAGAGCCTAGAGAAGAAATATCTGCAAGATATAGTCGTGGTTGGAACTCCATGCCAGATCAACGCGATCCGAAAGATGCAATGCCTCGGGATCATCCCAGCTCACCTCATAAAATATACGATAGGACTGTTTTGCATAGAAAACTTCTCTTTTGATGATGTGGCACGAGAAAGGTTAGAGAAGAAACTCGACATCAATCTGGAAGATGTTGTTAAACTAAATATCAAGGATGACTTCACAATAACCCTCACCAAGGACATGACAATTCATGTTCCATTAGAAGAGATACACGAAGTTGCTCGCCCAGCATGCTTCGCGTGCCACGACTTCAGCAATGAGTACGCAGACATTTCAGTAGGGGGACTTGGTTCACCTGATGGATACACTACCACCCTGATAAGGACAAGGGTGGGTGCATCTGTCTATGACAAAGCCCTTCGTAGGGGCTACATCCAAGAGAGAATCTTAGAAGATACAGAGGAAGGTAAGCTGGAGAGAACGAAAATGTTAGCCAGAATTGTCTCCTTCTCTAGAAGGAAAAAGACAAGAGCTAAGGAAAGGCTCTTGGAACTGGCTGGAGGATAGGCCCTTGAAGAAAGAGTCTAAGGCGGTTCTGGTTATTGGTGGTGGTATAGCGGGGATTCAGGCTGCCCTCGATCTCGGAGACATGGGAGTAAAAGTACACTTGGTGGAGAGAAAGCCGAGCATTGGCGGAAGGATGGCTCAGCTCGACAAGACTTTTCCAACAAATGACTGCTCCATCTGTATACTGGCCCCTAAATTGGCTGACTGCTTCAGGCACACAAACATCACTCTCCATACGCTGTCAGAAGTCAAAAAGGTAACGGGCAAGACAGGGGATTTCCGAGTGAGGTTACGCAAATATGCTAGACTTGTTGATGAAGAGAAGTGTGTCAACTGTGGGGATTGTATCGCAAAATGCCCGGTGAAGGTCCCTGACGAGTTTGATATGGAGCTAAGAAAGAGGGAAGCCATATACCCATACTATCTGCAAGGAGTTCCTGCGGTCATGACCATTGACAGGGAAAATTGCCTTTACTTAACGAGGGGAGTGTGCAGAATCTGCGAGAGATTTTGTGCCAGAGAGGCGATAGACTTTGAGCAGAAAGATATGGATGCAACGTTGAACGTTGGTGCCATAATCGTCGCCACTGGTTTTGACCCCTTCGACCCCTCAGGGATCCCACAATATGGCTACAAGAGGTTCAGGAACGTGATCATCTCCTTGGAATACGAGAGGTTGATATGTGCGTCCGGACCTACTGGAGGAAATCTCTTGAGAGTTTCAGACAATAAGCCAGTGCAGAAAATAGCCTTCGTCCAGTGCGTTGGGTCCAGAGACCTCAGAAATAACCCTTACTGCTCATCCGTCTGCTGCATGCATGCAACCAAGGAAGCCATACTTGCCCACGAACACAACCCGAAGGTGAAGTCTCACATATTCTATGTGGACCTCAGGGCTGCAGGCAAAGGCTTTCAAGAATATGTGACCCGTGGAGAGCATGATTACAACATATCATACGTCAGAGGAAGAGTGGCCAAGATCACTGAAGATCATGATGAGAACCCCGTAGTCTGGTACGAAGAAACCCAAAGCTCCAAGACAAGAAAGATGACCGTAGATCTGGCGGTTCTGGCGACAAGCCTGATGCCGAAGAGAAGCACAGAGGAGTTGGCGAAAGTTCTGGACGTCGAGCTTGATGAATATAACTTCTTCAAGACAGACCCTCTCAACCCGCTGGACACAACGAGACCTGGAATATTCGTGTGTGGGTGCTGTCGGGAACCAACGGACATACCGGAGTCTGTAGCTCAAGCGAGTGGAGCAGCCGAGCGAGCTGCAGAAATGGTGATGAGGTGACGAAAGCTTGAGTACCGCGAGAGTCGGTGTTTTCGTCTGTCACTGTGGCACGAACATAGGAGGATTCCTTGACGTTCCAGGACTTACTGAGTACGCCTTGAGTCTGCCCAATGTTGTTTACGCCATGGACAATCAATACACGTGTTCCGAGGCTGGATTGACAGAGATAAGAGACGCGATAGCTGAAAACAAGCTGAACCGCGTTGTTGTAGCCTCTTGCACCCCCAGGACCCACGAACCCCTATTCAGATCAACTTGTAGGGAGGCAGGATTGAACCCAAACCTCTTTCAGTTCGTCAACATAAGGGATCAATGCTCTTGGGTTCACATGCAACAAAGGAAGAGGGCAACGGAAAAGGCAAAAGCCCTCATAAGGATGGGAGTCGCAAGGGCGATACTGCTGGAGCCCTTAGAAGAAACCGAAGTTGAGGTCACTCCTTGCGCTTTGGTGATCGGTGGAGGAATAGCTGGAATGACCTGCGCATTAAGCCTAGCCAACCGAGGCTTTGACGTGAAGCTGGTAGAGAAGGAAGACCGGTTAGGCGGAGTTCTGAACAGTATATACAGACTTTACCCAACTCACGAAGAAGCCTCAAGGCTTATTCAAGTCAAAGTGAAAGAAATTAAGACGAAACCGAAGATAGATGTTTTGACATCTTCAGAAGTTAAAGAAGTGAAGGGCTTCGTTGGCAACTATGACGTCACGGTAAGGCAGGGGGGAAAGGAGAGATTATTCAAGGCCGGAGTGATCATAGTGGCAACAGGTGCCAGGACGTTTAAGCCCGTGGATATGTACGGCTACGATGGAAAGAGCGTTATCATTCAGATGGAACTGGAGCGGATGCTGATGGAAGGAAGCCTCGACGCCGACACGGTTGTAATGATCCAATGTGTGGGATCTAGAAGCGAAGAAAGAGCCTACTGCTCCAAGGTTTGCTGTCTAACTGCCCTTAAAAACGCCATGCTGATTAAGGAAGCTAACCCAGATGCTCAGGTTTTCATACTCTACAGAGATATGATGACCCAAGGAACAATCTATGAGGATTACTATGGAAACGCGAGAGACACCGGCACAACGTTCATAAGATATTCACCTGAAAGGCAGCCGGTCGTCGAGGATGGATCGGTGAGAGTCTACGATGAGCTTTTGGGTGAAGAACTCATCCTGCCTTATGACTTGGTTGTACTGTCCACTCCGATGGTCGCCAACCCTGACTCTGCAGATCTTGCGCAACAACTGAAAGTGCCCGTAGATGAGCATGGCTTCTTTCTAGAGGCCCACGTGAAACTTCGACCTGTTGACTTCGCAACGGACGGCATCTATGTGTGCGGCTGCGCCCACTGGCCAGCAAATGTCGGGGAGAGCGTGTCCGAAGCATATGGTGCAGCCTCTCGGGCGTCTATACCTATGTCGGTTGGACGTGTGAAGACCGAGCCTTCAATCGCTGTGGTTAATGAGGAAGAATGTTCAGGCTGCGGTTTATGTGAACTGACTTGTCCATTCAATGCGATACGGGTCGAAGGAACCGAGAAGGGAAAGAAAGCCAATGTGATAGCCGCCTCCTGCAAGGGTTGCGGGGCGTGCGGGGCGGGTTGTCCCGAGATGGTGATCACCATGCGGCACTTCACAGATGAGCAACTTCTCGCTCAAGTAATTCCACTTTCAGGAGCGATATCATGACTCTTCAAGAAGGTTTTGAACCAGACATCCTCGGATTTCTCTGCAACTGGTGTTCCTATGCAGGCGCAGATCTAGCTGGAGTCAGCCGTTTCCAGTATCCGCCAAACCTCAGGATTATCAGGGTGATGTGCTCAGCAAGGGTTGACCCAACAATCGTTCTTGAAGCGTTTATTCGAGGGCTGGACGGCGTTATGGTTCTGGGCTGCCACCTGGG
>CAYGAG010000027.1:0-22991 GCA_964347765.1 uncultured Candidatus Bathyarchaeia archaeon
TCATACAGTGCGTTGGCTCTAGAGACGTCACGTGTGGAAACGGCTATTGCTCTTCGGTTTGCTGCATGTATGCCACGAAAGAGGCAGTCATAGCCAGAGAGCACATGAGCCAAATCGAACCCACTATCTTCTACATAGACCTGCGGGCTTACGGGAAGGGCTTTGATAAGTATATTGAAAGGGCCCGGAATGAGTACGGAATTAGATTTGTCAGATGCAGGGTGTCCGAAGTAGAGGAGATACCCAAGGCTCGAAACCTGAGGATAAGCTACGAGGCCGAAGACGGAAGGCTCCACAAGGAAGAATTCGACCTAGTCGTCCTATCGGTCGGATTCACACCATCCGAGAACATCAGGAAACTAGCAAAAAACCTCGGCGTTGAGCTAAACGAGCACGGTTTCTGCAAGACCCACACCTTCCATCCTATGGAAACCTCTAGGCCTGGAGTGTTCGTCTGCGGTATGTTCTCCTCGCCCAAGGATATTCCTGAGACTGTTACTCAGGCCAGCGCTACCGCTGCTAGCGTTGGCAGAGTGCTTTCTCCAGCGCGAGGGACCTTAGTGAAGAGGAAGGAGTATCCAGAAGAGCTGGATGTTGGGGGCCAGCCCCCGAGAATAGGGGTCTTCATTTGTCACTGCGGCATCAACATCGGAGGGGTCGTCAACGTTCCAAGCGTGGTGGAGTATGCTCAGACTCTCCCAAACGTCGTTCACGCCTGTGACAACCTTTACACATGCTCCTCAGACACTCAGGAACTGATCAAGAAGAGAATCAAAGAGCATAACCTCAACAGGATTGTTGTGGCCTCCTGCACCCCTCGAACCCATGAACCACTATTCCAAGAAACATTAAGGGAAGCTGGCCTGAACAGGTATCTCTTTGAAATGGCGAACATCCGCGACCAATGTTCTTGGGTGCATATGCATGAACATGAAGCTGCGACAGAGAAGTCTAAGGACCTGGTTAGGATGGCTGTGGCCAAGACTGGAAAGCTCGAATCCTTGGACAGAATACTTCTGGACGTTATCCCTAGGGGTCTTGTTGTTGGCGGCGGTTTGTCTGGGACGACAGCAGCTCTGGCATTGGCTGAGCAGGGTTTTGAAGTCTATCTGATTGAAAAAAAGCAGGAGCTGGGCGGATTTCTACGCAACATTCGCTATACGCTGGAAGGAGAAGACCCGCAAGAGCACTTAGAAAAATTGATCAAAAAGGCTCAGGAAAATCCTCTGATTCATACCTTCCTTGGAGCCAACATTGAGGAAATTTCTGGTCATATCGGAAACTTCAAAACCACCATAATTCAGGACTCGGAAAAGAAGGATCTGGATCATGGAATTGTGATCGTGGCTACAGGAGGTAAAGAGTACAGACCAAGCGAGTATCAGTACGGTGTGGACCCTAGGATAATCACCCAGTCAGAGTTGGAGAATCGTTTCTCGACGAGTGATGATGTTGATGAAGCAAATTGCGTGGTAATGATTCAATGTGTCGGTTCCAGGGATAATAACCATCCGTATTGTAGTCGCGTATGTTGCGGTGAGGCAGTTAAGAACGCTTTGAAGATTAAGGAGAAAAATCCTAACACCGAGATATTCATACTATATCGAGACATGAGAACTTATGGATTAGTTGAAACCTACTACGAAAAAGCACGGGAACTCGGTGTAGTCTTCATTCGTTACGATGAGGACAACAAACCTAAAGTAACTAAGAAAAAATCGGAAAATGGAAGAAATCTTCTAAACGTCTCAGTCTATGAACCTATAGTTGACGAGCAAATTTCAATCGATGCTGACCTATTGGTGCTGAGTGCTGCCATCGTCCCGCCCCAGGAAAACACGATTTTAGCCAAGATGTTAAAGGTTCCCCTAAATGAGGATGGCTTCTTCTTAGAAGCACACGCGAAGTTGCGTCCAGTCGATTTCACCACGGACGGAGTTTTCGTCTGCGGCATGGCTCACGCCCCAAAATCCATTGAAGAAAGCATTTCCCAGGCGTACGCAGCTGTTTCGAGGGCGTGTACAATCCTATCAAAGGAAAAAATTGATGCTGAAGGAATTGTTGCCTCAGTTGATGAAAAAATGTGCACGAAATGTGGAACTTGCGCGAAACTTTGTCCTTACGGTGCCATAGCAAAGAATGAAGTGGGTGTGGCAGAGGTAACGGCAGTGCTCTGCAAAGGTTGTGGCCTCTGCGCAGCAAGCTGCCCTGAAAGGGCCATTACCATACCTCACTTCACTGATGAACAGATCATTTCCCAGACTAACGCCTTGTTGGAGAGGGTGGTCGCATGAAATTCGAGCCAAAAATATTGGGTTTCCTCTGCAACTGGTGTGCCTATGCTGGCGCTGATTTGGCAGGCGTTAGTCGAATCCAGTACCCTCCCAACCTAAGGGTAATTAGAGTGCTGTGTAGTGGAAGAATAGACCCCGTCTTGGTGCTAGAAGCACTGGCCAGTGGCGTGGATGGCGTCATTGTTATGGGCTGCCATCCTGGTGATTGCCACTACATGACTGGAAACTATGAGGCTGAACGGAAGATTAAGATGCTTAAAAAATTGATAACTCCGTTAGGCTTGGCAGAGCGCCTACGCCTTGACTGGGTCTCTGCATCGGAGGGAGCTCGATTCGCAGAGGTCGTCCGAGATTTTACAAACCATATCAAGGTTCTCGGTCCTTCCCCCTTACGAAAAGAAAAACTAGATCTAAAGAAATTGGAAGGTATACAAGCAGCCAAAAAGGCGGTGGAAGATTTCAGGTTACGAGCGCTTGTGGCCAGAGAGAGGAAAATGATCGAGGAAGGAAATGTCTATGGAGAGGAGATATCACAGGAAGAATTCGACAAGATAATGAACGACGCTATTTCAGCCGAATACATACGTAACAGAATTTATCTCTCACTAGAGAAGGAACCAATGTCAATCAAGCATTTGTCCAAACGTCTAGGGCTAGACAACAAGAGGGTACTTGATCATGTGGTGATTCTGAGACGCAGAGGCTTAATCACTGTCGACAGAGTAGAGGACATGACCCCAGTATATACTGCCTTGAAGAGGTGACTACGGTGGACAAAGTCGGGGCTGTGATGGTTATCGGTGGCGGGGTTGCAGGGGTCCAAGCATCACTTGACCTAGCAGACTCAGACTTCAAAGTCTACCTTGTCGACTCCTCACCTAACATTGGCGGAACAATGGCTCAGCTCGACAAGACGTTCCCGACCAACGACTGCGCCATGTGTATTCTTGCGCCCAAGCTCGTTGCTGCTGGTCGGCACCAGAACATCAGCTTGATAACAAACGCGAATATGAAAGGTGTTGAGGGTGAAGCGGGGCACTTCAAAGTCAGATTGACGAGGAGATCAAGGCGTGTCGATGAGGATAAGTGCACGGGCTGTGGCGTTTGCGCACAAAAATGTCCAGTCGAAGCGTTAGACAGATTCAACGAAGGCCTATCCAAAGGCGGAGCCATATACGTCGAATATCCCCAAGCGGTACCGTTGGTCTACGTCATCAACAAGGAAAAGTGTCTAGGCTGTGGTATATGCGAAGAAGTCTGCAAGGCAGGGGCGATCAGGTATGAACAAGAAGACGAAGAACTCCAACTTGATGTTGGAGCGATAATTCTTGCCACAGGGTTTGACGAATTCGATCCAAGCCTTAAGACAGAGTATGGCTACGGCCGATACCTGAACGTTGTCTCAAGCATAGAGTTTGAGCGTCTCCTCAGCGCCAGCGGCCCGCATGCTGGCATGATTATTCGACCATCCGACGGTGACATCCCACGAAAGATTGCCTTCATACAATGCGTGGGTTCTCGAGATGTTACGTGTAGAAGCGATTATTGTTCGTCGGTTTGTTGTATGTATGCTACTAAGGAAGCTGTGATAGCAAAGGAGCACATGAATCAAATCGAGCCCACAATATTCGTCATGGATGTCAGGGCTTATGGGAAGGACTTTGACAAGTACATCGAGAGAGCAAAGAATGAATATGGTGTGAGATTCGTTAGGTGTAGAGTTTCCTCCGTAGAAGAAGTGCCAGAAACGCGAAACCTAAAAATAAAGTATGAATCTGAAGATGGAAAGCTCATACAAGAAGAGTTTGCCCTAGTTGTTCTCACAACAGGCATCAAATCTGCTAAAGGAAATAAGGAAATGGCTGAGAAACTTGGGGTTGAACTTGATAGATATTGCTTCTTTAAGACACGAACCTTCACACCTATAAGAACGTCAAAGCCTGGTATATTTGTCTGCGGTGCAGCCTCCTCGCCAAAGGATATTCCCGAAACCGTTACTCAAGCCAGCGCGGCTTCTGCCAGCGTGGGCGAATTGCTGTCTTCTGTTCGGGGAACCTTGGTCAGGAGGAAGGAGTATCCAGAAGAGCTGGATGTTAGGGGTCAGCCCCCAAGGATAGGGGTTTTCATTTGTCACTGCGGCATCAACATTGGAGGAGTTGTCGACGTCCCAAGCGTTGTGGAGTATGCTCAAACCCTTCGAAACGTCGTTCACGCCTGTGACAACCTTTACACATGCTCGTCAGACACTCAAGAGATAATCAAGAATAGAATACAAGAATACGGCCTCAACAGAGTTATTGTGGCCTCTTGTTCACCCCGAACACATGAACCGCTATTCCAAGAAACGATAAAGGAGGCTGGCCTGAACAGGTATCTCTTCGAGATGGCAAACATTCGCGACCAGTGTTCCTGGGTACACATGCACGATCACGAAGCCGCCACGGAAAAGGCGAAGGACCTGGTGAGAATGGCAGTAGCAAAAGCTCGAATGTTAGAACCCCTAGAAAGGCTTTCGCTAGGTGTCACCCAACGAGGTCTCGTCATCGGTGGAGGATTGGCAGGAATGACTGCAGCTCTAGCCCTAGCCGAGCAAGGCTTGGAAGTAGATTTAGTAGAGAAGAACAAGGAACTTGGAGGTTTCCTCTGCAAGATACACTACACTCTGGACAACGACGACACCCATGAGTATCTAAAGACCATTATTGACAACGTAAACTCGAACAAGCTGATCCAAGTCTTCCTCAACGCCAAAGTGGAGAACGTCTCCGGATATGTGGGAAACTTCAAGACAACTGTAACCCAAAACACGGGCAGCGAAGCGAGAAAGGAGCTGGAGCAAGGGGTCATCATCGTGGCTACCGGAGGTGAAGAATATCGCCCAAACGAGTACCTCTATGGAAAAGACCACCGCGTATTAACGCAGCTGGAATTGGAGAACAGAATTGCAACTGTTGGCAACGAAAAGTTCGGCAACGTGGTAATTATCCAATGCGTAGGGTCCAGAAGTGACGAACACCAATACTGCAGCAGAATATGCTGCGGAGAGGCGGTCAAGAACGCCTTAAAAGTGAAGGAGAAAGACCCAGACGCTAACGTGTACGTTCTTTACCGAGACATGAGAACCTACGGCCTAGTGGAAGAACACTACAGAAGAGCTCGAGAGGCCGGAGTGGTCTTCATACGCTACGAAGAGGAAAACAAACCTAAGATTGCCAAAGACGCGTCAGGAGGAAAAGGAAACCTGCAAGTATCGGTTTTTGAACCAACCATCCAAGAAGACATCCTTATAGACGCAGACGTCCTCGTTCTGAGCACAGCCGTTGTTCCACCCAAAGAAAACGAGACTCTAGCCAAGATGCTGAAGGTTCCTGTGAACGAAGACGGCTTCTTCTTAGAGGCACATGCCAAGCTTCGGCCTGTTGACTTTGCCACAGAAGGCATCTTCGTATGCGGGATGGCTCACTCGCCGAAATCCATAGAAGAAAGCATCTCCCAAGCAAAGGCCGCAGTGTCTAGAGCATGTACGCTGCTGACGAAAGACACCATCGAGGCCGAGGGAATCATCGCCACTATCAGCGAGAATAGATGCACAGCATGCGAGCTTTGCATACTCGTATGCGCTTACAACGCCATAGAAATCGAAGAAACCAAGAGGGGGAAAGTAGCAAAAGTGAACAGTGCCCTCTGCAAAGGATGTGGAGCCTGTGCCGCTACTTGTAGGTGCTCAGCAATTGACATCAAGGGCTTCAATGACATGCAGGTGAGTTCGATCATAGACGCGTTGAGGTGACTAAATTGAAACTTGCTGGAAAAGAATGGAACCCGAAAATACTAGCCTTCTTGTGCAATTGGTGCAGCTACGCTGGAGCGGACCTTGCTGGAATAAGCAGGATGCAGTACCCGCCGAACATAAGAGTCGTCCGAGTGCCCTGCTCTGGGAGGGTCAACCCATACTTCATCATAAAGGCCCTTCAACGCGGATGGGACGGAGTCTTGGTCTCAGGATGCCACCCCGGCGACTGCCACTACATCAGCGGAAACCTCGTGGCCAGAAGAAGGTTCGCCGTTCTGAAGGATCTACTGGAATACGTCGGAATCGAGCCTGGGAGGGTAAACTTCTCATGGGTCTCCGCTGCTGAAGGTGAAAAGTTCGCCAATGTTGTAAAGGATACAGTAGAAAAGGTGAAGGCCCTAGGGTCTGCCGAAAGACTTGTGAAGAGGTAGCGTCGCATGGAGAACCTTGAAGATTCGATAAGAGAGGTCGCCAAGAAGCTTCTCAGCGAGAAGAAAGTCAACTTGATAATTGGATATGAGCAAGGAACTCTGCCGCTTCGCACCACTCCCTGCTTTGTGGACAGAGTAGAAGACGTTCAAAAGCTCGTTTGGAACCCATGTTGCGACGCCAATCTTTCAAAATACTTAGTGGGCAGAGATGGAATATTAGGTGTTGTCGCAAAGGGTTGCGACGCTCGTGCAATGGCTGTTTGCACCGTCGAAAAGCAGATTTCGAGGGAAAACACAGTTATCATAGGCGTTCCCTGTCGAGGGGTCATCGACAGGAAAAAGTTGGAGGCAAAACTCGACGGAGAAGAAGTCTTGGAAGCCACTTTTGAGGACGAACAGATCAGGGTTAGGGGAAGAGTCTTCCAGTCTGTCTTGCCGAAAAAAGATCTCATCTGCGACTCATGCATAACCTGCAGTCACAGAAACCCACCTGTCTACGATGTGTTTGTTGGACAAAAAGTGCCTGAAGCACCAGAGATCGACGAGTTCACTGAGGTTTCAGATCTTGAGTCGAAGTCGCCGGAGGAAAGGTGGGCGCACTTCAAGGAAGAATTAAGCAAGTGCATCAGGTGTTACGCTTGTAGAAATGTTTGCCCCCTCTGTTACTGTAAGACATGCTTCGTCGACCAGACCATGCCAGTCTGGTTTGGCAAAACGAGCGACCTCTCAGACACAATGATCTACCACGTTGTCCGCGCCCTCCACGTGGCTGGAAGATGCGTCGACTGCGGAGCTTGCAGTCGAGCCTGTCCTATGGACATAAACTTGAGGGTGCTTGTGAAGAAGACCGAAAAGATCATGAAAGAACGGTACAACTACAAGTCCGGACTGAACCTTGAAGACGTCCCACCGCTGGGAGAGTTCAAAATGGAAGACCCTCAAGAGTTCATCAAGTGAAAATGTAGTGTTTCAAATGAAGTGGAAGGTTATAGAAAAGAGCAAAATCCCCATCCTCATCGAAGAGTTGGCCAAAGAAAACGAGGTTTTCACGCCGGTCAAGAAGAAGACTCTTGTTTCCTTTGAAAAGGCCTCCTCTGGAAATGAAACTTACCTGAACTTCCAGAACACGACAAAACCCCCCAAGGAGGTTTTCTTCCCACAAACCGAGATCATGTTCACTTACAGAGTCGGCAAGAAGGGTGTAGAAATAGAGGAACCCTCAGCCTTGAAGAGAAAGATTGTGCTGCTGGGAGTCCGCCCCTGTGATGCAAAAGGCTTCGCATTGCTTGACAAGCTCTTCTCTTCTGGGGAACACAAAGACGCGTACTATCTGGAGAAGAGGGAGAATGCGACTGCAATCGGTTTGGCCTGTAACCATCCTCTGAGCACGTGTTTCTGCACCTCCACAGGAGGGTCCCCCTTTGGAAAAGAAGGAATGGACCTCATTCTTCAAGATCTGAATGACAAGTATCTGATAGAAACAGTCACCGAAAAGGGTGAGAAGCTTATTGGAAAATTCCCATGGTTAGCGAACGCAGAAAAGCACGATATCGAGAAAGCGAAGAGGCTATCCGAAGAGGCTGAGAAAGCTCTCAGGTCTAAGGTATCCGTCGAAGGCGTAACCGAGAAGCTTGACAGGCTCGACGATTCAATATGGAACCAGATACACCAGAAGTGTGTAGGCTGCGGAGTCTGCACCTTCCTCTGTCCCACCTGCTGTTGCTTCGACGTCATGGATGAGGAAATGGAAGAAGGAAAGAGAGTCAGAATCTGGGACTCATGCCAGTTCGCTTGCTTCACACTGCAGGGTTCCGGGCATAACCCCAGGCCCTCGGAAAAGGAGAGGATGAGACAGAGGATCATGCACAAGTTCAACTACTCCGTCAAGAACTTCGGCGAAAGGTTCTGCGTAGGCTGTGGAAGATGTGTCAGGGAGTGTCCTGTTAACCTTGACATTAGAGAAATAGTTGAGGAAATATCGACTAGACGAGTGGAGCAAAAGAAATGAGCAAACCATACACTCCAAACCTAGCAGTCATCAGGAAGATCATAACAGAAAACGAGGCGAAGGACATAAAGACGTTTGAGCTTGTTTTTCAAGTGCCAGAGGCTATGAAGAACTTCGAGTACAGATGTGGCCAGTTCGCTGAGATCTCAGCCTTCGGCGCTGGAGAATGCCCCATAGGCATAGCCTCATCCCCAATGGACGAGCACTACATTCAATTCACCGTGAAAAAAGTCGGAGTCGTCACCACAGCCCTACACAACAGCGAGGAAGGAACGGTGATAGGGGTCAGGGGACCATTCGGCAACGGATTCCCACTGGATAGAATGGAAGACCACAATGTTGTCGTTGTCGGCGGAGGCTTCGCCTTCACAACGCTGAGATCTCTAATCAAGTTCATCCTTCACGAGGCCAACAGAGATAGGTTCAAAGACTTGACGGTCATCTACGGAGCCCGCGACCCAGGCGAGCTCATCTACAAACGTGACCTCGAAGCTTGGGAGAAGAGGAATGACATTAACCTTAACGTGACTATAGACCGCACCGTTCCTGGCTGGACCGGGCTGGTAGGCTTTGTCCCAGCCGTTCTTAAGGAGGTCGCCCCAAGCTCCAGCAACGCTGTCGCCATTGTCTGCGGCCCACCCATAATGATAAAGTTCACCATGCCAATTATCGATGCACTTGGATTCAGCCCCGAGGATGTCGTACTATCCCTCGAGATGAAAATGAAATGCGGCATTGGAAAGTGCGGGAGATGCAACATAGGAAACAAGTTCGTGTGCAAAGATGGGCCGGTATTCAGCTACAAAGAGCTCCAGATGATGCCCAAAGAGTACTAGGATTCTGGTGAGTTCGGTCATGATGCAGTTCTTACCGCTAAAGCGTATACTGTCCAGGTCTTTCCACACGTTGTAGAGGGGCATCTGGCAACCAAAGCTCAGCAACTACGCAGAATGTGAAAGGATTGAACATCTCACTTTGAAGCAACAATTCAGGCAAGCTCATCGTCCACTCCAAAAATTGCCACATCTACCAACGACAGTTCAAAGCAGTTGAGAATCTGGTGAGACAAAAAAGCAAAGCAAGACATGAATTTCTGAAGATGAAACCTGAAAACTAGCAGAAGCCATAATTTGGCTCTCAGGGCACAGGCCAAGAGGCTTTGCATGCTAGAAAAGACGCCATTATCCAAACACTGCGTAAAGGTATTCGACTCTTTATAATCTGCCTCTCTCATTATCGTAGAGCTTTCCGAAATAGGTCGGATGTAATTCGTCATCAAACAAGAGCCGCAGCAACGCTACTTTGCAACTTGGCTTTGTGCGCTCGTAGGTACAATTGCTTACAGTAAGATAGCGCGCGCTGCTCCAAGGAAACAAGAGATTACCGATAGTTTAGTCTTGCGTCAGATATTATACAATAAGACCTTGGCTTCGAGATAACTCCTTGCTTTTAAGAAGTAAAAGGGTATAGATAATTGTAGACGAAAAAGTGACAAAACCGGGGTACTTGGTGTGAAGGAGATTCTGAAGAATTGGGGTAAGGAGCTGTGGATAGCCCAAGAACAGGAATATGGCGGGAAGATTCTCATCATAAAGAGGAACTGTCACACTTCTCAACATTATCACAAGGACAAGAAGGAAACCATCTACTGCTTCAAAGGCCAAGTAGACATAGTTCTGAAAGACAGGATGGTCACATTGAAAGAAGGAGACGACATAACGCTTCCTCCGAAGACGGTTCACAGAATCATCGGCAGTAAGAGTTCAGTCCTGTTCGAAGTGTCCACACCTCAACTGGCCGACGTTGTAAGACTCGATCAGACTGTTTGATAAGTTTTTAAGACACAACCATATTTGAGATAGTTGATGGAGATGCCACGCAAGAAAAGACGCAGCATAATAGACGACCTATTCGGAGGCTCGTTCTTCAATGACACAGAATTAGTATCGAACAAGTTCCCTGACACTAGGTACTCCATCAGCGTAGTTCAGACCCCTGAAGGAACCAAAGTCAAAGCAAAAGTGGGAAAGAACAATGATGCCACAGCATTCAAGAAACAGTTACAGCAGCAGTATCCAAACGCTAAGATCGAAATAGAAGGAGTTAAGACCGAACCGCTGATCCGTGAGATATCTACAAAGACGCTGAACACTGAAAATGAAGAAAACGATGAATCAGATGGCTAAGGGTCACTGCCTAGCCGCAACTATGCCGAACTTTTGCGCTCTAGCTTATTGGGCTCAGTGCAGCCTAGAAAAGAAATGCACTCAACAGGAAAGATGTATCATCCTTTAAGGATTAGTTGTGCGCTAGTGTTTCGACTAGATCAGCTGCCTCAGTTTCTTCCTCTGAGTTTCCAATTGCCTCATAGATCTGTAACGTCTGTTCTGCTGCCTTCTTCCATGTGAAGTATTGCAGGACACGTTTTCTTCCGTTTTCGCCCCATTTCTTGGCTCTATCCGAATCGGACAAGACCTCTTTTATGCCCCATGCAATGTCGGCAGGGTTCTGTCCATTAACATGCATTCCATTCTTATCCGGACCTGAAGGCACGACCTGCTCCTTGAAACCCACAACGCCTTGAGCGCCTACCACCAACGGTTTCCCCATAGCCATCGCTTCTAGGCTCACTATTCCAAAAGGCTCATAGGTAGATGGAAAGATGCAAACATCAGATGCTGCATAATGCAGAATCCTTTCCTTCTCTGGAACAAACTCAAACCTGCAGACAATCCGGTCTCTTATCCCTAACCTGTTCGCCGTCTCTACTATGTCCCTCTGCTGTTCACCTTTACCTAGGATGACCAGTTTACTGTTGGGGTAATCTTCTAACACTGTTGGCATCGCCTGAACAAGGTTTCTGACTCCTTTCACCCATGTAAGCCTTCCCAGGAAAAGAAGAAGCTTCTCTTCAGATCCTACACTATATTTGCTTCGAATCCTTTCCACTTCATTCGGGTCACATATTCCCGGGCGATATCTTTCCGGATCTACTCCGTTCCACACTACACTTATCTTTGATTTTGGCCACCCATGCCTTGCCAAGTCTTCCTGCATAGCATGGCTGACAGTCAATATCCTATCTGCTTTCTGTCCAGTTGCCCATTCAAAGTGTGATACTACGCTGGAACCTTGTCCGCCACTTCTGCCCCATTCTGTACTGTGGACGTGGAAAGCCATGGGAACCTCTGTTTCGTTCTTAACTATGACTCCTGCTATGCTGCTTAGCCAATCATGAACGCAGACAATATCATAGTTGCAGCCTTCCTTCTTCATCAGACTGTTCACGAATTTTGTGGCACTCAGCACGTTGTAGATGAATATATCGTTGAACAAGCGTATGTTGGTTCCCCATCTCTTCAGATCATCAATGACAAACATAGGGAAGACGTTGCTGGCGTCTGCGACCAGAGGTCGGTGGACTTCAACGCCCCTGACGACTTCTCTTGTCTTCAAATCTCCAGGATTAAGCGTGAAAACTGTCACGTCATGACCAAGAGATACAAATTCTCTAGTGATATAATCTGCATAAGTCCCTAGACCACCAACAAGTGCCGGCGGATACTCCCACACAAAGAAGCCTATTCTCAAAATGTTTACCACTATTCTGCTTTACAACAAGTATTTTGCAGTAGAAAATTGGGTCAGAGGTTTCCTAGAAGAGTTTCAGTTTCCTTCTTGGAGGTTCTTTCTTCTTTTCGGGTTCGGGTTCCTTCTTTTCTTCTTCGTGTTCTTCCCTCGGCAGTGGGAACATTGGAAACTTGTCTTCCTTTGGAGGTTCAGATTCTGGTTTTTCCTTAGGTTCGGGTGGCGATTCCTTCTTCTCCGGCTTAGGTTCAGGCTTCTCCTTCTTTGATTTGGTTTCCTTCTTATCTTCTTTGGGTTTCTTTGGCAGCTGCGGCGTAAAAATGGGTTGGAGTCGGAGGCCTTTATGGTCTCCTATTTTTAGATACTCCCACTCGTAGAGATCTATGTGCATTCCTTGCATGTTTTGAACTACTTGGCGCAACGTTTCTGAAAAGCTAGGGGCAACCAAGATTAGTCTTGGGTCTTCGTTGTCATCAATCTTGTGCTTGCTGTATGTAGCTTTGAGAAACGACTTGAATTTGTTTACGTAGTCCAAGCTTTGTATTCCTTGCAGCAGCATTTGATCGTCTTCTTCAACATTCAACTGTAAGACTACTATCTGTCCATTGCTGTCATGGCAGAGTATGTCCAATCCCGTCTTGTCGTTTACTGGAACACGACTGCAGACAACTGTAAGCCCCTTCTCGATCTGCTCTATTTCGTTGGTTATCATCTGCATTAACTCATCCTTATTGTCGAGGCTGATCTTTTCAATCGACATGTTCTTTTTCACTTCACTTTTCACAACAGAATCGGGCGTAGAAGATAAATAGATTATGAATCTAGCATCAGAATTGGAGATAAGACCAGAATTGAGCCTAGACTTCTCCTCGTCACATACACAACAAATGAGAAATAAAGCCAAGCTTATATTGAGATAGACAGAGAGTGAGGCTTTGACGGACATTGTAATCGTATTCGAGGTTCACCAACCCTACAGGCTGAAACGTAATCTCTTCTGGGAAAGCCGACTATTGAGACGGATGAAGAAGAAAGAACTCCTCGATTACTACTTTGACCGGAGAGTGAACAAGGAAGTATTCGAGAGAACAAGCAGAAAATGCTATTTTCCTTCAAACCGGATACTGTTGGACGCAATCGATAGACATAAGAAGGAGAGAAGGAAGGTCAAGGTTTCATTCAGTATTTCCGGGATCTTTCTGGAACAATGCGAGATGTTCAACAAAGATCTTCTGGAATCTTTTAGACAGCTTGCTGAGACTGGTTGTGTCGAATTCTTAAGTCAGACGTATCATCATTCATTGGCCAGTCTTTTCCCTGAAAAACAAGAGTTCATTCAGCAGGTTGAGATGCATCAGCAAATAGTAAAGGATTTGCTGGGCAGCAGGTCTCAGGTTTTCGAGAATACAGAGTTGCTCTATAATAACGCAATAGCAAAGACTGTTGAAGGGCTTGGATACAAAGGGGTGTTCACAGAGGGCGTGGAGAGGATCCTGCATGGAAAATCGCCTAACCACCTCTATACGCCTAGAGGTTGCAAGAGACTCAAGATATTGTTGAGAAATTACAAGCTGACTGACGACATAGGATTTAGATTCTCTGCTAGATGGTGGAGTGAATGGCCCTTGACGGCTAATAAGTATGCTAGCTGGTTAGCAGCTGCCCAAGGTCAATGCATCAGCATATTCCCGGACTACGAGACCTTCGGCGAACACCACTGGCCAGAAACAGGCATCCATGAATTTCTCAAGCATCTGCCGGAGGAGATCCTGCGATGGTGGCATTTAGAGATGGCCACTCCGTCAGAAGTTATAGAGAGACATGCCTCGATAGGGGAGATTGACGTTCCTGAACTGGGTGGCACAGTCTCTTGGGCTGATCTGGAGAGAGACGTGAGCTGCTGGATTGGGAACACAATGCAGTGGGCATACTATAAATCCGTCAGAAGGCTTGAACCCTTGATCAGAGAGGTAGATGACAAGGAGTTTTTGAGGATATGGCGATATTTCCAGACTAGCGACCATCTTTATTACATGTTCACTGCAGGTGGCGGACCTGGCGAAGTTCATTCATATTTCAGTCACTTCAATTCGCCCATGGATGCTTATGTGACAGCGCAGTCCGCGATGATCGACTTCGAAAACCGTGTAAGACTGGCATCCGTAGCAGCAAACGAGCCCTTCCTCTTCTACACTGGCATGGGGAAAAGATATTATACAGGGATAATGGTTTGGAGCCTGAAAGGGTTCATACAGGCCCTGAAGAAGGCTCCGTTAGAATCTATAGAATTTCATAATCTTCGGGGGGATTTCGAAAAGTGGGCGAAGGCCTCGCTCCGTGACAGTGCCTTGGCAAAGGAATTGAAGAAGTTGAGGAGTTCGAAACTGAAGGGGAGAGGACTGGAGAAGATGATCAGTAGAGCTGCTAGAAAAAGACTCGATGAACTTAGCAGGCAGATGCGAGCAGCGGAATTCTTCTAGATAGATGCGCTCAGCACTTGTGAGATTTCTATTTTAGAATCGTTTCTGCCTTTTTAAGTATGCTTTGAATGGAGTGCGCGGCTCTAAGCTTAGCCATTCTTTTGAGATGTCCAAGTGTGAAAGGGAGCGTAGCAGGTTAAAGGTGACCCAGCGAGAAGCTTCTGGACGGGCCTTGTAGTCCCATAGTCCGTAGGGTCCCTGTAGCTTCTGAATGTACTGTACAAGTTCGGCTACCCGAAAGTCGGTACTGCTGGCCCCTATTCTCCAGCAAAGATCAAGAATTAGCGCTGGGTCGAATTTCGCGAAATATGTGATATATCCCCTGACAGGTTCCGCGCCGATGATGCGAGCTGCAGTGAAGCCAACATTCTGTTTTTCACGTGTTTCACGTCCAAGAAGAAGGTCAAGTGCTCTACTGGCTTCTTTGCTGTTGCGGCGCGTCGGATGCAAGGCTAGGCAGATGAGAGATGCAGTTGTGTTGGACCGGCACGCCCATCGAGAATGGGCAAGTCGACGGTACCCGGCTACATATCCGTAAATCTCACCTGATCTCCCTGTTGGCCAAGCTCCATCTTCAAGCCTCTGTTTCAACAGCCAATCATATGCCCGTTCAGCCCGGGAGTCTATTGCACAGCCGCAGGCAGCCAGTCCTCGAAGGGGAAGTGCCGTCTGCAAGGGCATCATTGAGTATCCTTCTGTTTTTTCGTCTCTTGCCCGACTTTTCGGCAATGGCCAAGCTCCGTCTCGTCTCTGTTTTGAGAAGAGATACTCCGTGCCACGTTTTACGGCTGGATGGTCTTTGTTGAAACGAAGATATCCAAGTCGAGTCAAGGCTTGAGAAGTGGCTTGGATCTTGCCTCCGGGTACAGACCCTCCCATGTCAGCTTCTTTCCAAGAGCCATCGCTGGATTGTAGTGTCAGCAGTTTTGAGACTAGAGGGTCGGTTTCTCTCAGTTCTTCTAGTTCCTGCACCTCAGGATCATCGTCTGGTCTTTGCAGCAGCTCTCTGAGAACTAGGAGGCGAAGGCATGGTGAAGGATCTGCTAGAAGCAGGGGCGCCCAAGTCAAAGCTTTCCCTCCAGAACCTCTTTGATATATGGAGCGGTTGGTGTGTTTCCAGCGGCTACGGTTTCAGGGGTGCCGGATGCTATTGCCCGACCTCCTTTGGGTCCTCCGGCTGGACCGAGTTCAATCAGCCAGTCACAGGCCGCTAGGAGGTGTGGATGATGTTCTATTACAATGATGCTGCTGCCTTCGTTTACGAGTCTTCTCAACACTCTTATAAGCCGGTCTACGTCTTCTAGGTGTTGACCCACTGTAGGTTCATCCAGAATATACAGGGTCTCTTTGGTTGATTTTCTTGACAGTTCTTTGGCGATTCTTAGCCTTTGTGCTTCCCCTCCGGAGAGTGTGTAAGCAGGCTGGTGAAGCGCAAGATATCCAAGACCGACGTCTCTTGCCGCCTTCAGCTTCCCTGTCAACGTCTCTTCGTCACCAAACAGTTCATGCAACTCGTCGATTGTGAGTTTGCTCAGCTCAGGCAGAGAAAATCCTTTGACCTTGATTTCCCAAGCTTCTGCTATGCGTCCGGTTCCTTTACATGTTTCACAAGTAGTGTAGACGTCTGGCAGGAAACCCATTCTGATCCGAATCGTTCCCTCACCAAGACAAGCTGAGCATGGCTTGGCAAGCTCCTTTTCGCTGAGACCTAACGCTTTTGCGTCGTCGCTTTCTGCAAACAGTCGGTTCAATGGTCTGAAAAGACCTAGAAAGTGACCTGGACTTCGGATGCCTTTGCGAGCTTGGTCAAGAATCACTGCTCTTGCAGGGGCGCCGTCGATAGAGTCATGCTCTCCGGGTTCAATCGGTTCATAGGCGACGCTTGTGGTTATCTTCCTCGGAGCTAAGACTCGGCCAACAGTGTCAATCAACAGTGTACTCTTGCCCGAACCGGACACGCCGCAGATTCCTACTAAAACTCCCAACGGAATACGTATAGTCTCACCGCAAAGGTTGTTTTCCCTCGCACCATTTACGACCAGCCAATCTTTGGGTCTCAAACGGCCCGTTAAAGGAGGCCACCGGGTCCCAAAGACGTCTGTCTTCCTTTCACCTCGCAGCCACCTGGCCGTAATAGTGTTCTTCTTCGCTACATGATCCAGTTCTCCTTCTGCAACTATCTTCCCGCCAGCCGCTCCAGCCCCGGGACCCATGTCAATCAGATAGTCAGCTGCCTTGATCACAACAGGATCATGCTCTACTATAATCACAGTGTTGCCTTTATCCCGCAACTCTTTAAGCGCAGCCAGTAAAGCCTTGACCTCAGACGGGTGCATCCCTCGAGAGGGTTCGTCAAGCAACACTGTTAGAGAGGTCAGACCAGCGCCGAGCATACTGGCAAGTCTGATTCTTTGGGCTTCGCCAGCTGACAGTGTACCGGAGACTCGATTGAGATGTAGATATCCTAATCCTACTTGTAACAGGAAATGCAGGCGTTTCAGGGCTGTAATGAGGCTGCCGCCGACAAGTTGAGCCTGCAATTCTGGGGTCGACAATTCCTCCAAGACTTCAGCAAGTCTGGACAATGGCATTTCGCTCAGCTGGTGTATATTGAAGCCATGTAAAGTCACTGCCAGATATTCGGGACGGAAACCAGTACCGTCGCAGCGTTCACATGGCTTGGACTCTGTGTAGGTTCCTCCAACGTCCCAGTCTCTGATCCATCCGAAGAAGCCTTTGAAGACGAGCTTCACAGTCCTTGGAGGCAGCTTTCGACTTTCAAAGGTCACTTCCAGAGGTTCACGATCTCCGAAGAGGAAGGCCTCCCTTGCTTCACGCGTCATCCCGTTCCAAGGAGTGCCCGCCGGTTTGAAACTGTAACGTTTGGCCAGTGCTTGTATGATGTAGTAACCGCCGTTGTAGGGTTTGCACAGGTATCCTTTAGGGAAGAAGCCGGGTGAGTACATTGCGCCGCTGCAAAGGGGTCTGTCCGGATTGATTATCAGCTTCTCGGGTACAGGTGTCTGAAGGGTTCCTACGCCGTGACATTTGGGACAGGCAGCAGAATAAGTGGATGAAGAGAAGTGGCGAGGTTTGGCGAGGGAAGCCGTGTCACGGCATCTGGGACAAGTCCATTCTTCGTGCCGCTCCATCTTGGCTCCGCACTTTAGGCAGACACGTTCGCCGACTGATGCGAGCAGGACAGCTAAGTGGTGAGATACTTCTGTAACAGTTCCTACGGTGGAACGACGTCTGTACAGGCGGCTGCCAGGTGTGATGGAGACGGATACACCCAATCCGGTTACGGAGTCTACTGGTGCTTCAGGCCCTTCATGTGTTCCTTGCCGCTCGTACAGTGAAAGAGTCTCCAAGAACCTGCGCTGCGCCTCAGACTCGAGTACGTCACGCACTAAACTTGACTTTCCAGAACCTGATACACCGGTTACAACCGTGACCGCTTCCTTTGGAACGTCAACGTCGACGTTCTTCAGATTGTTAGCGCGCGCGTTCCTAATAGAAATATGCTTTGACAAAGCGGGCTTCTTAGGGCTTTCACGCTGAGGTTGGACAGAATGCTCTTCCTTCAATGTTTGACCTGTGAGTGACTCTTTCATGTCGACTAATTCTTCAACCGGCCCTGCATAGAGTACTTGCCCGCCCTTCGAGCCAGCTCCTAGTCCGAGATCGATGATCCAATCTGCAGCCCGGATAATGTCTGTGTTGTGCTCGACAACTATGATGGCTGCTCCTGCGCGGACGAGCCGGTCAAGCACCTTGAGCAGGCCAGCTAGGTCCTTCGGATGCAGTCCAGTTGACGGTTCGTCAAGAATCATCAGGCAATTCGACAGGGATTTTTTGCCCAAGTATTTCGCGAGCTTGACTCTTTGGGCTTCCCCGCCAGAGAGCGTAGGGGAAGGCTGTCCTAATGTCAAGTAGCCTAAGCCAACAGTCTCCAAGGCGCTAAGTATCCGCTCAGCAGCCTCATGATCTGCGCTGGATAGCCGCTCTTCCTTCATAAGTAGGGAATGAACTTGGGAGATGGAGAGCTTATAGAAGCCTGCGATAGATACCGTTTTTCCCTCGAAGGGCACTTGGGCGGCTAGCACTTTGTCTGAGAAGCGTTGGCCCTCGCAATCTGAACATGGGATCCAGGTCGAGGGCAGATAGCGCATCTTCACTTCGACAGCTCCCATTCCTTGACAGGTTGGGCATGCTCCCTCTGGCCGATTGAAGGAGAAGTATGAGTGTGGAAGCCCGGTTGCTTTGGCGAAGAGTTTTCTGACGATATCTGAGAGTTTGGTGTAAGTCGCAGGATTGGATCTTGGGTTTCTACCGATGGGACTCTGATCAACAAGCACAGGTCTCATCATCGGCCCTTCGATCTGTTTGCAGCCAATCGGTTTCTTCTTTCGCAGAGAAGCTACCAGGACCTCTTCCACAAATGTGCTTTTTCCTGACCCTGAGACTCCTGTTACTGCTGTTAGGCGGCCGAGAGGGATTGACACATCAATGTTTTGCAGGTTGTGTTTGTTGGCCCCACGAATTGTTAGGAAGATCTCTGGCTCAGGTCGCTTTTCAGGTGTAAGAACGCGATTCTGAAAACTGAAGTAATGACCTGTGGCTGTATCGGCCTCCCATAATTGAGCTGGTGTCCCGGTGAAGACGATGCGCCCGCCATCATCGCCAGCGCCGGGGCCTACGTCTATTGCTCTGTCTGCAGCCGCTGCAGCGATTCTGTCATGTTCAACATAGACCACGGGTCCTTTTAGGTTCCGAAAGGCAGGCAGAATCCGGGCTACATCTGCTGGATGTTGACCTATGGTGGGCTCGTCTAGCACGTGAAGTATATCTTCAAGGCGACTGGTAATGGATACTGCTAGTCTCACTCTTTGCGATTCGCCGCGGGATAGTGTGGGAGACGGCCTCTTGAGCTGGATATATCCCAGACCTACTACGTCAAGAGATTGTAGTCTTCGCTCGATCTCCCATTTTAGTCGATCAGCCGTAGAAGGCAGACGTGCATGAGAGAATAGTGAGCGCACTTCATCCACGGAGAGGGTCATCAATTCGGTCAACTGCAATCCTTCCCAACGAACAGATGCGGCTTTGGGAAGCAGACCCGTATAGTCACATTCCCCGCACCCTTCACCGTGGCAGTGTGGACAAGGAGTATGGAAGTGCACAGGTTCAACCTCTCCTAGCCACTTGCCACATTCCAAACAAGCTGCCGCTCGAGAAAGAGTTGCTTCGCCAGCTTTGGAACGAAAAGTGACAACGCTAGCTCCAAAAGCAAATATCATCTTGACTGCTTCACGAACATCTCGGGCCGAAGACCCCTTGCCAAGACGGGTTATGCTGACCTCGATGCTGTGAGGCTGATCAGGGTCCAGACTCTCTCTCTTCCAAAGTTGACCGTCCACAAGAAGATTTTCGGAATCAAACTGATTGACGAGCAGCTTCAATAGAGTAGAATGGCTTCCCTTCGCGTTGCGGACTAATGGCGCGAACACAGTTGTCGGTCCTTGCCTCGCGAGTGAAAGTGCATGGTTTATGATTTCGTCCTCAGTCAAGACGGTTAGTCTGGCATCGCAGCGAGGGCAGTATCGCGTGCCGAATCGAGCGTAGAGTAATCTGAGAAAAGGGTGTAGTCCCGAAGCTGTGGCAAGAGTTGAGAGTGGGTTACGATTGAGCAGGTTTTGACCTACGGCGACTGCGGGACCTAAACCAGTGATAGATTGCACGTCAGCTGGTGATAACCGTGCTGCCTGAGTGCTTGTTGAGAAGACGTTGAGGAAGCGACGGCGTGCTTCATGATACATTGTATCAAAGACAAGTGAGGTTTTGCCAGATCCTGAAACGCCGGTCACTACAGTTAGGCCTTCGCCGATATCGACATCTATTTTTTTGAGGTTGTGCTCTCCGGCTCCTCTAATCTTGATGTTCATAGGCTTCCACGCGACGGGCAGAACCATCGCTGAATGGAAACAACTAGCATTACGTCCAATATAGATTTCGGACACCTTTGAGCAAGCTCTTTCACACATCAAAGAATCACTTGATAAAGTTGATGCCTGTTATGAACATCTTTAAATGCCTTCTCTCACCATTATAGAAAAATGTGTAGGTCAACGCACGCCTAAGGTGAAGGCTATGAGAGAAGAATTGCCAATCTCCGAGAAGATCTTGCAGACCTTGCATAACCTATGTGCAACTGCTCCGGATCTGGCCAAGAGAAGTGAGGAGCTTTCACAGGTTATGCAGCTTGATTTGAACGAAGTGGAGCGAATCCTAGACGACTACGGTTCGGAAGGCTTCGTTGAGCGTTTTGTGGATGATGAAGGGAAGAAGCGTTACTACTTGACCGGAAGAGGGATAATAAAAGTCTGTGCACTCTTCACCTAGTGGGAAGTTGATGCGCATAGCCATTTTGTCTTGGGAATTCCCACCGAGGATGGTTGGACAGCTTGCAGATTATGTGAAAGAGCTTGCTGTTCAACTGGTCAAGAATGACGTAGAGACCTATGTGGTTACGTATCATGATTTCTTGACAGGAGAATATGAAGAGCCACAAGGCGTGAGATCCTACAGGGTTACGAATCCTGTTCGAACTCACATTGGGGTCCTCACGTGGGTGTTGACCCTTAATCAAGAGGTGGAGAGGGCAGTCGCCAACATCTACTACAAAGTGAACAAACAGATTGATCTGATAGATGCTCACGATTGGCATTTTATACCGGCTGCAGTGACTTTGAAGAAGGCCGTTGATTTTCCCTTTGTCTATTCTGTGGAGAGCCTTGAAGAACATCGCTCACATGGCGCAAACAGTCCTTTCAACCGGGCTATCAAAAGCATAGAATGGCTGGGACTATATGAATCAAAGAGAGTAGTCGTGAAATCTGAGTGGATGAAGAAGGAATTAGTCAGATTGTATGACGTTCCAGAAGACAAGATATGCGTGGTTAGTCCGAGAACTAAGAAATGGTTGAAGAGTATTCTTAAGACTTACAGGGATGCTGCAGGAGGAACAGAAGCATGACTGAAGAATTGGGTGTCATGATGCTTACTTGGGAGTTTCCACCGAGGATCATTGGGGGAATATCTCCGCATGTGAGTAACCTGTCTAAGAGCTTGGCAAAGAATGGCGTAAAGGTCTATGTAGTTACGTGTGATTTTCCAGGCGCGCCACAGCATGAAGTTGTCGATGGCATGGAGGTCTTTCGAATAGACTCTTACAAGAATCCTTCACCTGACTTCGCAACCTGGGTCTATTTGATGAATATGAATATGCAGAAGGAAGCCGCTGCCATAGTGAACAGATTGGACGGAGAGGTTGATGTTTTTCACGCTCATGACTGGTTGGTCGCCAATGCCGGAATCGGTCTGAAACATGTCTTCAGAAAACCTTTGTTAGCAACTATCCATTCTACGGAGATTGGACGGAGAGACGGTATCCATTTTGATTATGAGAAGATGATTCATGAAACAGAGGCTTGGCTAACATACGAAGCATGGAAGGTGATCTGCTGCAGCAATTATATGGTGACTCATGTTCGATGGGCATTCAAGCTCCCTGAAGATAAGCTGGTTATGGTTCCAAACGGTGTAAACATACATGAATACTGCGAGGATGAAGACGCTGATCTGAACGAGTTTAGGAGAAGATTTGCCATGCCTGAAGAGAGAATCGTATTGTACGTGGGAAGACTGGTCTATGAAAAGGGAATCCACGTGCTTGTCAATTCCATCCCGACGGTGCTGGACGAGACGAACGCCAAATTCGTGGTGGTCGGCAATGGCTACATGAAAAGCCAATTGTCATATCTTTCGGAACGATTGGGTGTGGCACATAAGGTGATGTTCACAGGATTCTTGGACCACAAGACATTGAAGAACTTGCAGAAATGTGCAGATGTCTGCGTTGTGCCGTCGCTCTTTGAACCTTTTGGAATAGTGGCTTTGGAAGCTATGGCTGCGGGAACTCCAGTCGTAGTCTCTGATACAGGGGGGCTGTCAGAGATTGTAGAACACGATGTAAATGGTGTCAAGGTGTACCCAGACAATCCGGACTCTTTGGCGTGGGGAATAAAAAGGGTGTTGCTTGACGGTTCCTTTGCAAATCGACTGAGAGAGAATGCACGTGCAAGAGTGCAAGAAAGATATGTCTGGGACAAGATAAGCCGGCAAACGAGGGATGTTTACAGAGCTGTTCTAGAAGACTACTCAGAGAGTTCTTGGGCGTAGAACAGAACAAGCAATATAGTACATGCATCTGCTTTAACGTTCAGCCCGAGTCAGTGTGATCCTCATGCTGTGATGGGTCGGAGAATGGATTGAGAAGCGTAAGGATTTCTCGTTTATGGATATTTTAGCCGAATGGCTTTTTCTGGACAAGCATCT
>CAYGAG010000028.1:0-14905 GCA_964347765.1 uncultured Candidatus Bathyarchaeia archaeon
GAACGACAAGCTGAGGATTAAGTTTGTACTGGACAGCAGTACTAACAGAGTAATGTGCAAGGGCCGTGCCGAAGTAAAGCCATGGCCTAGGATCAGCGACATGACCAGCAGAGACAAAGAAGATGATTATCTGAACCAAAAGCATAACAGACGCCACGAAGAGCTGTTTGATTGCTGCCATCCGAAACTGTGCGGAGCTGCGTTCGAGCATAATTCTGTCTGTGTTTCACTCTAACTTAATATTTCTCTCTCTAGAGGAGGACTCCATTTTTCGATCAATCGCGCGCGCGCTCTGACTTTTCGGTTCTCGTGTGGCTTGAACTTTTCGATTTTTCCTGATAACGTATTGTAAACTTTAAGCAAAGGCTTTCCCATTGTCAATGATTAATGTTCTAGGAACGGAGATGATCTACTTGCCTCATATGGGTTGCTCTGTGCGCGCCGTATCACTCGTACGTTTACAAATAGATAGGGGCCTCTAGCTTTTCACTGCGTCGGATTTCATTGAGCGACTCAGAGTAGGCTTCCGTCGCTGTCATTTTCTCCTTCCCATCAAGTTTTGCAATCTCCATTTTAAGACGGATTGCCTTCATCTTCAACTGAGTTACTGTTAACAGAGAATCCTCGCGCGAGCAAGTTCTCCGATTCATCCTGATCACTAATAGTTTTCTTTGAAAGCATCTGTACTCAAGAACATGTTACTGTTGAGTCACAGTCACACACATTTAAGAGCTATGTGCTCCACTGGAAAGGTTTGTCGATCTTAGCAAATCCAGAGGAGGTGAAGAATCTTGAGAAAGATCTTAATTTCTATCTTGCTAGTTCTAGTGACTGTGGCTCTTGTTGCTCTACCTGTAAATGCTCAATCGACAATCGTTGATATTGCCGTAGCAGATCCGGACAACTTCTCAACTTTGGTGGCAGCCCTGACAGCGGCTGACCTTGTCGAAACACTGAGTGGACCAGGGCCCTTCACAGTTTTTGCGCCAACAAATGATGCCTTCGCTGGTCTACCACCTGGAGTGGTAGATTATCTACTGGCAAACATACCCGCCTTGACCGAAGTACTAACCTATCATGTGGTGTTGGGAGAATTAATGGCGGCAGATCTATCAGACGGAGACTTTTTAGTAACTCTACAAGGTGACGATCTACTAGTAAGTATCAGCTCAGTAATGATTAACGATGCAACAGTTGTCATTGCGGATGTTGATGCCAGCAATGGAGTTATACATGTAATTGACAAAGTCTTGGTGCCCCAAGGAATCTTAGACATTGTTGACACAGCGATAAACGCAGGATCATTCACAACCCTAGTTGCCGCTCTACAGGCAACAGGTTTAGATGCGGCACTAAGAACTCCTGGGCCCTTCACAGTTTTTGCACCAACAGATGAAGCGTTTGCAGCCTTAGAGGCAGCAAACCCAGGAATAATTGCAGATTTGCTGGCGAATCCTGATGAGCTGGCTAACATACTCAAATATCACGTTGTAAGTGGCAAATTAATGTCAGGCGACGTCCTAGAGCAAAAATGTCTACTGACTTTGCAGGGCAACTTCCTTAATGTTGAGACCGATAGCGGAGTCATGATAGATGGCGCAGAAATAATTGCACTTGACATTGAATGTTCGAATGGTGTAATTCATGTTATAGATACTGTTATGGTTCCTGACAAACCCCCTATTCATTCCTTTGAGAGGAGAGGTTGGGCTAGAGTCTACAAATATGGTTGGTATTATCTTCGTGGAAGGGCTAAACTTGAGCTGTACCCACTTAACTCGATAAATCATCCTGGTGGCAATCCTCATGATGAACCAGTGTGTGCTTGGGTCGTTAGACTAACAATCTGTGCTCGCGGTTGGTATAGAACCAGATGGGGAAACTGGAGATACGTCAGGGGAAAATTGGACATGTTCTACATTGCTAAATGCTGGAAACAATGTGGAAACAGAGTGTATCTTCGAGCAATGGGTCATGCGTGGACTTGGAACGGAATGAAGCTTTACGGAGAACCCGTAGATATGACCTTTAAAGTGTACCACTACGGAGATTTCTGGGTAAGAGCTTGGGGATGGGGCATCAGATTCTATGGATAAGAAACGCTATCCGCGTGCATCGGCAGAAGCCTGTGCCAGGGCAATCGCTTATTCTATTCTCCACTTTTTCCATCGGCTACTTATTGCGGTGAAATGCCCACTTGTCTTCCAGTGACCAGCCTCCAGAATGTAAGAGCCACTGAGTGTATTCCAGTGCCATGCAAAGCAGATCGTTGTCTTGATGTCTTCTGTTTCTGGTTTGAATGCCTGTTCGAAATCTTTGGGATGAAGCTTCTTTGAAACAATCTATCCAGAATGCTACCGCGGTCTATGGCTCGAAGCCTAGCGCGCGCGCTACAAGGGTACCGAACCGTGATCAACAGTCTAATAGGGGTAGTGGAAAGAATCATCTACCAAGAAAAAGAAGGCCTCCTAGCTTTTATTCCAGAGATGCTGGCAGCCGTTGAACAGGAGAAAGGGAAGTGAGAAAGAATGAGTGATGACTTCACGTTCCGTGAAGAGCCCAAGAAGAATTTTTTAAACCTTCTTGTCAGGAATATCGGGATCGTTGAGGAGATGCTTTTTGTCAGAAGGCTGCCTTTACAGACTAGCGGGCCCTTACGCGGCATAATCGCAAGTCTCGATGAAAGAAGCAAAAACCATCGGAGCAAGTATAAGGACGACCTTGAGAGTTGGGAGCAGAATCCCAAGCAAGTGACCCGAATGGATATTGAAGAAGCTTACTCAAGCATCATGAACTTTCTACACAAGACCTGGCTTAAAGAATTTTCAGTCAAACCTTTGAACCCACGATCTCGCCATATCAAGGAGAAAAAGCGATGACTGAAAGTGAAGGCAGGATTCAAATATTCGAGGATGCGCGCAACGCGGTCTACGAGGATTCTTGGATGTGGATCAGCGTATGGGGTCCACCAAGATCGTCCAAAACAACTATTGCCGGATGGATTCTCTATTCGCTGTATGAAGACTGAGAAGATGCTGGACGCTTTCGTCTTCAACCTTCAAGGATGCCTGTACAAGATTGAGAATGGTCTTCCTGAGCGCTGGCCAACCTTCAACAAGCTACACATGACAATCCCAGCTTTAACATGGGACGATTTTGGAGCCTACTCCAACAAAGCGGTAACACAGTACGGCGAGGCTTGGGACCACTTCAAGGGCGGCTTCGACGTCTTGGGCACTAAGATAGCTGTCCTGATCGCAACTAGGGTGGACCCATTAGAACCAACCTTCCAGATTCAAAACAAGTATACTCACGAGATCCAGGTCTTGCGGAAGGGAGTGTACAAGTACGATCTGGTTGCTTGGCAGCAAGACTTCAAAGGCTGGAAGCCGAAAGCGAAGAAGATCTTTATTGAGAAGAACACGTTTGACCCTTGGCCCGACTGGGTCTACAAAGAGTACGATGAGATGAGGATGGAACTGGCAGACGAGGTAATGCAGAGGATCAAGGACAGCATAGCCGTCAACCAGGCAGCAAACATCGTTAAGATGTGTAAACCCATAGACTTCAAGTTCCTAAACATGATTGATCAGAGGGGTCCAGTTCACTACCATAGAATAGAAGACTATGGGAAGAAGGGAAAGCTTGCACTGGTGCGTTTGAAGGCAAGGGGTCTAGTGGTTCCAGTTCACAGGGGTTCGGGCTACTACAAGTACGACTTGACAAGTCTGGGAAGAGAGGTTTTGGAGATTCATAAAGCAGAGCCGTCTCAAGATTCGCAAAATTCTATGTAGTTCTATTAATTACAACGTATGGAGATAAGACAGTAGAATCCTTCTTCTTCACCTGTGCATGGAGAAAAGTGTTGTTATTCATCCGTTGCCGTCCGAGTAACTCTGAGATTTCATCCATATGTCAAGCTAATGCCTTCTCATCATCCGGCAAGGATTAGATAGCGAAGCTCTGAATAAAAATATTCCCTTCGCCCGCAACTATCTTTCTATCTATGTGAGAATTTCCCTCAGTTTCCTGTATCTTCTCAGGTACTGGGTTCCTCTTTTAGTTGACACATAGTGTCTGGCATTGCTCTCATCTTCAATCTCCAACAGTCCGAGCCTGATTAGTTCTTTCAGATACCTCTTCATTTGCTTGGAATTCAAATTGGCTTTCTCAGCAATCCCAGCATGAGATTCTCCCTTCTCTGCAAGACTGATTATCGTAGCAATTATCTCGACTCGGGTTCTCCTACTCTCATTCTGCAAGAAAAGGACCCTGTCTGAACGCATGAGGTTCACGTTTTCGGCTGCAAGGCTGAATAAAAAGGATTGCGTAAAAAACACTATTGCCAAGTTCCATTGTGGCTTCAGAATCTCTCCTAACAATGGAAAAGATGACCACACGAACATATGTCACAAGAGTTTCCACGGGTACAATTCTCCGATTTCGTCAGATTCTCACGAGTCACATGAATTGAACCGTAAGCTGTCGAACTTGAGACGGCCACAGCAACAGAACGGGCCAGAATTCAGTGTGCTGAAAAAACAAATGACAATCATGATGCAAAGTAGCGTCTTTTTAGAAAGGTTAGGGTATATATGAGACACTGCCTGCAGACTGACTACAGGCAACATACAATCGACGAAAGGCGAGATTTATGTCGGTTACCATACGTGATGCTCAGCATCTCTGCTGGAAAAACTTCAGGAAAACCAATGTTAGACTCGATCCTAGGAGGGGTAAAGGGTGGACCCCTTTTGTCATGGTCACGGATCTGCTTGAAGAGGCCGGTGAAGTAACTGCCGCAGTAAAAGGGTTAGAAGGTTTCAAACCTCCAGAGAAACCGAAGACAAAGGAGACGCTAGCCACAGAACTCTCGGACTTGCTCTACATAATCTTTGTCTTGGCAGAGCACTACAGTATTGAACTAGAAGAAGTGTTTCTACAAACTGTGAATGATTATGTTTTGAGATTTCTGAAATGATAGAACGTACTCATCTTCAACCTCTTCTTCTGGTTGATAACGGCAATTTGATCCATACTAAGAAACCGCTGATCGTCTGCTCAGAAGACATAATAAAAGGCGGCCGCAGAGGAATGTACTGTTCTCGATCAAAGTGCAAGCCATGGACAAAGAAGTAGCCTCTATGACTACTGCTTTGCCGATCAAAACAGCATATTCACCAATAGTCTGGTATGACCGTAGGAAAGATCATGAATTGCTATTATGCTCGGATGAGCCTGGCCATCTCTATTCTTTCTCTTTTGGTCGTTGGTGCGTGATTGTATAGTTGAACGTAGGGAACTAGGGCTGCAACGATCTTGTTCTCAGCTTTCTTGAGGTGTTCTTGAAATGTTGTTCTGGGTACTTGCCTTTTCGAAGCTATCGTCTGAACGTCCATGCGTCTTGGCAGGTTGTAGTATCCATGCCTGTGTGCAGTTAGCAAGGCATCAATCTGCTTCTCAGTCAGATTTGAGAACAAGGCGTCTGCGGTGATCGTCATTGAACTTGCGATAAAACCATCGAAAGAACCTTTACGCAAGATCTTGAGAATCCATCCCCGGTTGTCGAGCCGTCCCAAGAGTTCCTCCAGATCTTCATGTCTGAACGCGATGATCCTGTGATATTCCCATCCTTTTCTAACGGCTGTCGGCCATACGTGCAAAAGGTTAAGCTTCCCGATGTGTCTTATCATTGTGTCTTCCAACATGCAGTGGCAGTCATGTATAATCATGTAAAAGCTGTAGTTGTCAGTTGATTCTTCGACGTTTCCTACAAAATTCGCTCTGCGCATGTCCTCAATAACGAGGGGATAATCTTCAGGGTCACTTACAATCGCTTCGATAACATCATGTTCCTTGTTGCACCATATGAATAGCTTTAGTGATGGAAACTTGCGTGTCATGTTGAGGAGGTAACTGTCCCTTGTTGCTTTCAGTACGGCTTCGAATAGTGTCATGATTAGAAAGTCTTTTTGACCTTATTTATAGATAGTGCCGTCATATGCCAATCTGACTGGGACGTCATATGACGGCGCAACCTCTATCTGCCTCTCCACATGCACTTATATCAAGGTGAAAGAAGTGAAGAGAATGGAACGAAAAAGAAAAGTGCTCAGAAGAAGCCCTTTGGCGGAGAAGCTTCTCCGGCTGTTTAGATCAGATACGGGTTTACAAGGATCAGTCAGCTTACAGGAAGATAACTCTAGTCTAATCAAAAATGATCATTATGATCCGAAGGAAATCATAAATTTCAGGTTGGAGACAGAGCTTAGAAAAGCTAAGGCCCTGATGGAATGGGAGAAGTGGCAAAGGCGACGATTCGTCTAATCTTACAGGACGATCTCAAGGCCTCTAACATCTTCTCTTTTTTTTGGTATGTCCATAAAATATGATACAATGGAACATCATTTCTTGCTGATAGGAAGGATGTGAATATAGAAGCATTTCTCTGCTTTGTTTATCCTCTCACTTTTTTTTCCTTCACGCGCACTAAGAAGAATTTTCTGGAACGATTGACTGCATACACTGTCCTCCCGCTCCTAACCCAGAAACATATGAGTCAAAGCAGAATCTCAAAGAAAGCCGGAATCTGATATGGCTTATTTCAACTCAGGCAATCTGCATTCTGAATTCATCTTCCAAATACTTCGTTAACTTTCATAAGAAGTCTAACGTTTTAATTAAGTTTATCATGCACAAAATCTCTACACTAGACACATGATGAAAACTGTCAATCGTAGAAAGATTAGACAAAAATTTCTGGGAACAGAAGCCCCCACTTTCTGTAGCGCGCGCTTCTGGCTGGATCCTGCTAACTAAGTGTACATAGCATGTCTCAACGTAAGAAAGAGAAACCTTGTATAGCCTTAATTCTTTTCGAACCACAGTTGAATAAAAATGACAGTATGGTTACTAATCTCAGCTATGGGCATATTGGTAGCCCTAGGTTTACTTGTAGCGCTGGTAGTATGGAGAAAAAGGAAGGCAGGGATGGTAGAAGAACCAAACTACCGAGCCTTTTTCATAATGGGAATTGCTTTCATTCCAGTAGGGTTTATCTGGATGACCATAGCCTTTTCAATAAATGCTTCACTATTTCCTACTGGATTACCACTCCTTTCACTAGGAATAATATATCTTTCAATTGGCTTGGGTAATCGAGACAAATGGAAGAAAAGCTAAAACCCCCTAGAGTTCATCGAAGATTTAGGTGTGAAGCCAAGCGTGAAGCTTTGGCTTGAACAATACCAGGCTGTTGCGATGCTAGGCTTCATTGAAATGACAGGATATTTTCTTATGCTATTGTTGCAGTTGTTAGCGGGGTTTTTCCTCGCATTTATCGGTCAGAAATTCGTTCGTTGAAAACCCAGTCTTTGAGTATGAAAGTTCAAATAATACTTTATTTGACTATATTTGAGAAGATTGCCACCACGTTTTAAGGAGCAAGACAAAATCAAAATTCTTCTTTGGTGTGACCGTCACTGCTGTCTGTGTGGAAAGCAATGCGAACAGACATAATAGTTCATCACATTGAAACTGAAGGTAAGAATCAATTTGAATTCCAAGCAAATGAAGAGGTATCTGAAAGAACTATCGAATATAGATAATGCCATTCTCCTCTGTCTTCAATGTCACGGCAAGATAAAAAGCTATGATCCAAAGCACCGTGGAGTACAAGGTACAAGATCAAGGAAATCAAGGCCCGAAGAGACCAAATCTATGAGATATATACAAGACATTTTGTACCACCTCTTCTATGGTATCTGCTGCCAAGGCTAGGCGATCGTAGACGTTCTCCACTCAAATTACCTAGAGTCACGATTGCGATAGAGAATCATTCACTTAAGCTTCTTCCCATAAAGCTTCAAGTGATGGCAAGAGCTTTCCTTGGAGGTAAAGAAATAGATGTCGAAATAAATCCAAGAAAGCTTTATTATAACAAGGCAATAATCTGGAACCTCAATGCAGGACACACTTTCCTTGGGAATTTCAGTCTTGACAAGAAGTGCGTCTCAAGTGAAGAACACCTATTGGTGGAGGTTATGGTCAATGCGATTGATTTTTACGAAAGATCCCATGAATTATTGCCAAATTGCTATACATGTGACAGAAAGGAGAAGAATTGGTTTACAGAGCCAACCTCGTTCAGTGAACTAAAGAAATACAGGTACCCAGGAAGGACAAAATGACGATCAGTCTATCCAGTAGTCTCTCTCTACAAGAGCTTTCTGGATTGCCTTTCTATGTCGGAAGAATCTGGTTAAGCATTTTTCGGAGCAGATGTATATGGGCACTACGGCTTCTCTGAACAAGGTCTTCCTTGTCTTCTTGTCACAGATTTCGCAGCGCGGTTCGTCTAGTTGGCTTGTCATCAAGGCTAGCCTTAGCTTCAAGCTCATAAAAGAGAAGCGGTGAAACAACCTTTCCCGGTAGAAGAGGGAGAGATAGTTTAAAGTCTAACTTCCTGCTCAGATCATTCGCTGAATCCTGCATCTAGATGTTGACTTCACAAAATAGATACCACTAATACCACAAGTCTAACATCTCTGTCCATATTCGGTACCACCAGTAGGTACCTGCAACGGGGAGTCAGACGATTCCCCGTTGTCCCACAGGAAATGTACTACGCTGTTATATCTTTGATGCCTATGTTTGCAGAGTCGTGTTTTGAAGTGGTTCAGGTTAGCCTAACTGTGATAAAAAGAGGGGTTCTTAATGGATCGCGATCCACAGGACAAGCGCGCGCGATTGATAGGCAGTTCTCAAGATATTTAAGTCCGCTTGTAAGTTTTGGTGGTGTGAAAAAGGCAAACTACAGACGGATCGCGAACACATACGATATAGCACGCTCCATGTCAGAAGAGAACCTAGAACTCTGGCTAAGACTGATCTCAGAGAAACTTGGGGATCATCGAAACCTAAAACTCCTAGATCTAGGTTGCGGTACAGGAAGATTTTCAATCCCTATTGCAGATCGTTTAGGATACTCTGTTACAGGTGCGGACGAGTCATCAGCAATGCTTCGAGAGGCAAGGAAGAAAGACGAAGGAGCACAAGTCAAATGGGACATTCAAGAAGCTACATCATTATCTTACCCTGTTGAATCATTCGATGCAGTCTTTATGTCACATCTTCTTCATCATGTTGACGAACCTTTGAGGGTCGTGGAGGAATGTCACAGAATCTTGAGACCTAAAGGGATACTTCTTGATCGCTACGGGGCCATAGAAGATATTCATGATGACCCCGAGCACAGGTTTTTCCCAAGAATCATTGAACTTGATCGAGCCCGTACTCCAACAGTGGAACAAGTTGAAAAATGGTTTGGAACTGCTGGATTCAAGCGTGTCTCATCAGAAACAATAGAACAGCGAACTTTTAGTTACGTAGAGGAAAGAGTGAAAAAAGCTGAATTAAGACACACTTCTGCTCTGACCCTCATTAGCCAATCTGATTTTAAACAGGGGCTGGAAGCTCTACGAGAATATGTTTCAGATAACCCAGATGATCCTTGGCTTCTCAACGATAGAATAACGCTAACAATTGGAGAAAGATAGAGCGCGCGTCTATGTAGGTTATACATAGGCAACAAGTTAGCTATTATCTCTTACATTTTGGTCGGACCGCGCGTGCACGCTCCTCCCTAGGTGGTACAGATTCCAAAGACGCTCATGAAAATAATACAAGAGAAGCTTTCCAAAGAATTCGATGGTACCAATTTGAAGGCTAACCACAAGATTCTTCGTAAAAACAAGAATCATAATCATAGTTGTCAAAGTTGAGATAAATCGAAAGCTTACAGATTTTAGGACACTTCTCATGCGATTTTCCATGCTTCCACTTCATACTCCTTAATAGTTTCCCCAATCTGCCTATCTCTTCTTTGTGCGAAATAATGGTTTCGAATTGCGAATCCATATTCAGAATTTAGCAACACGCGCATGAACTCGCAGATTAGAGTTTTTTGTGATACGCATGTATAAGCTTACGTTTGATCAGTATGTTGTCTTCATAAGTCATTTAATCACTACTTCGCCTCTTTTACCGTGATTATGAGGCTAAGCCATGAAGGTTTGGGGTTTTGGAAATTTTTATTCTAACTTGGAGCGTGCTAGTCAGGAAGGGAGCGGATTTTCACTCAGTTATTTTGCTCTCGTTTTAGCATCAGCTCTTCTTGCCACTTTAGGTTTGTTAGCTGATAGTGTGGCAGTAATAATTGGGTCAATGTGTATTGCACCATTTCTAGGTCCTTCAAGGGCTGTTTCGATTGGAGCCATATACAAAAAATGGAAAATTGTTGCTAAGGCCCTGATTAAGCAATTGTGTGGTTTGTTGGTCATTGGGTCTACAGTAGCATTTTTGGCTAACGTGGCTCTAATACGTTTGTCGCCAGAAATCACCGTCACTCCGGAGATACTAGCCAGAACGTTACCTACTCCAAAAGATGTGTATTTTGCTACCTTTATTGCAGTTCTGTCTGGTTTTGTTGCTTCTTTTGTGTTGGTTGCCACTCCAAAAATGAGTTTAAAGCCATATCACGAACTGCCATTAGTCCACAATCCAAGGCTGTTGGATGCGACGATTGGAGTGGAAATTGCCATTTCTTTGATTCCGCCAGCATCTGTTGTGGGGATAGCACTTGCTTTTGGAGCACCTGATATGTTTCTCCATGCTCTTGCACTGCTGATGATTAATGTGGTTGGTTTAGACATAACCGGTATGATAGTTTTGCGCCTGTGGGGAGTCACATCCAAGCCTTTACAACTAGAAAAGACAATAAATAAAACAATAAAGGAAACTATAAATGCCCAAGTCGAAGCAGATGCAATATCTACGAAAGTAATTCTTCACAGCTATGAAAAGGCAGATATCCATGTTACACTTCGTGCCTTTGAAGCCCATGACCATACATATCGATTACTTGCGGAAAGAACCTCTGAAGAAGTAAAAAGAAAAACTGGAGTTTCGAATAGTGTGAGGATAATTGTTACCTCAGTAAGCATGCATGAGAGTTCTGACTATGCAATTCTTGTGCCCGACGTGCCAGAGTATGCTTCAATCGAAGAGGCGTAAATAACTAAGCCAGAGCGCGCCATCTTCCACTATCTCTCCTTCCTTCCCCTGAATTTTCCTCTTTCTTGTCACAATCAGCGTGGACTGAATATCTCTGGAAATAGACGGTATATTGCATATACTAAAACACCAAGCCCCAGTATCACAATGAACAAGAACACTACGATTAGATTCACCGTCTCCATAATTTTCCTTTCGATTGTTTTCTCATTTCCCTTATCTTCGGCCAATATCTGATTTTCTCCTCCAAGGGCAACCCATAAAGTTTGAAGCTCGACGCATCCACGCGCAAACTTCCCCCTTTTTTCGTTAACGATGACTTGTAGGCTTCAGTACTCAGGTTAGACAGACAGTCAGTATGAATCCAAAATGGGTGTCCAAAATTCATATTCTGAATATTTCTGCAGTCTTCATAAGCTTGTTAAATATCCAGATCCATTTCACTGCGTAGAGGTTGAGGAAAATCCATGAACCATAACCTAACACCCAAGCAAAGAAAAGAATTAGAAGGAAAAATGGCCAACGTTCTCGAGGATGACCTGTCTGAGCTTTCAGAGGAATTGCAAAGAATATTGGTAGACGATATGGTCACTGCCTTTCAAAATAGGATGAAAGTGTTAATTCGCGCACAGAGGAAACGGATCTACTAACGTAGACTAAAGAAGAGAAAGACATAGTTTGAATACATAAAAGATTTATACAAAAAAGCCTAGATATGCCGAAGAGGTTTCGCTGATGAGAAGATCAAAACTTGAAATGTATATTGACATATTAAAGGTGTTAGCCCACAAGGGTCCATTGAAGCTGACGCACATAATGTACAAAGCTAACGTTAACTGCAGCGTCTTGAAGGAATACCTTGATTTTCTGATGGAGCAAGGCCTTGTGGAAGAGAGAAGCGTTGGCAAGCGTAGAGTTATCTACGCGATAACCCAAAAGGGCATCAAGGTACTAAAGTACTTCAGGGATCTGAAACAGATACTGCCCATCGCTGAGGAAATCAGAAACAAGATGCCTCTACCTTACTAGACCGCCTTGCCAGGTCCTCCGCAAGCTTTTTTAGCAATTCAGCTCAGGAAAGCAGAAGCGACTACGAATCTGACCTTCTTATTCTTGTCCGGTTTCACGTTTAGATCTAGCTTCACGTAGTATCTTTCTTAAACAGTTATTTGTGTTGTGAATAAGGACACGGGTGTCGTAAGACTTAATAAACACAGTCGCCCTACCATCTTTGTACATGTAACACATCTGGGGAGCTGGCGTGACACAACAGAAGGTTCTAGGGAAAAAATCCGTGAAAATACTAGAGAAGATCAGGGAGAATCTTGAGAGGCTAAATGAGAAAATGGAAGTCATGATTGAGCTGCAGAAACGCGACCAGAAGAACGTGGAGCCGCTCCCTGAAACACCTCTCGATGTCATGACCTTGCTCTCCATGCCAGATCACCTCCGAAAGACGGCAATGACTGTGTGTAGGCTAGGCAGAGCGACGGCTCTACAGGTAGCCCAGCAAACTCGCAGAGCAAGAGCAGTGGAGAGCGGATATCTAAACCAGCTTGTAATTATGGGATATCTAAAGAAGGAGAGAGTCGGAAGAAAAGCCTACTTTTACGTAGAAAAGGAAGGATGACCGGAGTGGGCAGGATAATCGCCGTACACTCTTACAAGGGTGGAACGGGAAAGACCTTGGTTTCCATAAATCTTGCTGCCACTCTGGCCATGCGTGGTAAAAGAGTATGTTTAATGGACTTCGATTTCCGTGCTCCGAGCCTAGCCACGTTCTTTGGCGATCAGAACTTGGAGTGCTGGCTCAATGACTACCTGAACGGTACGTGTAAGATTGATAAGGTCTTGGTAGATCTCAGCTATACAATCGGTGGTGAGGGCAAACTTTTTGTTGGACTGGCCAATCCATCCACAGAAGCGATAAGAGACATGTCTGCAAAGGACAGAAAATGGGAAATGAAGGCTCTAGGAAGATTATTGGATCTGCGGAACTCTCTTCTCAATGACGGACACTTCGAATATCTCATCTTCGACACCAGTCCAGGACTCCAATATTCATCAATAAACGCCATAGTGAGTGCTGACCAAGTCCTCGTAGCCACCACCTTTGACATGTCAGACGTTAAAGGTACAAGACGTATGCTGCGTGAACTCTACGAATTGTTTGAGAAGAAAACAGATGTAATCGTAAACAAAGTCCTGTATGATGTCTCTTCGAAGTCTGAGAATGAAGATTTACAGAATCGGGTTTCAGACACTTACAAAGCACGAGTTGTCGGAGTAATACCTTGTTTTTGCGACGTGTCAAGAGCCGAAGGAGCTTTCATCTTTACGCTGGAAAAGCCAGAGCATCCATTTTCGAAGATTATTAGCGAGATCTCAGCCAAAATAGAGAAGAGTGAGTTCTAGTTATTCTGACGCTATCTTGTTTACCAGTTGATAGATCCTGCAATTCCTACATTCTTCATAGTCCTTTGCATTACAACCTCTGCAGATGACACGATTCAGCTCTCTGATTTCAGAGATAATCTCAGTTTCCCTCCTCCCATTATGACCTACTATTCATCGTCGCAATATACTGTTATTCCCGATTTCGCAATATTCCATATTGTGCAAAGCTTAAACAACAGCCAAAAGGAGTCTAATTTCAAGGACAGAAGGACAATAGTTTTGCAGGAGACTGGAATAATTCTAGCTGGAGGCGCCTCAACAAGGTTTGGGCAGGACAAAGCGTTCCTGCAGCTAAACAACAAACCACTCTTGAGACATGTCTTAGACGCGATCGAGAACATTGTTGAGGAGATAATCATTGTTGTAAGTTCGGAGGCACAGGGTTCAATGACAAGTAGAACTCTGGCTTCAGACGCACGGATCGTTATCGACCACGGCAACATAGGCGGTCCCCTCATAGGTGCGTCAACAGGTTTCAAAGAAGCCCTCGGTGAATATTCCCTAGTTCTTTCATGCGATACACCCTTCATTTCCAAAGATGTTCTCTTGTTTCTGCTAGAGTCGCGTATAGAGAAAGACGCGGTTATCCCACTTTGGCCAAATGGCTACTTTGAACCACTACAAGCCGTCTACCGCACGAGACCCGCCTTCAGGGCTGCACTACAAGCTTTGAAGGCTGGAGAATCAGATATCCGATCCATGATAGAGAGACTTCAAAAAGTCCATTATGTTTCCACAACCATTCTAAAGCTGCTAGATCCCAATCTCAGAACTTTCTTCAATGTAAACACTCCTCAGGATCTGGACAGAGCTGAATCCTTACACAAGTCATAGATGAATACCTGGATCTATGCTCATGGAAAAGCACGTTTACGGGTCTGTTTCACCAAAGTGTCGGGCCACCAAGCCTATATCTCTCATGTCCACCTTGCCGTCCGGAACACCTGTTGAAGGTCCGGTCACATCACAGTTAGCTGGAGCAGGCGGCACATTCTTTGCAAAGTTCCTTGCTACTAAGCCGACGTCCCTCATGTCACATTTACCATCCGGCCAACCATCTTCTCCAGTGATGTCACCAATCATGGCGATGATTACCCAGTTTTCAATAAAGGAATTGTCCATTACATATGTTTCAGCTGGAATAGGCTCTAAGTAGACACTTATAGTGTAGTTGTCTTTGACAAGTCCGTCTGTGTTCCATAGAACAGAGATGAGTGTGGCCGTTCCGTTTGAAAGGAACGTTTCTGTGGTGTTTATGAGGATTGCATCCGCGTACACGTTGAAAGCATAGAACTGTACATGATCATCCTGATTTGCACCGATGACTTTTATCGACATTGTATGTTCCTGCGCTACCACTGTTTTTGACATTACC
>CAYGAG010000028.1:14915-22613 GCA_964347765.1 uncultured Candidatus Bathyarchaeia archaeon
AAGCAATGCTAAGTTATCTAGTGGCCGAGTCCAAGGATCCATGAGAGGATAGTTGTCTATGCTGCTGCCGTCTATGACATATGGGTCGTCGCAGATTCCATCGCTTCCAAAAACATCTTGGTCTGGACCGGAGTAAATATCCGCGCTTGCATGGTTGCTCCAGTAGTTTCCGCCTAGAGGCCAGCCGCGATCCCAAGTACATGTTGATATCTCAGTGACTGCTTGGACATCGTTGCCGATGAAGCTGTTCCAGTAGATGAGATTGCCTTCGGAACTGGAAAGAGAGATTCCATAATCATTCATTGATATGGAGTTTGCACATACGGTGTGTCCGCTGGACTCTAGTTTAAGGCCGATGCTACTTAGGCTGATACCGTTGTTGTATACTACGTTGTTCCCTGACAGCTTTGATATGTTTATTGCCACATTGGCATCCTCAAATATGTTACTGAAGATCAAGTTGTCTGCAGAGTTTCCGTCGACCTCGATTCCGCTGAAACCAGTCCTTGAGATTGTGGTGTCATAGATTATGCAGTCGCTGCAACCGAGAATAAGCATGCCCTTGTCGTAATCTGTTATCGCGATATTTTTTATCGTAGATCCAGAAGAGTCAGGCAACAAGATGACAGCGATGCCTGAGCCACCACCATCAAAGATAGGAGTATGCCCTCTCCTGCCGAATATCGTCAATCTCTTATTTACTATCAGTGTCTCCGAGTAGATGCTATCTGCAATTGATATATGATCTCCTGATTCTGCATTGTCAATTGCTAGCTGTACGGTTGGATAGTCTTCCGGAACCAATATAGTATTTGGCATCCAAGGCAGCAGGCTTTCCGAGTAAATCTGATCAATTGGCCATACAACCTCCGGCACGCCAGCCTGCCACTGTACAACGAAAGGCCTAACATATCCTTGCGTCCAAAAACGTCCAAGTTCACTTGCGTATACATCGTGAGACGAATCAAATTTGAACCTGCCTGATAGACTCGTTCTAGATGAGCTTTCTAAATAAGCCACCAAAGCATCTATGTTTGTAGAATCGATTGTCTCGAAAGCTTCTTTCAACATGTAAACAGCATCATATGATCCCCAAGCCGTATATGAAGGCCACACGCCGGTCCTGGAAACGAAGTTATTCCAGAAAACATCCGTTAAGCCTGGAACGATCGGTGTTCCTTTTCCAGCCATACTGACAATTGTCTCATGCTCGCACGCTCCCCCAGTATTGCCCCAGTGTGACTGCAACTGAGCCATAGCATTGATACCAACAGGCAATGCTTCCACACCCATAGCGTCTCTTTGAATTATCAGATATACGCCCGTGACTCCGGAAAACAGGTGAATCAGCAGCTTGGCCCCACTGGCAGCCACATTGCTCAGCCACGACGAGCAATCGGTTGTACCTTCAGGTATTCGCGCCGCATAGGTTATATTGGCATAAGGACCAAGCAGAGACGGATAGACAGCTGAATTCGTTAGAGATTCATGCATCGTCGCGGTCCATTCGCGATCCTCGGACAGAACAGCAACCTTAACCTGAGGATTCGGAGCATTAAGCCACAAATATTCACCATATCTGTACACCAACTCCTTCTGAAGTATGTACCGATAGAATGTACACAGCGAAATCAGAAGCGTAGACGAGTTCGTGGGCATCACTCTGAAAAGATATTTGTATCTCTGATAGTCAAAGGGAACCCTTGCAGAGATCAGATCATCTGCAGATGCACCGACAATGAAGAATGGTGTTGCGAAATCTGCTGCAACCTCAATCATGGCAGAAGTACATTCCGTTCGGAAACCGCCTATTATGAACTCGCAACCCTCAAGAGAGATCAGTCTCTCCATTTCAACCATCGCATCCCAAGGAGATGGAGCTGGATACGAACGCTCATCACCGAGAGCTAACACAATTGCATAATCACCTGAAGAGAGATGCACACCACCTGCGGCATTGATCTCATCTCTGGCCATCTCAGCTCCTTCCTTCATTCCAGCCGGTGACCAAAGCGGCAAACCTACTGGACCAATTATTCCTATCTTGATTTGCCCTTGGAAACCTTTCGTCGAAATCGGAAGAACATGAAAAAGCATGCTAATTGAAAGCATAGCAAGTACTACTCCAAAAGCTATCTTTCTTGATATTTCTTGCTCCCCCTTTCCAATTGACAATAATCAACAACCAGCATTTAACAATTATGAAGAATCTTTGATACACATTGGAATTAATTGCTGGATAAAAGAAGGTGAAGGCAGAAATACAGCATTTGTGGAAACTCTTCCATTGCACAGGAAAACGCGCGCACGCACAAGGCGCATAAGGATCATACTCGATATCCTCCTTGGTTGCGCAAAATTCCGGGCTCTCTTTTCGGATTGTTCCATACTTGTCCATCTACATTAGAACGAAGTCAGCTTGATGATTTTCTCATCAAGATCTCTCTGGTGTGTTAAATGAAGATAGATTCTGCGTTCATAATGACTAATTAGCTGTAGAACTTAGATAGTGTGTTCACCATTCCATGTGCGCAAGCATTTGGGAGAGGTCTAGTTGGCAAAATCCGTTGGCAAGCATATTCCAGAAATAGTTTTGAATCCAGCTGCTGAAACGTCTACAGAAGTTTTGATTGTTGACGATGAACGCGACTTTCTGAAGATGGCAAAAGAATGTCTGGAGTCAAGAGGCAACTTCCGAGCGGAGACTGCGTTATCCGTAGAGGATGCTATGCGGAAGCTGAAGAAAAAGAACTACGAAGTGATAATTTCAGACTATGTGATGCCAAGCAAGAATGGTCTGGAGTTTCTGAGAGATCTTAGGTCAAGTGGAAATAACGTTCCATTTATTATATTTACAGGGAAAGGCAGAGAAGAAGTGGCAATTAAGGCCTTAAACCTAGGCGCAAGTCAATACCTGAACAAAAACGGCGATCCAGAGACGGTTTACGGACAGCTTGCACACAGCGTGAGACAAGTCGTTCAAAGAAAGAGTGCCCGAGACAGGCTTAGAGCCTCGGAAGAAAGATACAGAAATCTCTTCGAAATGGCCCCTGATGGAATAGTAACTCTTGACATGAAAGGCGTAATCACTTCGTGCAACGCGGCAGTTATGAGACTCACCGGTTATTATCGTGATGAAGTTGTAGGAAAGCATTTCTCAGAATTGGGATTCTTGAATTCAACAGATGCCCCAAGATATCTAGCGCTCTTTGCGTCAATCCTAAGAGGAGAACAGCCGAAGCCGTTCGAGGTCACTTGGCACAACAAAAACGGAACCTCCCATGTTTCTGAGTTTCATGTTAGCTTAATCAAAACAGACGACCAACCAATAGGTATTCAAGCAATTGCAAGAAACATCACTGACCGAAAAATTACAGAACAGAGAATTCGAGAGAACGAACAAAAGTTTGCGCAACTGTTCAAAGATAATCCTGAAGCGACGATTTTCTTGGATCCGGATTTCCGAATTGCCGATGTCAATCCACGTTTCACGAAGCTTTTCGGATATTCCTTAGATGAAGCCAAAGGCAAACACACTGAAGATCTAATAGTGCCGAAGGATAGGGTCGATGAATTAGAAGGATTACACAACAATGCAAAGAATGGACAGGTCTATCTTGATACAGTACGAAGGGCAAAAGGAGGTAATCAAATCTTTGTGTCTGTATCTGCTGCCCCAATTGGTGCTTCAGAGAAACTGATAGGTTATGTAGTGATATACAGAGACATTACAGACAGGAAGAAAGCTGAAGAGGAATTGAGAGAATCCAGAAGACATTTTCGGAAGCTATTTGATCTTATTGTTGATCCAGTTGGCATCGTAGACAAGAAAGGAAAGATTTTAGAGGTTACTGATAGCGTCGAGAAGATTACAGGCTTCAAGAGGGAGGACCTAGTTGGAAGGAATTTTCTGAGAACAAAAATCGCCACTGCGAAGAGCAAGGTGATTTTGATGAAGAATTTGGCGAAGCGGATGATGGGAGTGCACTTACCGCCTTACGAGGTTGAGATACTTACGAAGGATGGAAGAAAATTACCATATGAGGTGAATGCTGCGAAAATCGAATACAAAGGCAAGCCAGCAGACCTCGTTGTATTCCGTGACGTATCACAAAGAAAGAAAATGGAAGAGAAACTGCGAGTTGTAGGAGGTTTAACAAGGCACGATATCCGAAACAAGCTCTCAACGATCACAGGAAACATCTATCTAGCCAAGAAGAGCCTGGCAGGCCATGACAAGACTTTGGATTATCTGAGTGATGCTGAGTCCGCGATTCATCAAGTCGTAAGGATTCTTGACTTCGCAAGAAACTACGAGAGATTGGGCGTAGAAAAGTTGGTTCCCACTGATGTGGGCAAGGCTTTTGAAGGTGCCGCTTCCTTGTTCCCAAGTCTTGACAATATAGAGATAGTGAACTCCTGCCTTGGATTGAAGATACTGGCTGACTCACTGTTGCCCCAACTCTTCTATAATTTAATAGACAATTCATTGAAGCACGGACAGAAAGTGAGCCAAATCAAGTTCTACTGTGAACAGACCAAGAATCAACTCAGACTAATCTATGAGGATGACGGTGTAGGTATACCTGCGACTCAGAAGAAACTCGTTTTCAAGGAAGGATGGGGGAGAGATACTGGATATGGGCTTTACCTGGCGAGAAAAACATGCGAGGTGTATGGTTGGAGTATTGAGGAAGCGGGAAAGTCAGGTAGAGGTGTACGATTCATCATCACCATTCCTAACGAGTCTTCAAATCGATAAGTCGACAAGAATCAAGAATCAGTTATATAGAAGAACCTGTGCCAATGCACAAGAAGCGTGAGATTTTGCTTAAGGGGCTTCTTCCCTACCGAAGCATTTGCTCTTTCCACGCGCGCTAATGCTTCGAAAGAGGTGGTTTTTTCTACGCTGCTTGGGTCTGCCTTGCATACTCTTCTGTCTGCACCAGCAGCTGCTTTATGTCAACTTCAGAATGAGCTGTACTAAGGGCTCCCGTATGAGTTGGCAAGAGGAACACGCCGTTCGCAATGAGGTTTAGATGATAATCCATTTGTCTATGCCTGTCAGCTCTGGAGGCTACACGGACGTTATTGACCTCTTCTCTTGTGAAGTGAGTATTGAAGAGAGAACCTAATCCGGTCACTTTCACCGTTACATCATTCTGCTGGAATATCTTCTCTAGATCATTTCTTATTCTTTCTCCGGTTTTATTCAACCGGTTCAACAATCGACCATCTTCTAGGATCTTCAGTGTTGCCTGACCAGCTATCATTGATATTGGGTTAGCTGTGAAAGTTCCACCATGGAAAGAACAGCGGGGATGCTCATATCGAAGGCAATCTAATCTTTCCATGATCTCTTTTCGCCCGCAAAAGGCGCCGATAGGGAAGCCTCCACCTAGGATCTTTCCCAAGACCGTTATATCGGGAGTTACACCATAATACTGCTGTCCTCCGCCGGGAGCTAACCTAAACCCTGTGATCACCTCGTCAAACACCAGGAGAATAGCTTTCTCATCGCAAAGCTCCCTCAATCCGCGTAGAAACTCTTCTTCAGCCGGAATGGCTCCCCCAGCTCCTAGCACAGGTTCAATCGTGATGGAAGCAACGTTCTCACTCCTCAGCCTTTCCCTGACACTTTCCAAATCATTAAAAGGCAAGACTACAGTGTCTCGCAGAGCCCCAGAGGATAAGCCTGCAGATTCGGGTACGTCGAAGGGATATTTGACTCCATGGTGTAGGGCGTCATAGCCTCCGTGCCATCCGCCCTCGAACTTGGCAACTTTGCTTCTTTCTGTAAACGTTCGAGCTAGTCGCACCGCATACATGTTTGCCTCCGTTCCAGAGTTCGTGAACCGCACCATTTCTGCGCTAGGAACCATCCTGACAACTTGTTCGGCAACTTCGATTTCTAGTTCATGGGCTGTTCCATAATGAGTGCCGTTATCCAATTGATGTTTAACCGCTTTCATAACAGTTGGAGGACTATGCCCCAATATGAGTGCTGTATGCCCCAACCAGAAATCAACATACGCATTCCCATCAACATCGAAGACTTTGCTCCCTTCAGCTCTAGCAGTATAAAAGGGATAGGGCTCAAAAAATCGAATGCCATAAGAGACCCCTGCAGGAAGAACTGATCTCGCCCGTTCATACAGAAGCTGAGAATTCCGCCTTTTCGAGACATAATATTCAGACATCCTGATACTACCAACCTGTAATTTAAGAACGCAACCAAGTTTGATATGAAAGAAACTCCTTAAGACCTTTATCTCATTTTGTGACGCAAACGTTACAAAAAGCCTTGCACTTCCAGACGAGTGTTTTCGGCAAGAACCAGAGACTCTATGAACACAGCCAAAGCCACCAAAAAGGCTTTTCATGGATGTAAGACGATGTTGGAGAAAGAAGGGGAGTCTACAAAAAGGGGATGGAGTATGCACATGATGTATATACGTGCATACCATCTATTATTGACTAGAATATAATTCCACAAACGCTATATATTGATTCGTCTGAATAATAGCGCTGATTAAAATGAAGAAAATGGCGCTTGTAATGACCATTGTGGTCTTTTTAGCAATATTCTCGACACTTGTACCGCTAGTAGAAGTTCAGGGAACTATAGGAATCCTTGAAGGCTGGATGCGGGGGGAGTATGACTTGGCTGGAACAAGGTACTATCCCTATCCATCAAAGTACCATATCCCGGACAAGCCTTTCGAGTTGCTATGGACTTCTCCTCGTGAAGGGAAGAATCTGCGTGTTTTGACGGGTGACGTGAATGGTGACGGCGAATTAGAAGTCGTTAAGGTCTCCTCTCCCAATCTTACAGTAATCAGCGGTGATGGTACTGAGCTGTGGACAGAAACGATACCTGGTGAAGATAGCTACTATGGAACCGGATGGCTCAATCTGAATATGTTGGAAGACGTAACAGGAGACGGCGTACCTGAAATATTTGTCCAAAGAAAGGTAAGTCACACCATACAACACATATACGTGTATGACGGTAACCAAAATCGAATCAAGACCCTTAGTAGAACTGTGGGCTATGACGGCGGCATGGGGGCAGGCGCAGTATTCGACGTTGATAAAGACGGAGACAAGGAAATCTTTTGCAGCATCGGAAGCAATTATGCGGGCAACCCCCGGGGTTCATGTCTTTTCGACTACAACACAGGGGCTCAACTCTGGTATTACGCAGCTGGAAACCCGATAGGACGCAGCATTGCAGACTTGAACAATGATGGCATGTTGGAGATCACGAGCACCGCTTGGTTTACAGTGCACAATGGAGCCTGGGGAAAAGGCAAAGGCACTGCCACCTACACAGATGATGATACTGTCTACGTGGTCGTGATAAACGAAAATGGAGATGAAATCTTCACCAAGCAATTATATAGTGCACCACACCACACTCATGGAATGGTAATTGTAAAAATCGTTGACCTCGACAGAGACGGAACGAAAGAAGTCCTATTACTCGCGCGATACTGGTGGACCCCCGATTACGCTGAGATCTTACTTCTGGATGCCAACGGTAATTCCCTAAAAAGCTACCAGGGTCCATACCATGGTGGATGGAGCAGTCCAATTATAGTTGACATCAACAAGGATGAAAAAGACGAAGTTATTGTCAGAGACACCGATGGTAATCTCCTGGTCTTAGATTACAATCTGAACGTTATAGATAGT
>CAYGAG010000029.1:0-22261 GCA_964347765.1 uncultured Candidatus Bathyarchaeia archaeon
TTCCATTCCTCTGGCGTGCTGGGTCTAAAGTCAAAGTGTTCACTCATAACTTCATTACCCAGCTTAAAGAATAACTCAACTTCTTCAGCACCCTCTTCCATCGCTCTAATAATCACATCTTTATTCTCGCCAATATTTGAGGGAAGAGTATTAAGAGACCTCCTCATAGTGCTAAATACGCGGACAATCTTGAAACCTAAAGATTCGAAGAGATGTTTGGCAATTGGTTTGTCATCCCTAATCCAGCACTGCGCAGTCTCCATACCTCTACCTTTCAGATTCTCAATAGCTTTCTCTGCCAGTTCCCGTCCAATTCCTCTCCGTCTAAATGTGGGAACCACGCCCAAGTGTGCTACATACGCCTTTTTCTCTTTGCGTTGTCTGTCGACATGTGCCTGAACACTGCCAACAGCTTCACCATTCCACTCCGCAATGAGCATTCCCCCGGGGTCGAAGCTAGGGGCTTTCTCTCGGATCATCATATCCTCCATGGTGGCAGGTCTGAAGTCTTCGTAGTCCTTGAAGGACTCATTCCTGATGTCTATCCAAACCTCCTCGTCTCTGCCCTTTACGAATTCCCGGATTGTCAACAGGTGCGCACGCGCAGACTGTTTGCCGTTCGTTACGTAGCGTTCTCTCTCACGATCATACCTATCTTTTACCACGGTCTAATCCTCCTTTTCGGAACTTGTATTGATTGACACGTCATGTCTCTTGCTCCGCGTTGAGTCAACTATTTGGGGTTCTAACTCAGTTATGCCGATCTCGAAATCATTGATTAACTTGTCCAATATAGATTGCCGAGCAAAGTCTGCCATGCTGGAGAAGTAGCCCTTGCTCACCAGTTGATCGATGATTTCGAAAGCTCTTTTCGGAATCCGTGTCTTGACATCAACGAGACTGTCTTGGGTCATATTCGCTCACACATGGGACTTGTGTGTACTATCCATGTACTATGTGTAGGTGGTATTTGAATATTGTGCGCGCTGAGTGAGTATGTGTGAGTGAAAGAGAGTAAGAGTGAGCAAATGTGTGTGTGGGGTCCAATTTTCACCTTGGTTCTCTCACACAAGCGTTTCTTCGGCGATGAAGAGGGTTCTTGTTCGTCCTAGCAATTGCTCTCCATTGCGAATAGGATTCAACTATTCGTTCGCGGGTACAAGCCTTATGCATTTGATGTATTGGTGTATTGGTGTAGGACGGGGACGCAAAAAGATTTATTAAGTATTGCGATAACCGATTCACTCGTAGATTCGAATTCTGAATACAGAGGGAAAATTCATGCCCCGGAAGACGCGGAAGAAAAAACGAGGTCCAGAAGTTGACACGGAAGCTGTAAGAATCTTGAGGCCATTGAAGGAAGAAGAAGGCTTTCACTTCTACACAGCAGTTGATGAACCAACCGGAGAAAACGCTGAAAGCCTTTCCGACTTCTCCGAAAAGATAAAATCTGTCAATTTGGAAAGCTTAGCATTTCATCTTCAAAGAAAAGATTTCCAGAAATGGGTTAAGAACACTCTTGAAGACTCAAAACTTGCCGGAAGAATCGGAAGAATACGTCCCTCACACAATAAGAAGCTCAGAGGAAAGATATGCACAACTATTGAAAACCGCCTCAAAGAGTTGCAGGGATAATCACGAGATATACAGGTACAATGTTTGATTTCGCCTGCCTCAAGAAGCTACAGCCTCTATGATCATGTACGGTTAGCGCACGCTAGTCAAGTCTTGAGTTGGTTTGCTATTCTCTGTCCGAACTCTGAGCACTTAGAAAGCTCTCCATCTGCTACCGGTCCCTTCGTTCCATCCACTCTGATTGAGAGACCAGGAGCCATCTGTTTCAAACCAGGGACTCTTTCGTTTGTACTTCTCTCCATTCTCTTCACTGCTTTCTCGAAGAAGCCCTTTCCAAGGTATGTGTCAAAAAAGACAACAAACTTTCCATCTAGGCTGAGTTGCCCCAACTCGTCAATAAACTCCCTAATACCCTTCGTCGGTCCACCGTAGTGATTTGGTGACCCTATCAATATTGCATCATAATCAGTCACATTTTCAGGATTAGCTTCCCCAACATTAACTACGACCGTCTCAATTTCCCTGACTTCTTTCATTCCCTCTACAATCTTCTCTGCTACAAGCTTTGTGTTGCCATACTTCGTGTCATAGACAACATAGACCTTCACCATTTCATCCACTACTTACCCTGTCTTCTCCCTAAGTTTTATGACTTATGGTCGAAGCTCCAATTTGAAATCCAGGCTCATACCAGAATCAAGACATCACCGGCAACCTATAATCTTGCTTGAGAGAATTCATAATGCAGAAAGGTAATAACACTTCATAGACAATAGTACCAAATATGAGAAGCGTTCAGTTATGAAGAGTCTTCAGATGATGAAGCAACATAAGGACTTCCAGCAGAAACGTAATCCGTGGCTAAGGGTGTATATTTCGTTATTTATTGGCATTGTGATAAAAACCGTGTTCATTCTTATTGCATGGTTTATGGTTACCTCAGAGACAATCTTCTCACCATTCAACCCTTTTTCCTTGATATACTTCACTTTGGCACTTGTTCTTGGATCACTTCTTTCAGGTCTGGTGGTCGGTTTTCTAGCTAGAGAACCGCGTCGAGGCGCATTACTAAGTTTCTTGGGGGCGATTCTGGCAACTATTTTCGTTTCAACACCGCTTAGTATACGTCTCTTTCCTTTAGGGATTCTTCTCTTTGGTGAAAGTCTGATGTTCGACATTATGGCCTTAGTTGGGGGTGCAATCGGGGCATCGATAGGGTCCAAGTCTTTGAAACTGGCTGTTCTAGTAGTGCTTGTGGCTTTCACTTTGGTCCCTGTGCATGCCTTCATTTCCGCACCCACTACACATATTGGCGATTTGATTATCGGAGATAACCAGGTTTTCAGTATCGAGAACAGTGTTTACTATCAAGCTGGAAGCATAATTGTCAAGGATAATGCAACATTTATCATCAGAAACGCTAAGCTGATTATTGACCAAAGGCAAGAGGAACACCAAATAACCATTAAAGACATGGCACATATGGTAGCAGAAAACTCGAGATTTACCGTGATAACTAGAAATAGAGTACAACGCGCGAGGGCCACCAGTTGGATCTATGTTGAAAATTTCGCAAGTCTTCTGCTGAATAAATCTTCATCACCTGCGATCGAAATAATAGCGCGACAAGCCAGCGATATTACAATAACAAATTCCAAATGGAGCCATCCAATTAGTACATATGACCAATCGCAAATGAACGCCATAGATTCTTCTTTGTACATCTTAAATAGCCATGATTCATCCGATATAAGATGCTGCAACTCAAGTTCAGCATGGATTACATGCTATGACGACTCAGAAATACTGATCGTAAATACTCGCAGAATCGCTGACATAGTTCATACATATGGTTATGTTCATTGTCACAATCACTCATTTGTAGAGATCAGGAGTTCAACTATTGATGGTCTGTTTGCTCACGCCTTTCAAAACACCGTATGTTTCAATAACACAGTGCTAGATGAGAAAATTTCCATAGATAGTTTGAGTAGCCTTTACATTTATGGTAATGTTACCGTAAATGGTCAAATTGACGAATTTGAAGGAAAACTAGTCCGCAACTATCTTGTGTTAACAAATCCTGACATACTACTTAACGTAACAAACAAAGAATCAGGAACCATATTATGGACCGGCAAATCGAGCAATTTTGGGAGTGCTCGTTTCAATATGACCTTTACCTTCGAAAACTATACTCAGAATCTTCAGCTAAATAATAGAGACTTCAATATGACCTCTTCAACACCACTGAAGGTGGGTTTGTAGAAGAAAGACTCTTTTGCTCCAATAATATTCGCTCCAGAAATAACATTGAGAGAGAACGTTGAAACAAACCTCTATCAGTTTAAGGATAACTCGATCGTGTGCACAATAGAACATCGCATTCATGTCATTTTTTCTTCATCAATGAATTTCCCTATTTCTTTGTCAATCAACGCCATTAACATCGGTGCCGTGGATATTAACTCCAACAATTGTGTTACGGTCGTGTAGGTCTTCTGGTATCCTCTGAGGTCTTTCATTTCTTCTGCGTAAGTGTCCAGCGTGTCTTTCATTTCCTTAAGCTCTTCTTCCATTTCTGTGAGGAGTTTTTCCGTTCTCAAGAAGTAACGTGCTGATGTGAAGGGCAGCTTCTCCATTCTGTAAATGTGTCTATGCGTGCCCGGAATTGTTTCTCTCGTTATAACATTCATATCAACAAGCTGGCGAACAGTCTTCGAGATAGTTCCGGCGGAAAAGCCCGTCAAGCTTTGCAGATCTCGTTGGGTCAGACTTCTTCTGATGTCAAAAAATGTTAAGACCTCGGCGACTATAGGGTGGCGACCAGTGAATTGCGGGGATTTTTCCGCAAAGAATTCCACAATATTCTGCTCTATTTGCAGTATCTCCGGATCGAATCCATGAGGGTCTTGGGGAACTGAACTAGCGATCATTCATTACCCATCTAGCCTTGGTTTAACACCCGAAACATAAGTCTGAAATTTCTGGAATATTTGCTCGTAAGCTGGGATGAGTACATTCATTTCGTCGAGAAATCGTCGAATGTTTTCGTACCCTTTCTTCTTGGAAAGGTAGGGAGCGCTTAGTTTTGCTTCAATCTCTTTGAAGAACCCTTTTAGCTGGGATAAATACTGTTGAGCGCCGGCCAATGATCGAAACCCTATTTGTGAGATAGTTCCGTCGAGTTCATAATGGTATTCGCGTGTGTCTGGATGGGAATGTTTGCGGACGAGGCCTTGCTTCTCGAGAGCTTGAAGAGCTGTTGAAACTGATCCCATAGAGTAACCCGTGAGTTTCCGGAGAGTTTTTTGAGTGGCTTCTTGGTGGATATATATGTGTGCTGTGATCTTGGAATCTTTTCGTGAACGCCCCTTCAGGTAACCCATACTTGTCATGATATCTACAAGTCTTTTTTCAAGCGTTCTCAGCTTCTTTTCAATGGGACGAGGTTCACCGTCTTCCATCTTGATGAAGCATATAAGAAATGAAGGATATAAATATTTTCAAAATTTATGAAATTTGAAAAGCCTTAAATACTCGATTTCCCCTAGTATCTACAGGTGAGTTTCAAGTTTCATGAAATTTAAAGTAGGTGAACCAAAATGGCTGAGGAAAAAGTGATAGAGATAGAGAATCTGACAAAGATGTATGGAAACCATGTAGGTGTCAAAGACCTGAATCTTGCTGTTCGTAAAGGCGAAATAATGGGATTCCTCGGACCTAACGGAGCAGGCAAGACAACCACTCTGCGGAGTTGTCTAGCATTACTTGCCAAAACAGCAGGCAAGATAACCATATTCGGACTGGATTCACACAAAGATGCAGTTGCAATACGGAAAAAGACAGGATATCTGCCAGGCGATTTCGGTCTAATCTCATCGGTTAAAGTCAGTTCCTATCTTACTTATCTGCTCTCATTAAGAGGCAGCAAATCAACAGAGAAGATGGAGTCTCTTGCAAAGCGACTTGAACTCGATCTTAGCCGGAAAACGAATGAACTTTCAAAAGGCAACAAACTGAAAGTGGGAATCGTACAGTCATTAATGGCAGATCCAGATCTAGTCATTATGGATGAACCAACTTCGGGGCTTGACCCGCTCATGAAACAGGAGTTCTACCGTATTCTACGCGAAGAAAAGAAAGGGAAGAAGACTGTCTTCATGTCTTCGCATATTCTGGCAGATGTAGAGAGAGTCTGCGACAGGGTGGCAATTATCAGAAAGGGCCAAGTAAAAGTGGTCGAGGAAATACAGGCCTTGCAGAGAAAGACGGGAAAGGTGCTTGAGGTCGAATTCGGTGATCCGTTCACAATCGACGAGTTCAAACTTGAAGGCGTAAGCGACTTGCAACAGGAAAATGACAGAATAATACTGACTATACATGAGAACCTTGACGGCGTGATTGCAGCTGTGTCAAAACATCGAATACTAAACATGAATCTGAGGACCTACAGCTTGGAACAGCTATTCCTGAAATACTATGTAGAAGGAGGCAATCCATGATGGCTGGCAGAATAGTATACATGGAACTCAGAACTGGATGGAAAGGGCTCCTCATATTTGGTTTGCTCATCCTTGTCGTTTCCGTAGGTATGGTGCAGATCTTTCCAACCTTTCGGGATTCGCTGACTGAAGAATTGGAAGGAGCAAACAAGGTCAGTTTGGAGCTTCCAGACGAGCAGGGAGGCAACATTACTCTTTCATGGGAGTCGCTGGAGAATGCGACCAGTTACATGGTTTTGGAGGACAGTCGAGTAAGTATGGTAACAGCGAGAATCAAATATGTCGGTGAAGAGACAAGCATCACTTTTGCAAAGGACTTTGAGGAAAAACGGTACTATGCAGTTATGGCTGAGCTGAACAAAACGTCTGACTCAGTGTTAATCGGTATCGCTTCAACAGAAGAAGGTGAAAATCCTTTCGAAGAATTGATGCAGAATCCAATCTACAAAAGCTTCACAGGCGGAAGAACCATCAACATGCTTGAAGTAAAAGGGTTCGTAACATTGGAGTTTTTCAGTTGGTGGTGGATGCTCGCAGGACTATTCATCGCCTACCTTTCAGTGTCTGTCATAGCAAGTGACTTGGAGAACAAGCACATGGACGTGTTGCTATCCACGCCTGTTTCACGAAGACACTACCTAGTAGAGAAGTTTGGTGCGATGACTGTTGTCGCACTTTTGACAATTCTTATCGCCACTGTCGGGCTTATCGGGGGGCTGATTAGCATTAGTGCGCTCAACGAATTCTCTGCTGATGCCGTTTTTCTGTCGTTGATAAGTTGTCTACCCTTCCTGATGGTGATCGTTGCAGTTGGCATGTTTACCGCTGTGTTCTTCCAGAAAGTAAGAACTGGCATGGGCATAACATTCGCATTCGTCTTCGGCGAGTTTTTCCTCTATGCCTTTGGAGGATTCTCCAAAAGCCTTGAATGGATGAAAACCGTCAGCATCTTCAATTACTGGGATTACTCCTCTGTTATCATTGACGGGCTTTTCAAATCGGTGGATTTCTTTTTGCTGACGATATCGGCGATTGTGCTTCTAATGATCGCCACCTGGGTCTTTGAAAAGAAGGACATACCAGCGTGAAGGTGTAGGAATCCTACAGAGAAGAAAAGATGGTAGATGGTGATGTCTCCACTGATATCCTAAAGCACGCGTCTATAATCTGGTGGAAGAAGGGCAGTCTTATTCGCCAGAAACGAAAAACAGGCGCAAATATGTGGTCAGGCGATCTTTTCGAGCATATCTATGAATTCTTTGGCTTGGTCCATCCCTTTCTGCCAAAATGCTTCCTGCGTGATGTCGAAGCCCAGTTCGGCGGCGATGTCATAGGGAGCCTTGCTGGAGCCTGCGGCCAGTATTCCCTTCAGTTTTGGGATGAAAGTGTTTCCGTGCTCTTTGTAGAGTCGGTACAGGGCGAATACGAACAACTGGGCGTACACGTAGGGATAATTGTAGAAGCGAAAGTTGGCCAGATAATAATGTGGCTTCATAGTCCATTCCCACTTCATCACATCCAGCCAATCTACGGAGTTTCCGTATACCTTGTTCCTTGCGGAGACCCAAAGGTCGGCCACAGTTTCGCCGTCGAGAAATTCGCCTTGCGATATGGCGTCATACAAGCTTTGTTCAAAGAAGACGCGTGCTGAGACTTGGAACGCGGACATTCCGAAGTCATCCAGAACGTGGGCTAGGATTGCTTGCTTCTCCTCTTTGGTGGTGGCTTTCTTGAGGAGTCGATCTGTTAGGAGAAGTTCGCCGAATACACTTCCTGTTTCGGCGATGCACATTCCAAGATCAAAGTTGCTAGGCTTCTGATTCCGTGAACCTAAGTATGCGTGAACTGCGTGCCCTAACTCGTGGACCAGCGTGTAGACGTCGCCCAACCTCTCGTTGAAGCTCTGCAGGATGTAGGCGCTCTTTCCAGCAAGCCACGATGCACACCAAGCCCCAGATTCCTTGCCTTTTCGGACCTTGCCGTCAATGCGGCGCTTTTCAAACATCTCTGAGACCCATCTTCCTAGCTCCTGGTCGAATTCATAGTAGGAGTCTGTTGCTTCCTTACGGGATTCTTTCCAGTGGTATTTTGTGTCAGGAGCTTGGGGAAGGGGCGCCACCACATCATAGTTGGCCAGTTTGTCCATGCCCATAAGTTTTGCCTTAAGCTTCAAGTATCGTTGGTATAAGCCAACGTTCTTCTCAATAGTCTTCATTAGGCTGGAAACCGTCTGCAGATCGACGTCGTTGTCAATCAAACTTTGGGTCATCGCAGTCGGGTATTTGCGCAATTTGCACATCTGCGTATGATCGTCGCACACAGCGCGGATAGCGCTCGCCCAGACAATTTCATCCTTGCCGAGATTCTCATATACTGTCTGATTGGCCTGTTTTCGTAGATCTCGATTCGGGCTTTCATAGAGGCCGATTATCTCACCATAAGGAAGGGTCTTAGTCTCGCCTTCAATCTCGATATCGAATGTTCTTGTTGAGAGCCAGTCACTCTGAAGCAGCTGCCAAGCATTGACACCATTCTTGTCTTTTGTGATCACCAGTTGCTCCTCTGCTTCAGAAAGCATGTGAGGCGCCTTTCGTGCCAGCTTCTCGAGAAGGTGCTTGTACTCCGAAAGGATAGGGTCGCGAATCAGCGAAGGTTTACTCTCAAGAAGCTTCGCCAACTCGATATCGATGAAGGCTAGGGCCTGATTGCGCCTCATCTGAGCGTATCGGACAGCTTCGAGAAGCCCTTTGGCCACTTCTTTAGTAGAATCCGCTGAATACAGGAGAAAGCAATACTTGATTTGCCCCTCACACCTTAGCCAATTGGCATCCCGCTCCTCCAGAAATTGCAAGAGACCTTTAGCATCGAGGAGTGTGACTTTGCCACGGTATCTATCTCGGAACTCCTCCGCTTCAGCGACCATTGATTTCAAATCGCTCTTCACTGCGCTCGGGTCGGTGTTCTTGACCAGTGGTGAAAGGTCCCACACCATTTCAACTTCAGCCACAAGCAATTACTCCAGCTTTTTCTCTATCTGAGTGTGCGTGCCTTCTATTAAAGCGTACGCGAAGAATAAATGCGCACAAAGCCCAGAACGATAACAAGTTCATTTAATGTATCTCAAAGAAGGGTGAAAACTTTCCGAGTATATGGGTGACATCTGCATTTTTCTCGGTGAGAAGCGCGCATGTATAGGATTTTCAGGTTTTCGCTTCATAAGGACAGGATGAATTCAGAACGCATTCGCTGCACTTTGGGTTCTTTGCTTTGCATGTGTTTTTGGCGAGGAGCCAGAGCAGACCTGCTGTTCTGTCCCGCTTCTGTTTGGGAATAAAAGAAATCAAAGCTTTCTGGATCTCGTTATACTTTGCATTCTCTTCCACAAGTCCCAACCGTTTGGCAAGTCTGTCATAATGAGTGTCTATTGGTATTACCTCTCTGTACGTGTAGCGATCTGTTAGGAGTACATCTGCAGTTTTGTCTCCTACCCCGGGCAGCTCCATCAATTTCTCCTTGGCAATGTTCTTGGGAAGAGAAAGAATTGATGTAATGTCTCCACCAAACCTATCCAACACGACTTTGGACAATTCTCTGATTCTTCTGGACTTCACGTTGTAAAGGCCGCCGCTCCTTATCGCGTCTTTTATTTCGTCCTGATCTGCTCTTGCTAGAACCTCAGGGACTATCTCAAATTTTGAGGCTAATCCCTTATACGCCCTGATGCAATTCACTTCGGTCGTGTTCTGGGAGAGAATTGTTAGTATTATGTGTCTGAAAGGATCTGACGATGTATCTTCTGGATACATGTCTTCAGGCCACCATAGTGAACCGTATCTCTCTTCCAATGCAGGTATTAGCTTTCGGTCTAAAGCCTTCAAGTTATCGTCCTGCTATCAATGTGAGCAAGCGAGCTAATTAGGCTACAACTCGACTTGCTTATATCTATTTGACCAGTAGAGTACACGCGCACTATCAGAGCTTGATAAAACTGCTTAAGTATACGGTCATCTTCTAACAAAGATGTCATAGCACATTTGCCTAGGAGTCAGTACGTGATGAATGTTCTCAATCTGTACTTTTCCTCTACGGGTAACACCGAGAAAGTGGCTTTGAAGATACAAGATACCGTTAGGATGCTAGGTCATGATGTGGAGACGGTAAAGGTAACTAGTGGGGACATGGATGTGGATATACTCAAATTCGATTTCATATTTGTAGGATCTGGAGTATACGGGCAGCTGCCTGGTGAGCCCATGATCGCGTTGCACAGAAGCCTTCTGCAGAAATATAGCGAGAAGGGTGAGGTGAAACCTGCTTCCCCAAAAAGGTCTTCGGCAAACGTTGTGGTTTATTGTACCTATGGTGGGGTGCACACGGGTATCAATGAGGCTATTCCAGCAGTGAAGTTTATGGGCCAGTTGTATGATCACCTAGGTTACACGATAGTTGCCGAATGGTATGTAGTGGGAGAATACAAGACGACTGGACATCTTGACCGTTCAGTCAGTGGGCGATTGGGTGACATACGGGGAAGACCAAACACGGAAGACCTGAAAGAAGTGGCCGAAAAGGTGAAGGGAATCTTCAAGCATTCCCGTTCTAACACACAGTAAACACGCACGAAGATGTCTCACCTACATGTTGATTCAATTTCTTTTCTCGGCTCCTGGAAATACGTCCAACGATCTAATTCTACGTCATAAGAACTAAGCAAAGCTTACCAAAACCTGGGATAGAAGATGAAAAAGGTGATTCGAGCAACCCCTCTCTATGGATTCCTAAGATACTGCAACGATAGTTCACTTGATAAGACAGTTTTGGACTGTGGCGCTGGTGGTGATGATCCTCCACTAAGGCTGTTTCTGGAATCTGGATACAAAGCTGTCGGAATCGAAATTTCTGATCACTCTTTAGGCAAGACAAAGGAGTTCTGTAGGGAGCACAATCTAAGGCTCAACATATTAAAAGGAGACATGAGGAGGCTACCCTTCAAACATGAAGCATTCAGTTTTGTATACTCCTACAATACACTGCCATTGATGTCGAAAAAGGATGTCGAAATCGCTATGGGACAAATAGAACGAGTGATAAAGCCAGATGGACTTTGCTTCGTGAATTTTGTCTCAGTGGATGATGACGGCCCTGCAGATTCCTACTATGAAGACAACGAACCAGACCAATACTTTGCCAATTTCTCAATTCTTCACAAGTAGAAGAGGATAATACTCATAGGGAAAGAGCAGAAGCAAGCATACATAGACTACATTGTTCAGAGAAAATAGGAACCTTCCCACATAGAAGAATATTGAAAAGAACATCTGTCTACGACGCCCTTTGAAAGCCGTTTGGTGTTTATGCTGTGTGTGAAGTGCTTGGTGTTAACGCGTACATGTTTCTCTCACTATTCGATTCTGCAAAGTTTTCTTTGTCCGAGATAAAGAAGTACAGTTCCAATAGAGAATACCATGCCAGTCTGCAATAGATGGTCGAACAGTAGACTTGTGAATGGATTTAGGTTTGGAAGCATCTTCTGGAATCGGAAACCCAGCCGATCAAAACCGACCTCGAATCCAATAGTGATGAAGAGAATTGCTTGAAGATTTATCATAGCACCCAATGCGCGTTCTCTTGATCCTTCTGCAAAGACCGGTATTAGGAGAGCAAGGCCAAGTAGAAAAGCTACGATGCTCATAGTTCTCAACGATCCCCACATTACGTTCATCAGCAGAGAAAACAGTGTGATTTCGGGAACCAGAATTGTGGACACGGTCATGATTGCCGCGGCGATTGGAACTGCTACAAACCAACCTTGCAGCAACCTTGCCTTCAGAAATCTTCGAATACCATTCGGTGATTTTCTGTATAAGAAAAGTGTACCCTTTCCACGGCTTACCGTCCCGACTACAAACCCTGTGAGGAGCGGAATCGCCAGCAAGCTGAGGATAACCAATGGGTCTTCTGGGCTTGAATATGGGTCTGACAGGAATATGCTTATCATGGCAATCAAACCTACCGTGTAAGCGATCCATGACAGATTTTCAAGTCGTCTGCCATAATCCTTGAAGATAGATTTGAGAAGAGTGCCAGAGGACCCACCGCCTCCTAGAAATCCAACGCTCTTGTAGAAGAAGCCATCCGGCTTAACCTTGGGCGCAGTGAATGTTGTTGATTCAAGGCTGTAAGCGCGATTGGCGACTTTGGTCCCTACATACAGGACAGCTATAAAAAAGAGAGCGAGACCTCCAATCCGCATCAGAGTCTCGAGGCCAACTGCCCCTATATTGCTTGGATTGGAGGCGAAGCCAACGAAAATTTCTGCGCCCCATGAGCTAGGCAACAAACCAAAGATTGTCCTAACCGTCCCGCCGGTTGTGGGTTCCATTAGCACTTCTATCAGTCCTCCTCCAATAATCGAATACATTACAGCGATCATGGGTAGGGCAATGATTACTGAAAGGGCTCTTCCAATATCTTTCCCGCGAGCTGTCTTTCCAAGCTTTGTTCGCAGCGTTGCAGCGATTACCGTGCCGATCCATGTGGCTGAAAGAAATGTGATAATGAATACTAGGATGATTGTGACATTTTGGAGTATGTCCAATCCTAGCGGAATCAGAAGGGCTGTGAAAGTGCCGGTAATCACTGTGATGGCTATGGCGTAGAAAGGCATTTTGCCCAGAAACTCGCCTAGTAGAACATCGCTCGGTTTTATGGGGGCTGCAAGAAAGACCTCTAGCTTTTCAGTCTTGATCTCCCTCAACGTATCACTGATTGGAAACAGTAGAAAGTAGAAGAAAAACATGAACAGTATGATCTGTACCAGAGGCACTGCAGCGACAGATATTATGAATACGAGGAAATCATCAATGAAAAGACTGACAGCTGCTGGTGCGATGAACAGCACATAAATTCCCAGCAACACTACTACAAGATATGGAAAATATCTTCTAATGCTCCTTATGCTGCTCGTAGAGATGCGGTATTCGTTTTGGGCGATCAGTAGCCATTTAGGTTTTTGCACTTTTCTGTTCTCTCCATGCTAGGAGTTCTTTCTCTTCGACGCCGCCGGTTATAGCTATGAACGCTTCTTCCAGTGTGTTGGTCTTTGTCTGGGTGATGATCTCTTTGACAGTGCCCTGTGCGATCAGTCTGCCCTGGTTGATTATGCCTATGCGGTCGCATAACTCCTCTACAATTGGCAGGATGTGGCTGCAGATGAAGATGGTCTTGCCAGCAGTGTCCGCTAACTTCTTGATCAAATCCTTAACCATGAGGGCGGCGCGAGGATCCAGCATGGAGGTCGGCTCGTCAAAGAATAGGATGGGCGGGTCATGGATCAGGGCAGAAGCGATCAACACCTTCTGCTTCATACCGCGACTATAACCTTCAAGCAGATAGTCACGACGATCATCGAGCCCAAACAACTTCAGTAAATCATCAATCCTCTCACCCAAAACATCCGCCGGAACATCATAAAGCGCCCCCATAAACTCCAGAAACTCACAAGCACTAAGCTTCTCATACAACCCAGGCGACTCAGCAAGCAAACCCGTAACCTGCTTCACCTCCGTCTCCTCCTTCAGAATATCATGACCGTTCACAGTGGCTGTTCCGCTGGTGGGTTTTATGATGCAGTTTAACAGGCGAACAGTTGTTGTTTTGCCTGCCCCATTTGGACCAAGTAAACCAAAAGTTTCTCCTTCATAAACCTCAAGATCAAGCTCGTCCACAGCCTTGATCTCTCCACCCTTACCATACTGCTTAGACAACTTTTCTGTATGGATCACAACTTTCATTATTCGTTCCTCTTCAAAGCGCTGCTCCTTCTCAATATGACATACGTCATATTATAAATACATTTCTATAGTAGCATGTTAGGATGAAATACTAGATGCTACATTTATGGCGAAATATTCTGGGTGTACATCTGCGAGAACTTAAATAGAGTGTTTCGACCATTATCTAAATCCAATTTATATATAGAAGGCGTTTTCATGTTAGAGAAACTGCATGATTGTGTAGAACTTGGGGAAGAGTTGGGTGCAAAGTTTGTAGAAGCAAGGTTTGACGACCTGACTCTGAGAACGCTCCACCGTGTCAATGATACATGGAAAGATATAATTCTCAGATCTCGGATGGGGATAGGCGTCGTCTGCTACTGTAGCGGTGCTTCTGGCTATTCTTTCACCTCCAGTGATGATAGCAAGGAGTTGGAAAAGGTTGTTTCAAAGGCATTTAAGATGGCAAAAGTCTCTTCTGAAGCGGCTACCTTGAAGCTGGATTTTGATAAAAGATCGCCTGTTAAGAGCAAGAGGTCTGATACGTTTCAAGTAAGAGTTCATCCTCAGTCTAAAGATCTTGATTATAAGACTGATTTGGTTAACAGGTTGATTGATAGTGCTCGAGATTCAGGTCAGAGCATCAGCAATGTAACAGGACTATACGGTGAATTTTACGGTCGTAAGCTTTTCACGAACAGTGACGGTTCAGTAGTTGATTGGGATTTTCAAGTTGTCGATCTGCAATGTCGTGTTACTTCTAAAACGGATGCAGGACACCTCGTGAACGGATTTGCACAGGTTGGTGGAACCTTAGGCTTAGAAAGCCTTGATAAGAAAGATTCGACCCCTGAAGATATCGGAAGAAGGGCAGGTTCACATGCAAGAGAGCAGCTGAAGGCGAAAACCTGTCCAGCAGGGAGATTTAGAGCACTCATAGAGAACAGATTAGTCGGAGTCTTAGCGCACGAATCTTTTGGCCACCTTAGTGAGGGTGATTTCGTAGTCATTGGTGGTTCTCCTCTAACCGGAAAAATCGGAGAAAAACTTGGTACTGAACATGCTACCATTATTGACAATGGGAGACCAGAATTGGCTGAATTCGGCGGATTATGGATACCTTATGATGACCAAGGCACGAAGGCCAGCGAAACGACAGTACTGGACAAAGGAGTATTAAGACATTACCTTCACAGTAGGGGGACAGCAAACCATCTGAAGGAGGAGCCAACAGGAAACTGTCGAGCAGTGCATTTCGGCTTCGCTCCGATACCAAGGATGACAAACACATACTTTGAACCTGGAACCTTAACAAAAGAGGAGGCTTTGGAGTCGTTGGATACTGGGGTGTATGCAATACAGACTTCAGGTGGACAAGTTGAAGGAGATGGGAGCTTCCTATTCAAAGCGATAAGAGGATACTGGGTGAAAAAAGGCGAGATACAGGAGCCTCTTCGCGAGGTTTCCCTGTCAGGGAACATTCTTAGCTTGTTGTCCAATGTGGAAGGCGCAACAAAGGATCTTCATATATCGGCCGGCTATTTTGGGGGGTGTGGTAAAAGTGGTCAATATCCCTTACCTTGCGGATTAGGCGGACCAGAACTGGTCATTGGTGAAGTGACATTTGGAGGAAAAGCAGGTTAGGGGAAGGTGAAAGACAATGGAATTCGAAGATCTAAAGGATGTTCTGCTTTCCACTGTTGATACGGGCTTGAAATATGCAAGAGAAGTCGACAACATGGCGGATTTCGAACTATACCTGTTCTATGAGAATAGAACTAAAGCGAGTATCAATCAAGGTGTTGTAGACGCGTCAGATGGAATTGTCGAGGGAAACGCGGTTCGTGTTGCTAAGGAGAATAGCGTGAGTTTTGCTTCTTCGAGCGGAGTCTCAGTTGAGAGGATCAAACGAAGTATAGATGAAGCAACAGCTAGTCTGAGATCGATTTCCATCAAAGATGAACGATTCAGAAATTTCTGTGAGCCCAAGAGAGCAGGTAATGAAGGAACGTTTGCAAAGGAGATACTGGCCTTAGGCAAAGAAGATCTCATAGGCTTCGCCAGTAACATGGTAAAAGAAGGACAAGGCTTTGACAAGAGGATCAAGACAGTGGGAAGCGAATGTGCTGCTGAATGGGGAGGATTTGCTGTGGGAAATACGTTGGGGGTTCAAGAAACCTCCAGATCAGTTATGAACAGCTGCGAAGTTTTCTGCATTGCTATAGATGGCGAGGAACGTAGGACAGGCTACGAATTCGACATAACCCGTGAAAACTTGATTAAACCGGCTGGATTGGGAGCAAAAGCAGCGCAGAAAGCTGTGAATCTGCTAGGAGCGCAGACGCTCGATCAGACAACAACCTTGCCAACAATCTGGGAGCCCATAGCCGCGGCAGCCTTCATTTACGCTAGTCTCGGGCAATCAGCAAGAGGTGAATATGTTGTCGAAGGTCGATCACCCATCAGTGACAAAATCGGCAAAGGAATAGCCAATCCCAAATTCACGATAATCGACAACGGTCAGAAACCATCTGGCATAAACACAGATGCCATTGATGCAGAAGGAAACCCGCAACAGAAAACCACTATAATAGAACAAGGCAAGCTAAACAAGTTCCTGTTTGACTTGTATTACGCAAATATCTATGGCACACAGACTACTGGCAATTGCACACGGCACAGCCGACCTTTTGGCTCAACACTTCCATATGAAACTTCACCATTGATACGCCCCAAAAATCTGGAAGTCAAACCAGGAAGCAAAAAGCTTGACGATCTCATAGCTTCAATAGATGGGCGGGCCATCTATATTGTGGACATACCCATAGGAATCTTTCACAGTGATGTGTCGACTGGAGAATTCTCCGCAGTAGCCCAAAGTTGCTTCCTAGTTGAAAATGGTGAGAAGAAATCTTCACTGCAGCCAGTCTCAGTCTCAGGCAATTTTTATGCGGGGCTTCAGAACCTGCTTGATGTCGGCAGCGATTTGGAAAAGACCTTGTTAATCGTTGAAACTCCAACACTGGTCTTCGACGGCTTCTCAATCACCGGATAGAATGTTGCCTTGCTGACAGCGTTCTTTTCTGCGATTGAGATAGGTCAGACTAGTAGCATTTGACTCTTTAAATGAAAGTGAAGCTAGCGGAGCGCAAGAAAGAAGGTGTCGGAAGATGTTTCCATTACGTGTAGGGCTCAAGTTCTTCTAGTCTCTTTGTGAGATGCTTTAGAGCGGTTTTGGCCACTTCTGCTCTCTTTGGGTCTTCCAACCGATTTTTAAGCATATCGTAGACTTCTAGTTGTCTTCGTGACAATGCAGCAAAGCAGAGGCCACGGTGCGCCACACATATCGTCTTTCATCCGTGGCAAGCACACTCAACATTCTTATGCCCTCTTGCCAATTTTTGTTACCTCCATAGGAGGCAAAAGCCATAGCTACATTCGCGCGCGCTAAACGGAGGACTGGTGATCATCTGTTGAGGATGGATCGGGTCTTATCTTTTCAGAACCAGGTGTTAGGCGACACAAGGCATTTTAGAGAAATCTGCGGAATTGGTATGGAATGAATTCAGCGATTGAGTCTAAGCCGAATGACTCACGCAGCAACCTGCGGCCTGTTGGTCTAGGGAGTTTGAAATAAAGAACAGAAGGCGGCATATTGGCTATGTCCAGAAAATCGTCACAAAGAGAAGCAAGAGAGAAGTGCCCACTACTGCAAGGATGTGAAGAGCTGGTTGAGAAAAGCTGGTTTCAACATCGGTGCAATTCTAGAGACTGGATCTACTGCCTTCCTCCAAGGGTAAGAGGACAAGCTAACGCGTACTACAGAGAACCAAGAGAATGGCTAAGGAAAATGCGTGACGAAGGAACACCACAAGATCGCCTCTAGTTGTTACCTTCTCAATACTCACGTTAATTCCAAATGTATAACGTGCATTGTGATTTCCCTGTTCTTTTTCATTAAGAATTGGATGAATTTCCGTATTCTCGGTAAATGCGAATGGGCTATTCTTTTCAGGGCTTCTTTCTGTCTGCTTTGCTGTGAAGTATTGCTGCAAGTTTGTCTATGGATTCATGGTCTTCATTGCCGAGCAGTATGTAGTCTTCCAGTTCGCAGTTTGCATTTGGTTGCAGTTGAATTTTGGACATGATGAAGAGTTCCAGCATGGTTTTACCTATGTCTAGCGAGAGTATTGTTGATCTACTAGGATCGCCGGCGATCACGGCGAGTCCCAGCTCTTCTTCTTCGTTTCTGGTGAGAAGCCATCCTTTTTTTGGTTCAACTCCTGATATCGCAAAACCTTCGGCTCTCTTAAATCGGAAGATTTCGCCAGCTCGTGGAAATATCGCTTCATTCTGTTGGAAGTTTCCCCCAACATTTGGGGAGAGCCATAGACAGCTTAAGAATTTGAAGGTAGCCTGCGTGGGGTTTTCGAATTCTCGTCTGACCTTGACTATGTTGCTGAAGGGCAAGGTTAGATATGAGACCGATCCGAATGTGCCCCTTAATTCCTCCTGCTCTTTGGATTTGAATGAGAATTTGACGCCTTTCCAATCATCATCTTCAACCAGCTCTGCCTTGTATGTTTCGTTGTGGGTTTTGGACTTCTGAAAGTCGAAATTCTCGTCCAAATACAGTGATCTTATTCCACCTGAATAGTTTTCGAGGAACACTTTTGTGCCGATATTTGGAAAGGAAGTGGCAAGCTGGTTTGTGCTATCCTTCCCTAGGAAATACAAGCATCCTGCATACTCTGCGCTGCATTTGAAATGAAGCAGTTCATTCGAAACCTTGAAGACAGTTTTCTTCTTCTCTTTAGCTGAAGTAATGTTTGGTGGAGTCTTCAGAGTCTTTGAGAGTATGCATAGATTCATGGGGAATTGGATTTCCTGATTTTCAGCTGAAAATCTTATACTTCCACTGTGAATTCCTAGCTCAACTTGAGGAGGAGGAACCATGAGTATTTCGGCAGTGAAGGGTTCTTTCGCCTTTACTTCTTTGATCTCTATCTCTGAGGGTGAAATCTTCCATCCTTTGGGTGAATGCAATGTGATCTTTCCAGTAGCGCCTTTGTTCCTGATGTTTACTACTTCGAGTACAGTTTTGAGTTCTGAGCTGTCGTAGAGTATGCTCTTGGTAAGTCTTATGTTGAAGAGCGGTTCGGCTTCCACTGTTTCCTCTTGTGGATCAAGCTTCTTTTGGATGAGTTGCTTCCATTTTCTTCGTACGGCCTTCCAGTTGCCCTGTCCTAAGATATAATAGAATTCTGATGTGGAAGCTGATTGACCTGGCTTTACTTCGCCCAGTTCGTATTCAGGACTGACATATCCTCGTTCACCAATCTTGATTTTGCAGACTTTTTCGTTTGACCATATTTGTCCGAAATAGAAATCTTGCGGTTCGTTTCGGGAGCATGTCCATGTTTCCTTGTATTCTTTAGGGTCAGTTGGTAAGTCTGTTTCTGAGACTGGAAATCCTATCATTTCTTTTTCCATAATATGGACCAGTGGCACAATCATCCGGTAATGTATGTCCCATAGCCACCATGGTCTGAGGATTCGTACATTCAGCTTGTAGGTTACGTCTGGGTTCATGTTTATGATTTTGATGATCTCTTGAATCAGTGAAGTTCCAGAGTAGAAAGTGAGTATCCTCATCATTTTTATGCCAGGCTTGTCTGGATGCAGTGCCGAAAGAACTAATTCTAGAGATTCAGGTTTCTCGTTGATCTGGTAGTCAAATTCAATAGGTCTTACGAAACCGAAGGGTGGACCGACGCCGAATCCCCTGCCGCGCAAGACCTTTTCTCTTCCAGTTGAAGTGTTTTTGTAAATAATGTCTAATAATCCTCTTCTGAGGCGTACACAGGCAAGGAGGTCTTCGTTTTCAATGAAAACTGATCTGCCGTATTCTGTGTCTTCAATAGAGGCAACAATTCCCCCCGGTCTTATACATTTGACGTGGGTAGATTCCGTTCGGGTTTCAACATTAGACTGCTTGACTTTTCCTTTTGCAAAAAGCCTTAAGGGAAGTACGTAGGTGGGCTGATCTCTTGATACTTCTATTTCTAAGAGCAAGCCGGAGTGGCTCTTCGGAGGGATTTTCATTGGAACAGTTGTTTTCTTGAGAGAGAGTCTGTTGAGTTCATCTACAATGAAGATGTTTCCTGTGAAGGTCTCTTTCGAGTTGTTGAATATGTTAAACTGGATTTGTCCCTTTGTTTCGGGTGCTACTACTATGGTTTCGGGATATGTTTTGAACTCAAGTAGAGGCAGTAAGCGCATTCCAACTTCAAGTGGAACTAGTTCGCCGTTGATTATCAGGTTGACTTTGATGGTTTTCTGTTTTCGGTGAATGTCTGGTGCTTCTACTTCTGGGCTCACTTTGAATTTTGCCTTCAGCTTGAGAGATGATGCTTTCTTAATGTTGAAGGATTGTTGGGGATGCGCTATAAAGTTTAAGCCTTCAAATCCGGACAAGAACATTGAGCCTTGCATGGCTGTATTTGTGTGATTTGTTATCTCTATCGTGAGATCTTGTTCTATTCCGGCAATCACCTTGTGATCACTGAGTTTGACCTGAATTCTTAGGTGTTCATCATCGAGAGTGCGCTCTAGTCCGATTATGCTGCGACCATATCTGTCCACCCACACTTTGAGGTTGTCTCCGTCCTTCGCGAATTCATATGGAAACACTTCCATGTCATCGATTTTGAACTCATCAGGTGTGAGGTCCAGCTTCCGTATATGTGATGAATACCAATCGTGTCTCTTGAAGAATTCCTTCGCCAGTGGGAAGTTTATTATCCCGGGGACATAATCCTGCATTTCCACGCTTGTTGCGGGGATCCAAAACAAGCCGACTTTCTTGTATAAAGGCACGGCTCTAAGATTCCCTGCCCAAGTGTCAAGATCCACACGTTTCAAGTTGTTCTCAGTTGCGATTTGAAGCGACTTGAGGATGAGGGTTTTTCCATGTTTTTTGCCGAGGTGGTCAGGGTGCACTCCAAATAACCCTATGTAAGCAGCTTCTGCATCTTCGTAGTGAGGATGGAGACTGCAGATCCCTGTAAATTTGCCCTTATGAGTTGAGATCAAGACACAGATGTTTTTGACACCTACAGGAAAAGAGTCCAGAACTGTCTCAGCAGTGAATGGAACTCCTCCTGTGAAGCCTCCTGGCCAAAGACCTTCCTTGTCAAATGAATTCAGCAGCTCTGCTAGCTTCTCGGCATCCTTTTTTTCGAATTTGATGATTTTTGGAGTGAGTCTTCCTTCTCCACTCATTTTACTGAATCCTTCTTCTGCGGTTGAACTGCCGTTTACGGAATCCGAAATGGCTTCCTTCGAAATTCATCTGCTTGGATATAAGAATATCGGCATTCGCGCGCGGGGTTTCCTGAGAGGCTTTCTCAACATCCACTTATAGAAATCAGAGATGAGATTCAGGAAGGTTGCGCCAAAACCCTCTATGGTTTAGTTTCTTGCCTAGGTACACTAGACTGAGCATGACAGGGACCTCCCAGAACAACCCCATTGTCGTTCCTAGTGCAGCTTGTGAGCCTAACCCATAAAGGCTGACGGCAGTTGCAATTGCGATCTCGAAGTGGCTTGAAGAACCTATTATTACAGAGACTATTGCCTCTTTGTATTGGAGACCTGCAAATCTAGTGACAAATAGGTTGAGCCCAACAACTATGACGAAACCTAAAAGCAATGGTATGGAAACAAGAATCATCTCCTCGGGATGTTGTATTAGCACGTTCCCATTCAAAGAGAATAGCACCACTAGTGTTGTCAAAAGAGCAAGTATCGCCATCTTTCCCACGGCTGGTCTATAAGAATCGTGGAACCACCTCTCGCCCTTTCTATTTGTTATGTACTTCTTTGAGAAATAACCTAAGACTAACGGAATCCCAATAAAAACAAAAACGGATACGACAAGGGCTGCTCTGTCAATCGGAATGTTCTGGATACCAGTCAACAGAGAGACCATTGGAGCATACAGAAACATGATTGTTATAGTGTTTAGACTGGTATTGATGATGTTCTGTTCTTGATTTCCCTCTGCAAGAACTCCCCAAACCAAGACCATGGCTGTGCACGGACTAGAGCCCAACAATATTAGGGACACAATTAGTTGATTCTGTCCGGCCAAAAAATAGTAGGCCAGTAAGGCAGTTACTAATGGAGCCAAAATCCAGTTTGAGACAAGTGTAAGCATAATTGGCTTGGGATTGTGGAATAGTTTTTTCAATTCTGCCAACTGTAGATTTAAGAGAGCTGGATACATCATCAAAAACAAGCATATACCGATAGGGATCGATATTCCTCCGATCTGCATGTTGTTGATCGTGATGCTGAGAACTGGGAAATATTGTGCTAGAAATAGTCCCAACAGTATGCATA
>CAYGAG010000030.1:0-21147 GCA_964347765.1 uncultured Candidatus Bathyarchaeia archaeon
GAATGCTCTCCGAACTTGCTGTACCTATTAAAGCTGGCGAAAAGGTATTGGGGGTTCTGAACGTAGAAAGCAAAAGGCTTGCAGCATTTGACGAAAGGGATAAGAGACTTCTTGAAATATTGGCTTCTCATGCCGCAATCGCGATAAGCAATATGGATAGACACACCGAACTCGAAGAGATCTACCAAAGACTTGCGAATCTGATGAAGAGTTCGACTGAGATCATGAAGAAGAAAGCCATGCATCAGAGGCTCAGAGTGATTGCGAAAGCCATCCGAAGACTTGGATGGCAGAGAGTCGTGATATCACTAAGAGACGAAAACCTTGAAGGTACTGACACTGTAACGGTAGGTCTTTCAAAAGAAGAAGTTGAACTCTTGTTGAAGAGAAAAGCCTCTGGAGATGTCTGGCGACAACGTTTGGGGCTGAAATTTGAGAGGTTCAAGATAGGCGAGTTCTACTATCTCCCTTGGGAGAATCCGTGGATTAGAGAACAAGTACATGGTATAACGCCTGGAACGCCGCTGGAAAAAGCCTCCACATATGCAGGTGTTCCCAGCAAGCTTTCGCGAGAAGAAATGGTGGACTGGCATCCTCAAGATATGCTCTACGCACCACTCCACACACCCGAAGGAAGGATTGTAGGCATATTGAGTATGGACGATCCTGTTGATGGTCGTAAGCCGACCAGAGAGTCTCTTACGCCACTGGAGCTTTTCCTGCACCAAGCCGCTATGGTCATTGAAAACGCGCAGCTAATCGAGAGTCTCAGAGAAGCTAGGAAGCAACTTGAAGCGTACACCGAACGTCTGGAGCAGAAAGTTGAGGAAAGAACCCATGATTTGAAAAGATCACAAGAACAGCTGCTCAAGGCTCAAAGATTAGCAGTCATAGGCGAATTGTCAGGAATGGTCGGTCACGACTTGCGGAATCCCCTCACAAGCATCAATGCAGCCGCTTACTACCTGAAAAAACGGCTGGGCTCACAAATAGACGGCAAAGTCAGAGAAATGATTGAACTGATAGAGAAGAACATAACATACTCAAACAAGATCATAAATGATCTCCTAGACTACTCGAGAGAAATGAAACTGGACATTGTAAGAAGCAGTCCGAAACGGATAGTACAAGAAGCGCTAGCTCTTGTAGAGATTCCAAATGCCGTGATACTTAAAGACTTAACCAAGAACAGACCGAAAATCAGAGTTGACTTCGAAAGGATCAAGCGGGCCTTCATCAATCTAACCAAGAACGCGATTGACGCTATGCCCAAAGGAGGTACACTGACAATAGAGACAAGGAAATCCAAAGGAAATCTGAGGTTCGTTTTCTCAGACACTGGAGTCGGTATGTCTAGGAGGACTTTGAACAGGCTTTGGACTCCCCTTTTCACAACGAAAGCCAAGGGAATGGGGTTTGGCTTGCCGATATGCAAACGTATCGTGGATGCTCATGGTGGATCCATCTCTGTGAAGAGTGCTCGAGGTAAGGGCACAACTTTCATTGTAACCATCCCGTTGAAATCAGATCTCAAAGGAGGTGAAAAGATATGGGTGAAACCGCCAGGATTCTTGTTGTCGACGATGACGAAAACATAAGAAAAGTCTTAACAGCCATACTCGAGGATGAAGGATACACCGTTGATTCGGTCGGAACTGGGAGGAAAGCAGTTGCAAGGACTAGGACGACCTTCTACAATATAGCCTTGATAGATATTCGGCTTCCAGATATCGAAGGAATAGAACTTCTGACAAAAATGAGAAGCACAACGCCAAAGATGCGAAAGATAGTGATCACCGGATACCCCACTTTACAGAACGCTGTAGAAGCAGTAAACCAGGGAGCAGATGCTTACATAATCAAGCCATTCAACGTGAAAAGAGTCATCCAAACAATCAAGAAACAGTTGGAAAAACAACTAGAAGAGACGATATACAACCAAGAAAGGGTCGCTGAGTTCATAGAAACCAGAGTGAGAGAGTTGGAGAGAACAGGCGAACTGATTCAGAAAAAGAAATCCTAATTTCCATCCATCTCTCTTTCCCTTTTGCAACTCATTCTGATGCTCTGCATCAGCGTCTACCCGCTTCTAAGACGTGTTTTCCATATAATCTATAGTGATAGAGCTGACTTGGAAGGAGCGAAAACAAGTCTACCTTCCAGTTTCATTTCGTGAAATGTCGAAACGGGAAAAAGGGAAGGTCAGAGGCGGCTAGATTAACATTCCTTTAAGCTTGGGCACTAAGGTTACGTTTTGCTCTCCTATTAGTTGGGGCTTGTTTAGCAGACCCTCGACGTTTTTCAGATCAAACATACCAGCCAAACCTTGGGCATCAAACATAGACTCCATATAATCTTTGAGGTTGCCCGAAGTATTCTCACCTTCATAGGTTATCTCGACTATTGAGACCGTTTTCTGATCTGATAGGGACGGAAGTATCTTCTTCAGTTCCTTCACTTTCTTGACTTCTCTGTGTACAGGTTCAACGCTTCTAATGGCTGAGATGGGGATCTCGTACCATGAACCCTCTAGACCTGTAAGCGTGGGGACACCTTTCTTGCGGAGAACAAGCGCTTCAACCTCGCGGATTATCAGGAACATGAACCTCTTATTCGTGAGATAGATGTTGGTCATAAAGCACGAGACTGGCACATCTTGGGTCTTGTGGCCTATCAGCTTCTTAACTTGAGCATGCTTTTTGAAGATTGTTGGAGTCAATGCATTATTCTCGACAATCGAATGCTCATCATCACCAAGTTCCTTGAACAAACCTACATACCGTATCATAGATCTTCCACTCTGACTTCAATAATATGCGAAAGTAAATTAAGAGTTATGAACTGCTGATATGAATTGACAAGAAGTGCTGAGCCTAAGGTTGAAGCTAGTACCGTCTCTTCGTGTTTTCGTTGGACACGTAAGGCGATGCTTTGGAGTCTGACTCACCTGTGTTGATGGTTTGATGTTGAGGGATTTAAGCCCAACAGAAGCGCTTAGATCTACAAGCTTTTCAGAAACACGCCGAATAGAACGCTCTTCTATTTACTGTGATCGTGTATAAGCGCATGTTATTCCCGCTTTCTCAAGGACAATTGTTTCTCATATGAGTGTTGAAAGGCTTTATATAACCATGCACTATGTATAGTGTTCGTTTTGCTTCCAAGGCACTAGACGTGTAAGAGGCAGATATCTACAAAATGTTGTGAGGGTGAAATCCTAGAGTGAAATGTCTATACTGTGGGTCAGAGAGTATCAGGACTCTTGAAACAAGGAATTCGCAAAACAACACAATCAGACGTCGAAAAGAGTGCTTGAACTGTGGCAGGCGATTCACAACCTACGAATATATTGAGACTGTGGAGCTAATGGTTCGAAAGACAGATGGCAGAATTGAGCGTTTTGATCTGAACAAGATTATGAGGGGACTTCAAAAGGCTTGCGAAAAGAGGCGAATCACAATGAAGAAGATTCGCAGCCTCGCTGATCAAGTGAGGCAAGACTTGATGATGCGGGGAAAAGGAGAGGTTTCGTCAGAGGAGATCGGCGACCTAATCATGAAATATTTGAAAAACTTGGACAGAATAGCCTACATCAGGTTTGCATCAGTCTACAAACGTTTTGAAGAGCCTGAAGACTTTCAACGCGTACTTCAGGAGGTCAGGGGATGAAGTATGTTAGAAAACGTGATGGAAGATTAGAGCCTTTCGATCAGGAAAGGATAACCAAGGCTGTGTGGAAGGCCGCCAAAGCCGTAGGAGGAAAAGATCGGAAACGTGCCAAGAAGCTGAGCGACAATGTTTTGACACTGCTTGAAAAACGTTTCGGCAGAGAAGGTGTTCCGACCGTTGAGGAAATCCAAGACATCGTAGAGAAGGTGCTCATAGAAGACGGGCATGCACGGACAGCGAAAGCTTATATCCTTTACCGGAAGCAGCACCAAGATCTTCGAGAATTGGCTGCTTTACTAAGTTCAGCAGACATGGTGGACCAGTACTTGGAAGTTCAAGATTGGCGTGTTAGAGAAAACTCAAACATGAGTTACTCCCTGCAGGGACTGAACAATTACTTGTCCTCAACAGTAATAGCGAAGTATTGGATCACCAGAATCTATCCTCCTCAAATTGCAAAAGCCCATTTCGCTGGGAACTTGCACATTCATGACTTAGGGGTTCTAGGTCCTTACTGCGTAGGGTGGGATATGAAAGACCTACTTCTTTCAGGATTCGGCGGGGTTCATGCAAAGATAGAGAGTGTGGCTGCAAAGCATTTCAGAACGGCCCTAGGCCACGTAGTAAACTTCTTCTACACTCTACAAGGAGAGGCAGCAGGAGCTCAAGCCTTCAGCAATTTCGACACGTACTTAGCGCCTTTCATCCGTTATGATAGGTTAAGTCAAAGAGAGGTAGAGCAGGCGCTTCAGGAATTCTTCTTCAACATGAACGTGCCAACTCGGGTGGGATTTCAGACCCCATTCACCAATGTGACGCTGGACCTTAAAGTTCCTGATTTTATGAAAGACGAGCCAGCAATCATAGGCGGAGAAGTTATGGACGACGCATACGGCGACATGCAAGAGGAACTGGATATGTTCAACTTGGCCTGGGCTAGGATCATGTGCGAAGGAGACTCAAAAAGCAGGGTCTTCACATTTCCCATACCTACCTATAACATGACAAAGGATTTTGACTGGGAGAATGGAGTCTGTGAGAGACTATTTGAGGTTACAGCCAAGTACGGAGTGCCCTACTTCTCTAACTTTGTAAGTAGCGATATGAAGCCGGAAGATGTCCGGAGTATGTGCTGCCGTCTAAGAATAGACAACAGGGAGCTGCGGAATCGAGGTGGGGGATTCTTTGGAGCCAATCCCTTGACTGGGAGCATTGGTGTCGTGACGATAAATCTTCCTAGAATTGGATATTTAGCCAAGGATGAAGACGAGTTCTTCGAAAGCTTGGGAGAAATGATGGAGGCTGCAAGGGACAGTCTGGAGACTAAGAGGAAAGTTCTGGAGAAATTCACGGAGAATGGGCTGTATCCGTATTCCAGCCGATATCTCTGTCACGTAAAGGATGGTTTTGGGAAGTACTGGAAGAATCATTTCTCCACTGTAGGTCTCGTCGGTATGAACGAGGCTACTCTGAATCTTTTCGGACAAAAAATATCCACTCCAGAAGGTTTGAAGTTCGCAGTGAACGTGCTCAATTACATGCGGGGCAAGCTTTTGGACTTTCAAGAAGAGACTGGAAACATATACAACTTGGAGGCTACGCCGGCTGAAGGGACTTCCTACAGGCTAGCCCGGATAGACAAGAGGGAATATCCAAAAATTATTGTGGCAAATGAGGAATATTTTTCTCGGGATGTCGAACCCTTCTACACCAACTCTTCACAGTTGCCGGTTGATTGCGAAGTAGACCTGTTTGAAGCCTTGGAGCATCAAGATAAGTTGCAGCCTCTCTACACGGGGGGAACTGTCTTTCATATATACTTGGGTGAACGGGTCTATTCTTGGAAGGCAGCGGCGGAATTAACTAGAAAGGTGGCTTGGAACTCGCATCTGCCCTATTTTACTTTGACTCCAACGTTCAGCGTGTGTTCCAGTCACGGATATATCAGCGGCGAACACAAGCAGTGTCCTATATGTGGGGCAAAGTGTGAGGTGTATTCAAGAGTGGTTGGATATTTGAGGCCGGTGGACCAGTGGAATGACGGCAAACAAGCAGAGTTCGCGATACGCAAAAGCTTTGACAGATCTGCAGTCACGACGACTGTGCTTGCTTGAGTGAAAAATATATGAAGTTCAGCGGTGTTCGGAAGACAAGTCTTATAGATTTCCCTGATCGAATATCCTCAGTACTCTTCACTCCTGACTGCAATCTACGCTGCCCCTACTGTCACAACTGGCGAATAGTGGTCAATCCAAGACCTCCCTTCTTGAATGAGAAGGAAGTACTTCAGGTTCTAGAAGAGCGGAAAAGATATGTAGATGCTGTAGTTGTGACGGGAGGTGAACCTACTATGCATAGGGAGATCCCCCGATTTCTAGGAAAGCTAAGAGAGAAGGGTTTTGCAGTGAAACTGGATACGAACGGATTCTTCCCAAAGGTTTTGGAGAAATGTCTGCCCCAAATAGATTATGTTGCTTTGGACTTAAAGACTTCACTGGCAAAATATAGTCGTCTAGGAGCCAAGGAGACTAGAAGTCTTCTGCAGGCTGTCGAGGTCTTGAAGAGTGAAGATATGGAATACGAGTTCAGAACCACTGTGGTCCCTGGCTTTGTTGACAAAGAAGAGGTTCTAGAGATGAGAGAAATCGTTGAAGGTGGAAAACTTCTCGCCTTTCAACAGTTTGTTCCTGGCGATACATTAGACAAAACGTTCAGCAGTATAGAACCACATTCAGTTGAGGTCATTTCAAGCTTTGCAGAAATCATGAAAGACTATGTTGACGAAATAGTGCTTCGAGTCTAATCCCAAGTCATAGGAACAACCACAGTCTCGCCTGCAATATCTTCTGGCCGCGTGATTCGTAATAAGCAATTAGACTAGAAGACAAGACTAGATCTCTACGTGCGTGAGCTTCCAAAAAAAGAGAGGATCTTAGTAGGTGGACACGCCTACGAACTTCAGCTTTTCAAGTTTCATAGAAGGAACCGTCGTCGACCCTACAGTCTCAAGCTTATCGCCGATCATCGGTATGTTCTCTAGGGCTGAAAGCATGCTATCGGTGAACCGCATGTTTACTATCGGTTTCGATATCTCACCGTTTTCTATTAGAAAAGTGCCATCCCTCGTCAGTCCAGTGAAAATCAATTTGGTTGGTTCAACAGGATTTACATAGTGAAAAGTCGTGATGAATATTCCTTTGCTCGTCTCGGTTATCATCTCTTCCAGTTTGGCATCTCCGGCCTTCGTGATGATGTTGAATGGCATAGGTCTTTCAGAGTAGAAATCGCTTACAGGTGGCAAGGCATGTCCTGTGCTCTTCTTGTCTTCTTTCCCAGCTGTAAACGAGTTATGGCAAATGCTGTTCTCCGAGACTACTCCATTGTCTATCAACTGCATCACTCGTTTGGGAACTCCCTCTCCATCGATGGGTACTGCAAAGAGTGTTTGGGAATCTCTCGCATCGTCTTTCACGTTGACCTTGCTATCAAAGGCTTGTTGCCCTTGGCAATACTTGACAAATGATTGGCCATCTTGATAAGAAGTCGCTGAGAACCCTACATACCCCAAGTACATCAAAAGTGTGGAAGCTGCCAAAGGTGATATGACCGTCTGATATTCTCCAGGGGAAAGCTTGATCGGATCTATGCCCTTCACAGATTTCCCGGCGGCGTCCTCAGCCAAGGCTGCTGGTTGGATGTCTCTGACTCTCCTGGAATATTTCTCAGCTGTTCCAAAACCCTCCGATGTTGCTGATCTGGATATTACTGTAGTCTTCATATCTGTCGAAGATATTCTGGCCCAAGCCGAGACACCTAGGGAATTAGCCACTGCATAAGCCATGTAACCTGTGGAAAAGTTTCCTGCCACAGCCTTCACCATCGGCGACTTGGAATGAGCCCTGTCTATTGCTTCTTTGACTTTTTCAGCCCTATACTGTGGCGTACAATCAGCTGTCTCCTTGTCAAACACTCCTTCAATCCGAGTCCAAGGCTTTGGTTCTGGCAAGCTTCTGAACTCACTATTGGGAGGTGAAGCTTTCGAAATCTTCACAGCTTGCCTCACAGCCTTTTCGATGTGTTTCTCTTCGAAAGAGTTGACACGCGTCGCGCTGACCCGCTTGGTTAGAACAGCTTTTATCAATACTCCGCCTTTTTTGGTAGCAACGTTCTGATGTATCTGTGAGTTCGCAAATCGTGTTAACGCAGTGTCCAAAATGAATGCGACCGCTTGGGCTTGGTCAACGTTCTCTTTTACAGCAAGTTGTACAGTTTTCTCTGCAATCTCTAACAATCTTTCAGTAATCATATGTTTCCACCTCTCACATCAGTCCTACACGTACCTTGTGGAATCTGGCTGTTCCACAACCGTGTCCTACATACATCACTTGACTGGGCACACCTTTTCCGCAGTTTGGGACACCCCACATCATCCAGTCGTCCTTACTGACCGCGTTGCAGGCTCCCCAGAACTGAGGAGTAACTCCCATATAGGTTGGATTTTTGACTATCTCCTCTTTGCTCCCGTTCTTTATCCTCCATCCGATCTCCGTACCAAACTGGAAGTTTATACGTTTGTCATCTATGCTCCACGAACGGTTGGTCATCATTAGGACGCCGTCCTTTGTATCTTCTATAATCTCGTCAGCTTTCCAGTCTCCTTGGAGCAAGTTGATGTTCGTCATTCGAATAAGCGGCAGGGCTAGAGGTGAGTCCCCCCGCATACCTCCACTGCTTTCTCCCAGGTCCAATTCAGACGCGGTTTCCCGAGAGCTTTGGTAACCCACGAATAGGCCTTCTCTGACTAGATACACTTTCTTGGCCTTGGTTCCCTCATCATCATATCCGAATGTGCCGAGTCCGTGAGGAACTGTAGCGTCAGCCACGATGTCCACATCTTCAGAACCATAGCGGAAATCTCCAAGTTTCTCAGGCGTCAGAAAACTTGTCCCTGCGTAGTCTGCTTCTGTACCTAATGCTCGATCCAGCTCTGTGGGATGTCCGCAGCTTTCATGTACTTGAAGAGCAAGTTGGTCACCTGTGAGTACTAGATCCAACTCTCCTGAAGGGCATTTCTTTGCATCGAACATTGCCAGAAGCTCTTTCCCAATCTGTTTCGAATGGTCAACAAGCTCGAAGGATTCGAAGAACTCATAACCCTTGGTTGCGTTGTTGCCACCGAATGAAGATGGATATGATCTTTTTTGCATGTCTCCATTCTTGACCCCTATTGCTGCTAGTCCTCCTCCACACCATGTTATTTCTTGACTGATCTTGGCACCTTCGGTGCTCATGAAGAGCTTCTTCTCGTTGAATCCCCGATAATATGTGTATGCCGCCTTTATCAGAGGAGACTGCTCTTTGAGGATTCGCCCTGCTTGAACAAGTACCTCCAGCTTTTCCTCAACTGGGACCTTGAAAGGATCTTTCCTGAAACTACTGAGATGCTTATCTCTCTCTGCTTTTTCTGGGATCAGTGCTGCATCCGCTTTCTTCAATAGTGAGCTAGCTCTCGCAATGCTGATCGCTTTCTTGACGGTCTCTTCAATCTCAGTATCGTTTATGTCTATGGAGCCAGCAAAACCCCATGCGCCTTCAACAATCACTCGAACACCGAATCCCTTCGTCTGCAGCAGGTTGACAACTTCGGGTTCCCCGTTCTTGACTGTTAATCCTTCTTTGATGATCTCACTGATCCTGATATCCGCATAAGATGCGCCATTCTTCTCAGCTTCTTCTAAAGCCTTGCTGCCGAAATCTGGAAACAATTCAATTCTCTCCTACTTAGGAAAAACTAAGAAGGTCGAATCTCACTTTTCACTCTTTCGATAGTAAAACAAGGCTTTGAACGTCTAAGCCACGTAATTGGGCAGATCTCGTCCTGCTCTAATGGTGCGAGTGCTTCATGAGATATTTCTATCTTGCTGTTACTAGATAGACTCCAAGAAAGATTAGTAGGGTCCCAACACAGATGAACGCGTTTAGCCTCTCCTGGATGAAGATCACGCCAAACACGATGGTCACCAAAGGTTCGGCGAATAGAAAAGAACTTGTAATCGTGGCACCTACCTCTTTTAGAACGTACATCCAGATATAGTATCCCAATAATGAGCATGTGATGGACAGATAAAGGATTGCCAACCAGCCTCTTAAGCTCATGGTCAGGATCTGGGCAAGAGAGTTCTCCAGCAAAGAGAAAGGAAGTAGGCATAGTGCTCCAAGAATTGTCACGTTGGCTGCGAGGTCAAACGGATCGTACTTCTCCATCAACCTCTTTCCTAAAAGGCTGTAGATTGACCATAAAAAGGGCGTAGTCAGCAAGACTAGACTTCCGAACAGAAAGTTTTCGCCTCCTGAGAAGCTGAGAGAGCCGCCTGTAATCGTGACGTATGTACCTGCAGGCGCGATCGCTATGCCTAGAACCTGTTTCTTCGTAAGACGCTCGTGTAAAAGTATAGTAGAAAAGACAGCTATGACGATAGGTGAAAGTAGGCAGACGAAGATTGCAGCTACCGATGGGCTTGCCATCTGGATTCCCGTGTACTGGGCCGTGAAGAAAAAAGTGACACCTGATAACGCGAGAATCAACAATGTGGGGAGATCTCTTCTTTCGACAGGAAGAATGTTGCGATATTTCCAGTTTTTCTTCAGAAGGGTCGTGAAGAAGAGGCCTCCAGCGACTAGGAATCGGAACGTAGCGACTGCGATTGGCGTCAGTCCATCATCTAGCGCTATCTTGACGACAATGAACGAGCTTCCCCAGAAAACAATGAGAGTTAACATCAGGAATGTGTTGAAAAGGCTGATTTTGATCTTTGCCATAGTAGTCCAGTTTTCGCGTTAGCCTAATAAATGATTCAGTCAAAGATCTGAAATCATTGTGTTGGACGAATATCGGCAAGTCCAGAAAGAACGTGCGGAATGGATAATCAGCAGGTTGAAAGTAGAGGTCATGGCGACAGTTCTCATGCAATAGAGATCGTAATCTGACGGACAATGAAAAGAGAAAAGAAGAAATAAAACCACATCATAAAAAAGGTCGAACATGTCACCGAAGGGATGAGTGATGCGCGACATTGAATTTAAGGTCCTTTCCGAGCTTATGAATGACTCGCGAAGAAGCGACAGAGCATTGGCAAAAGCCATCGGAGCTTCTCAGCCTACAGTTACGAGAACGAGGAAGAGACTCGAAAGAGAAGGATACGTTCAGGAATATACAATCATTCCTAACTTCACGAAACTCGGGTATGTACTCCTAGCATTGACTTTCTTCAAATATGAACAGTCATTCGATGAAGAGAAGGTGGAAAAGGCCAAAAAAATCCTCCAAGAAGCTTTCCACAAAGGCCCTTTCGAGATAATAATGGCTGAAAGAGGAATAGGATGCGGATACAACGCCGTCATGATCTCAATCCATAGAGACTACACTTCGTACAGCGAGCTTATGAATTGGGCAAAACAATTCGGCTTCACGAAACTTGCCAAGACTGAAAGCTTTCTGGTGAACCTCTCAGACAAAGTTCATTATCGGTCTCTAACGTTCTCAACTTTAGCCAAACGCCTAGCGACACAGCACACAAAAGAAGAGTAAATGCAAGTATGTATTGTATATACGACGGCACGAACTCCTCAATGTTTGAGGAAACAGATGTCAGCAACAATGTTTAGAAGAAAAGCATTTCTAAATACTCCTCGAAATTCTGTTCTATGTCTTCTCACATTTCATTCATACTCTTCTGATGGTTTCATCGTAATTCTCGGCTTCTAGGTGAAGAGGTCACCCACTATGTATATCAAGAAACTGCATATACTCTTCCTTAGCGAACAGGCTTTTGGAAGATGACTCTGTAACCACTCGAATGTAAGAGCGTGAGAAAAGAGTTCGGATCGTTTAGGCGGTTTTCTTGCCCAAGATTGCCTTGGCCGGAAGCGTTATGCCGATGACAAAGAGTATGGCCCCAATTATGAAGGTCAGACTGCTTGGAGTCGCCTCGAAATATCCAGTTACAGCTTTGTAACCTATCAAGCTTCCCCAAGTTATGGAACCTGCCATCAGAAGGGCATACCAAGACCATCTCTCACCTCTACTATAGCTCTTTTGACATATGAAAATCATGAGGAGGCTCACCGGAAGTAGTATTGCCCCGATTAGTCTTTGCGCAACAAGCCACAGCTCTGCGGACTTCGAGCCACTTGCCAAGGCATCAGACAGACTCTCTCCAGTATAGCCTTTAAAGATGCTCACAAACATCACTTCCGTCAGGAATATCCAAGATAGTGAGAGAACGAGAGAGTAAATTCCCATGACGAGCATAACTTTCGCCCCAATCTTGATTGATGATTCCTGCATATCTCTCGCCTATGCATTACTTGTTTCCGAAAACCATGTGTGTAACTCCACTACAATTGATCTGTTTAAATAGCTTTTGCATCAAATCCTCTCTCTTAACACTCGAACCGAGAAACAATGAAAGCGAGATTGGTCTTCCGAAGATATAACGAGTAGGGCTCGCTAATTTACTGTTCTGATATACCAAGATATGATATAAGCAAACCACGATTCGAACGCTATTGAGCTTCGTTATAGAATTCGGGCACACATGTGTGTGAAGTGTTACTGTGGTATCACAGTCACATATCTTTAAAAGTTACACTCCGGAAGTGGAAGGCTCATAGAATGCAGGAAAGAAAAGATGAAAAGTACAACCTTTATCTTGTTGACAACGCTATTAGCGCTAACAGTTCTATTGCCAATCGCAGTGCCAGTGTCCGCTCCCAGCACTCTTTTGAATCCAAAGGGCATTCCGAAGTATGTGAATCAACTGACCGGTCCGCCCCCCATATATATCCCGACCATCATGCGAAACGGAGATGGTGTGCCGATCAAGTTAGCGTATACTGTTTACATGAATAACTTCACGCAGCGAATTCTGCCAACTACCTACGCAAATGGTACATCTACTGGGTTTGCCATGACACCGGTGTGGGGATACGGGGGTCTCGCCCGAGATGGGCTTACTGGGAAACCATTGGGTTTTGTCCAGAATTCGCCAGGCCCCACGTTCGAGGCGATTAAAGGTGTCGCCACCGAGGTGACATGGGTTAACAATATTACTGAACCCCACATGTTCGCTGTTGACCCAACCCTTCACTGGGCTAATCCAAATGAAATCCCAATGCCGGGAACGCCAGATGCGCCAACGGCACCATTTCCTACATTTCCTCCAGGATTTGATGGAACTCAACAGAATCCCACTGGGTTCTTCTATAACGCTCAGAGTCCGGTTCCGTTGACTCCTCACTTGCATGGCGGAGAAGTTCAATCTACCTCTGATGGTCATCCTGAAGCCTGGTTCACTGTAGATGGGAAGCAAGGACCAGGGTACAACACTCTTTATGATGCAGGTGACAACACAGCTGTCTTCTATTATCCAAATAAACAGCCGCCAACGACGCTTTGGTATCATGACCACGCCCTCGGCATCACCCGGATCAACGTGATGTCGGGACTCGCAGGCTTTTACCTCTTAAGAGATGTTAAAGATACTGTAGGTTCTCGATTGCCCAAAAATCAATTCGAGATGCCCATTGTAATCCAAGATCGAACGTTCAATGATGATGGTACGTTCTATTTCCACACTGAAGGCAATGAACCAACTGTCCACCCCTACTGGAATCCCGAGTTCTTTGGAGACACTATCATGGTGAATGGGTTAGTCTGGCCGAACATGGACGTATCACGTGGACATTACCGCCTCCGAATTCTTGATGGCTCGAACGCTCGCTTCTACACGCTCAGATTCCAAGTAAAAGAGGGTGAAGATGATATGGGAAATCCTGATTCCTACGGCGAACTCATAAAATTCACGCAGATTGGGAGTGACGGCGGCTACTTACAGGCTCCTGTCTATGACCTAGAGGAGCTGACCATCGCACCGGGTGAGAGGGTCGACATACTTGTTGACTTCTCAGGCTTAGCTCCAGGAACTAAAGTTATTCTTAGAAACACGGCTTACACACCGTTTAAAGGCGGTTCTAAAGCCGGCGACGCACCTGATCCAGACACGGTGGGACAGATCATGCAATTCACCGTAACCAAGAAAGGTGGACCTCGACCCATCAAACTTCCCACAACTCTCAACCCCACGCTGCCAGCTGGGGAGTGGCCGACACTGACACCACCACAAGCAAACTACAACCGGACACTGGTCCTAGTCGAGGTTATGAGCGAGGCGGGCGAACCTGTTATGATTCTGTTAAATGGGCAAGAGTGGGCTGCTGATATATCGGAAAGGCCTGTGCTTGGATCAGCGGAAGAGTGGATTATCGTCAACCCCACGGAGGACACCCATCCTATCCACTTACACCTCGTACAGTTCCAGCTCGTCTATCGCCAAAACCTAACTGATCCCGCAGGATACTTCGATGCTTGGAATCAAAGCCAAGGAGTAGAAGGACCGCCATTTCCAGACGATCATGAAGTACTGCCATTAGAAGTAACACCGTGGCTAGAAGGACCACCTATCAATGCAACTGCGTATGAGATGGGCTGGAAGGACACAATCCAGGCTCATCCCGGTCAGATTACTGTCATCCGAATACGCTTCACGCCCATTGACGGTAGCATTTACGACGCCGAAACTCTTTATCCATTTGATGCCACTGCTGGACCAGGATACGTCTGGCACTGCCACATCTTGGATCACGAAGACAACGAAATGATGCGCCCATACGTAGTCGTCGCCCCCGAAGATGAAGAATAGAAGGAAGCCCACACAGGCTGACATATGATAAATCGAGGCGAATCCTCTTAACGCACGCTGGAGATATACCAGCAACTTCCACCTTTTTTCTCTAAGTTTCTCGCAAATGTATTATTGGCCTAATGAACAGAGGGTCAACTGAAGGACTTTATGGGACTGGGATGTGGTTCTATCCTTTTGTACATTAAAAGTCCTCGATTCTGGTCGCGGTTTGGATACACCGCTTTCGCAGCGCACTCGCTCACTACTGTTCCTTGTCGCTTCGTTCGCTCGTTTGGGTCTTGTTGCGGAATCTACTAGTAATTTATAATCTCAATGCAAAGGTCGTTCCACTCCTCGCGAGATGCTCCCAAACTTGCTCGTCGTTCCACTAATCTTAGGTTCGCCTTTTCATACTCATAAAGTAACATGGCGTTTATTCGGATGGACTGCATCTATTCTCCTCTGCACGCGTTGAAGAATATTCGTCCAAATGTTGAAAAGAGATGTAAGCCTTGGGAGACCGAATTCTGCGAAGTAGCCTCATGTCCCTTCAACAAAGGAGTCAGAGTGTGTTTTGAATGCTCTGACTTCTCTTGTGACACAACCAAGCTCGGTCCGATCAATTATGGTTTTTGTCAATACATGTATAGCTCGCCAGCATAGAAGACTTACTTGAAATATTGAGTTTCTTCCACAACTCATAAGAACTGAAGACTGAGACCTATTGAGTGATGACTGGAATTGCTTGAAGGCAAGAATATCAATTTGAGGATTGCCGAGAGAGACGATGTCTCACTTGTCATGGGATGGTGGGGTGATATGCAGTATATGGGCGAATATCAAGATGTGATGATAAAGACCCAACCGGAATTTGAGAGAATTGTGCTTGAGAATACGATTTTCTATATAATAGAGAAGAAAGATAAAGTCAGAATTGGGCATATTACTGGGTGGATGATAGGCAGAGCGATTGAGATAGGTTTTGCCTTGATTCCAAGCGAAAGAGGAAAAGGCTATGGAACAGAAGCTATTCAACTAATGGTGGACCATTTGTTTCTCACGAAGGATATTGTTCGAATACAAGTAACAACAGATGTCAGAAACATGACATCTCAAAGAGCTTTGGAAAAAGTTGGATTTGCAAAAGAAGGAACTATGCGAAAGTATTTTTATGCCAAAGGAAATCACACAGATCATTTTCTTTACAGTATTCTCAGAGAAGAATGGAAAGAACAAAAAAAATTGTAGGTCAAACCCGTAGGGCTCATGGGTTGTGATCAGAAGATGCAGGAGCTAGGAAGAAGCATTATCTATACAGCCTTTACACAAGTCATAAAAGCTTCAATGACAAAAGCACTGTCAAAGTTGAGGGTTAGGAGAGAAACACAGAATGCCAAGGTGGATATGTGGTGAATGTGGAACTGGATACACAAGCCGGTGTCGTCAGGCAACATGCTCAAAATTTGGAGCACCAAAGGAAAAGCATAGGAAGGCATGAAGCTTGGGACACACAATCTGCCACCTAGAAATACCTATCACCAATCTACAGAGATCTGGTGAATTCTACAAAGAACTATTCGGTTGGGAAATAGATTATGACTGGGGTCCTAACTATGCAGTCTTCAACACTGGAGAAGGGGTATTGACTGGTGGTGGTCTAGACCGAAAAGATCAGATTACACCTGGTCAGATAGTAATCTATGTGCAAGTCGAAGATATCCATGCAATGCTCAAGAAAGTTGAGAAGTTAGGAGGTAATCGAGTGAAAGAGAAGACTGAGATTCCAAATGTTGGCTGGTTTGGACTCTTCACAGACTTGGATGAAAACGCCATAGGCTTATTCACTCCGAAGCAATAGTTCTTGCTTCCACTACTTTCTCTAGAATTCCTGTGCATTATTCAAACTTCACTTTTTCCAAGACACCGAAAGCCAGAACGCGCGCGAAAACTTGTGATTGTCCACTTCTCTGAGTCTATTCGCAAATAGACTGCATGGAGTATTGGTGGGCCGGACCGGATTTGAACCGGCGACCTTCTGCACGTCAAGCAGATGTCCTAACCGAGCTAGACTACCGGCCCTCTCTTCATTCTCTAGCTTGTTCTGATCTTTAAGTCTTAAATTAAGGTTTTCTCTAGCGGCTCTGTTTCGTGTATATGTTTGTGTATCTTTGTGTATCAACTTCTTGAAGTGCTCTGGTAAACTCTGATATTTTCCCAGATAGCACCATTTGATCTTGTCCTCTATGTGATGTTCAACATACCAGTATTCGTATGAATAGTTTCCTGACTTGGTTTTCCTCTAAATGCTGTGACTATTGGCAGTGTTATCATCATTAATAGTGGTAGGATGAGGAGTGATGGAAACTCTGGAATCCAATTATAACCCGTAGAAATTAAGTCGCCCCAATTTGAGGGGTCTGTAACAATTTCTGAGTTATTAGTCGGCCAACTGTCTGTCCTATACTCTCCATAATGAAAACTAGTTGCGAAGAAAGCAATGCCTATCGTCTTCTCAACACCTGCCACTACTTCGATCTTGGAGTAAGTGATGTTGAACTCCGCATCCCATGAAAATTCATAAGTCCGAATCTCTGCATTCCACCCTCGTATTGTTGTGGTCGTCCATTGCCAATCTTTTACATTTGCCTCACCAAGAGTTCCATTTCGGAATATCCATATCTTCAGATCATCAGATTGCAACAGTTTACTTCCATCATGGTCAACATCAAAGAGAAGTGTAGCATTAGGTTCGGGAACCATAGGATATGCCATCTTAAACCCTACGTAAAGGTTCAATCCATCCTGCTTAACAAGAACTGTTGTGTAGTTGAACTGAACATATTCTGCATCACTCCACTCACTCGAGCCTACCGTGCCATCAATGGTCGGAGTTGAACCACTCACTCCAACAATCTCATAGTCATTCGTTCCAAAAGCCAAGAGAATTGCAGGAGAAAAGGAGATCAGTAAGAGGAGGGAAAAGATATGCTTCTTAATCCTAATGCCTCGAAACTATATCCCATCAATCGATTTTTATGGCTTGTGGAAGAAACACAAAAGAAAGAAATTATGGGAAACCAGGGATGGGTAGATCTTGCTCCTCAACTTAGCTTTCTCACCATTATGACTGCATCCAGATCGTTTTTGTAATAGTCTGGAATGCTTCCTGTAATTTTGAAGCCATGTCTCTGATAGAATTTGATCGCTCCCTCATTATCCTCTCCTGTTTCTGTATAGATAATTCTTGCATCCGCCTCCTTAGCCCAATCTATACAGCTTTCAATGAGCTTGTGACCAATGCCTTTGTCCATCCATTTAGTTTTCACTTGAATGTAGTCGAGATATGCAATGTTGAACCACTCTCTGTGAAATACAATGGCAAATCCTACAACCTTTCCACTTTTCTCAGCTACAAATACTCCATCTGGTTGCTCCTCTAAAGCATCAGTAATCATTCTTTCAACCAGTTTATTGCTCCAAAGCCTACCCGTGGGACTAGGGTAATCAGATAAAATCTCTTTTATGGCCCCCAAGTCCTCAGAACAATAACCCCTTACTATGGTATCTTTGCTCATCCTGGTTCAACTAGTCCTCAATCCTAGTTCTTATGAATTTTGGAAGAAGCACAAACAGAAAGAAATTACAGTGGACACTACTTTGTTTGTTTGAGAAGTGTTGAGGAAGAAAGCGAAGAAGAAGGCTCCAAGCTCATATGAGACTATGCCACACTATTTTCCAACAGAACAAGTGGATATAGTTGACAAGTTGAGATCCAAGAGAAAAAGGAAGAAGTTTAAGAGATCCTAGAGTCTCTGTTCCAGTTGTTTCAGTGCTTTGACACTCTTAACTCTTTGAGTGATGGACTCCAATAGTGTTATATGAAGATGTTCGGAGGTATTCTTCCTTGTAGTAGATCTACTTCTTCTCTTATCAGTCCATTTCCAACCGTGAATGTAGCATAGAAATCTCTAAGTTCATTGATCCTACAGGCCAAGTTCTTACGTATCAGTCTCTTGAATATGGATGGGTAGGTTATGGGGCTTGCCTCTATTAGTTTTTGGAGGAATGGTTCTGGAATGAAGCCTATATAGACGTTCTTGGTTTTACGCAAGAAGAGTTTTCTGAACTTGAAATGCTTTAGGCAATTGAGTTTTTCATTATAGTATTCCGTCAAGTCCCCACTTTCGGATGATTCTATGATTAGATTGAAAGAGTCTATGGCTTTCTCCTTTACGTAGTCCCGTCATCACCGTGTGTTTCATAAACACCTATTCACTAGGCTTTGAGACTCTGATAGATCTCCTATACCATGTAATCACAGTATTGTTGGATTTCTGAAACAACCTTAGAAAACTGTTGAAAGCATCAGGTTGACTTCCTCAGTTAGGCACACAATTACTCTAACGGATCTTGATAATCTTGCATGGTCATCCAGAATCTTCTGTACAGACAAATTCCTGGGCCGTAATACCATATCTTAATATGTCACGATTAATATTTCATTCATCAGATACAGCTATGAAATGATGCTGACAGAGGCTTACGCGCTTTTTGTCGTGTATCTTAACCATGAAAACAACGAGGTGAAAACTATGAATCTAAATAGAGGACACTCGATCAAAGCAGATCATCACTCTCAACTTAGAGAGTGGGTGCGACATGTAATTCTGGAAGCACAGAAGAATAATGACTTTGAGAAGAAAAGCAGATTCACAAGGCTTCTCAAAGATCTCTAGGTATCAAGAATCTAGATCCTGCTGATTAGAACCTAAGCTGATGAACTGAATGCAAACAGGTATTTGTGCTTGCAGATTAACCAGAAAATCTTTCGCGTTCTTGGAGTTGCAATCGCCATTCTTTCCAAGGCACGCGCCACAAGATATCTCATTTTCGAAGATTCTTGAAGATACGTTGTGAACCCTACAATTGCTTCGTGCGCACAGGCATCGCTTTTCCACTGCCACACTTCTCCAAGATCTTGCTGGAGTGATTCGCAGTCAGACCAGTCCACGTAGTCATCAGTCTGGATAAAGATAGAGCCTGTTTCGGGCTCTGCGGCCGAATGTGGAAGCACAGGCTGTACGCATTGTCGGCGTGTGTCCTAGTGTGCGCCTTTTTACTTTTGCTCGGCTTTCATGTGAATGATGGAAAAACGTAAAAGACTTCATTCCATAGATTCCTCATCAAATATGAATGGAGGTGACAAGATGAAAGTCAGACCTGTTCTTTTAATCTTGGTCGCTATCCTAGCAGTTGCAGCTACAGCACTTGTTCTCTGGTTCTCGGATATACAAATAGCTGGAAATGTCAACTACGCCTATCCGTCTCTCGGTACTATGTATGTCTTGGGCGGCTTTGTGGCACCGAATGGAGATCCAATGGATGGTCCTGGGATGCCGGGATAATAAATAATAGCAGGAATGCCATAGAGTCTGTACTGATTCATTTGACTTGGGGCGAACTTGATGGAGAAACTTCTGTCTGAACTGGACGTGAAAGTGCTAGAAGCACTGTGTGAAGTCGGACCAAGGAATCTCTCCAAGGTTGCCCGAGCCGTCGGAATCTCACGAAAAAGACTGCAGTCACGAATAGAACGTATGCAGTCAGATTCCAGTTTTTTTCTGAGAATGTACACTGATATCTACCACACTAACATAGGTCTCAGAAAAGCTGTGGTCATCCTGCAAGCTGAACCAGGTATGGAGCAACTTCTCTTTGATTGTCTACTGGTGAATGGATTCTGGCTTTACGTCTGCAGATCCTATGGAATGGGGGAAGGTTGCACCGCAGTCTACGCAGTTCCTGTGGAACGCTGTGGGGAGCTTGAGGAATTTCTCCGTGAGATTAAGCGTCTAGGAATAGCTAGGAACGCTCAAATCTTCTGGTCAACATGTTTTCAGTGCGGTCGGATAACTTCCAACTGGTTCGACACTTGCGAAGAAAGCTGGGTCTTCCCTTGGGACGATTGGATAAAGGAGGTGCAGACGCAGACCACCGATCTCCCTTACACTCTTATGGAGGCCAAATCCTACCCTATACTTGCAGACGACATAGACATCAAAATGCTAATGAAATTGGAGAATGACGCAGCCACAAGCCTGAGCGAGATTGCAGAAAAGGTTGGGATAAGCCGCCAACTGGCACATTATCATTTCCATAATCACATAGTGGCAAGAAATCTCATAGAAGGATATGAAATATTCGTGATGCGATACAGGCTTGAACAGTCAGTGATGGTTCTCTTCATAGTCGAGTTTCACAACTATGAAAAGCTGGCTAAATTTGCCCGATCTCTCCTCGACAAGTTCTTTGTAATCACGATGGGTAGGATCCTACGAGAAAATGCCTTCTTTGTAGAGGTTTTCCTGCCTGTTCCTGAATTTCGAGGATTTGTTGACACCCTGTCTAAAATGGCGAAGATGAAGCTTGTGAAGAGTTATAGGTATTTCATACAAGACCTAAGGATAAGACGTCGGCAAACCATCTCAGGAGAATTCTTCAAAGAAGGATCTTGGATGTACGATCATGAAGGATATATGCGTGAATTGCAACGCAAAGCCTCTGCAGGTCCTCACAAATCAAGACTACAATAGGCTTCGATCTTCGAGATGGCATCGTTGAAAAATCAACCTTTGTGAGAACTGTAAGCGTCCAAGCAACAGAATAGAAAGGATTTTAGCAAGTTCTGCCAGTTAGGTTGCAGAGCCGGGATGGCAGAGCGGATAATGCGCAGGCC
>CAYGAG010000031.1:0-20894 GCA_964347765.1 uncultured Candidatus Bathyarchaeia archaeon
CCTTGAAGAAAGCTATTGTAGCTCCATGAGGTTCTCCAGTTATACTGAAAACATCCTCGCCGAGACCAGCAGGTATGGCGCTAAAAGACCATGCTCCGCCTGCCCAGCGAAGTCCTCCAAGTTCATGGGCTGCTAAGTAATTCTCATAGTATTTTCCTCTAAGCTGCTTGGCTTCGTTCCATATTTTCAAAGGTTCCGTTGGATATTCTTGAGTCACCCAGAAACCTCCTTAGAAAAGCTCCTCTAATCCAGTTAGAGTTTCGAGGAAGGCTTCAACTCTTGTTCGAAACTGTCCCCATGGAACAGTAACATCAAACTCTAGAGGATATGTTTGAACATCGACCTGTTTCAGAGCTTCTCTCAGTGGTGGAATCTCAATTCCATGTGGGTCACAAAACTTGTTCTGAATTACTAATGCACCTTGAACGTTGAAATCTTCGGCAAGCTTGACAGCATGTTGGATTCTAGTGAATTCTGGCCAATCTTTGCTGGGGCATGGGACTCTATTTACATAGCGAGAAGCTATAGCTGACAGCCTATCTTCCTGTGGGACTACATCATCCCAAAGGTATCGTGAACCAGTGCAATGCTCCTCAATCACAAAGGTTGCGCCTAAGGCTTCAACATTTTTCATAAATACTCTGTCGTCATCTTCGCTTCCAATAATCATTAATCTAATGCCTGGGTCGCGGTCTAGGTTTCTGTTCGGCAATTCTTCCAAAAGCTTAGTTAGAAGCCTGCTGTGTTCCTGTTTGTCAACCATTTGGCTTGAAAGAACCATTTCCATAGCTTCTATGCCAGTGATTTTCGGATTATCCAGTTTCCTGTATTCATGGATTTTCCGCATCAACTCTCTATTCTTGTTCATGATTTTTATTCCTTTGTCCAAGTCTTCATTCGTTATCTTTTTCCCGCTCCAATCTTCAAGAGCGCTTTTGAACTTGACAAGTTCCTGAGTTAGGTATGGAACTGCGTGTGGATTCTGAACTCCGTGGGGTATGTGGATGTAATGCGCAAAGTTTGTAGGGATGTGCAGTCTCCAAGCATTGAAAGTTTGTCTTAAATGCAAACATGATTGCCCCTCCACAATTCCATCGATGTAATTGAACCTTCCTTTAAGTCCTTGAGCTAGGCAATCTCTGCATAAGTGGCAAAACATTGCGAATATGTAGGGTTCGGTAACGGTTGGTGGTTCGTGGCTGCCGAGAATTCTCACAGGTAGTATGTTGGCAGCATAGAGGATTTCCTCGGGTACATAGGTACAAAGGTAGCCCACGATTTTTCGATTGGCTTTTTCTTTCCATTCTTTGGCGTACTCATGCCGGTTGTCTATCCAATCTTTGAATTTCTGGAATATTTGCTCGACCAAGCAACCACTTCAAGGTTGTTATATAAATCTTGAGACAAGAATATAAAATCTTCTCATTTATATTTTTCTGAAACCAGAGGCAGTGTGGATTGGACAAAAGGCAAGTTATATTAGGCAAACCAATGAGACTATAGCAGCTTTGGAGGGTACATCTTGAGCCAAGACTTCCAAAACATCATTTACAAAGTAGAAAACGGAATTGCCAGAATAACTATTCACAGGCCCCCACTCAACGTTCTAGATGTAAAGACAATTGAAGAAATTATCTTGGTGTTGGAGAATGCCAATGTTGACAAAAACGTCCATGCAGTAATCATCACTGGCTCTGGTGATCGTGCTTTTTCGGCGGGAGTTGACATAAGTGCTCACCTTCCAGACAAAGTCAACAGAACCCTTGCTCAGTTTCACAAAATGTTCCTCGTCCTAACTGATCTCCAAAAGCCAACAATAGCAATGGTTAATGGACTGGCTTTAGGCGGCGGTTGCGAATTGGCAATAGCTTGCGACATGGTTGTTGCTTCCGACAAAGCCCAGTTTGGACAACCCGAAATCAAAGTTGGAGCAATACCTACTGTAGCCGCAGCATTACTCCCGAAATTGATTGGAAGAAAACAGGCATTAAGACTAATATTTGTAGGTGACACAATCAGCGCAGCAGAGGCAAAGGAGATGGGACTAATAAATGAAGTGACTCCTGCAGAAAGACTAGTTGGGACAGTTGACAATCTAGTAAGCAAACTGAAAAATCTAAGCCCAATAGTGCTCAGGCTAGCGAGAAAGGCAGTCTATCAAGGAATCGATTTAGATTTCAAGAAGGCATTGGACGGTGTAACTGATATCTATCTGAAACAGCTTATACAGACTGAAGATGCTGTGGAAGGCTTGAAGGCTTTCCTAGAAAAGAGGAAGCCTGAATGGAAAGGAAGATAGAAGCTTTTGCAGAGCAAATGCTTTTCTTAGGTTTAGAAGTCGGGAGTAAGAACAACTCTCTTCATCAGTCTTCCAGCGTGAGCTTCTTCGAAAACTTCTTTTATTTTGCTCATTGATCGAGTTTCAGTGAAGGGTCTAATCTTGACAGTCTTGTCAAGGACCAATTCCAACACTTTAGCGTAGTATTCGGGCAAACAGCCCCAAGTGCCTCTGATCTCTGCGTCGAAGGCCATCAGCCTTGATATGCTGTACTCATTTTTCTGCGTGCCGAACCCGATGATTATCAATTTGCCGATAAAAGACAATAGGTTAAGCGCTATTTCTTGTCCAGAAGCGACGCCAGTTACCTCAAAAATTGTCCATCCGTATTTGCTTGGAAGGTTGTTGACCTGGCAGATCTCTCGGAATTCATTGCGAACAGCTTTAGCGTCTTTGCCCTTTGAGTTTATGACAAAATCAGCACCATTTTGGAGTGCTCTCTCAAGCTTTTCGGGAACAATATCAATACCGATAACAGTTTTGGCTGCAAAAGCCTTCGCCATCTGAACAACATAGCTGCCAACGCCACCTGTTCCCACTACAACAACATTGTCCTCATGCTTGAGACCTGCTCTCACACAGGCCTGATAAGGAGTTGTCACTGCATCTGCAATTACAGCCAATTCAGACAGTTGAAAATCTCTGCAATCCTCTACTACACACAAGTCTGCGGAAGGAACAGGGATGTGGCTGGAAAATCCGCCGTAAGTTCCCAGGCTATTCCCTGGCATCCTCTGAGACAGACACCGATTTCCCCTACCGGCAGCACAAATAGGACAGTTTCTACAAGGCATGACTGCGGGCACAATAACTTTCTTTCCAATGAAATCGCTATCTCCAGCTACTACAACACCGCTGATTTCATGACCTAAAGTTAGAGGCGGCTTCGTGACCGTTGGAACTCCTTCATAAAAGTATCCAAGATCAGTGTGGCAAACTCCACAGCCAGCGATTTCGACCAGCACTTCTGTAGGTTCAAGCTGGGGAACGGGAATCTCAGTAAGTTTCAGTTCACCCTCAATAGTCTTGCCAGTTTCTTTGTCTTTTGTCCATGGTCTTGTCATCTGCCAAGTTTGGATTTTATCGAGTACTTTCACCATTTTTCTCAATCCTGCCCCCACATGTGCAAAAATCAGGAAGCTTCATTTTCAGGTTGTTTTTCTGTGGTCGCATTTTTCGGCTTAGGTAATACAGCTTCAAACATTTTTTCATCGGCAAGTCTTCCCTGCGCAAGCAATTGGCGGAATTTGATGAAGTCAATTGTGTCCTTTCCTGTGGTTTTCCTGGTATTGAAAGCTTGGAAGCCTAGGAAAGCCTCGTAGTTCATGTTGGCAGCTAACCAATGGCGATTGTAGTCTTTTGTATGATTCCAGAAGAATTTTTTCTTAGCACGTATGCTATCCATTGCTTTGATCAAGCAGCCTGGAAAGAGGTTTGCAAATGTCCAAACCATTTTGTCTATCTCTTTGTCTAGAAGCTCGAAACTAATTCTGTTCTGCTCTTGTGATTCTCTTATGTAAGCAATAGCTTTCTTGTATTCTTCACCTCTTTTGAACTCACCAAATACAATTTCACCATCTTCCACGTACTGGTCTAGAACAACGGATGGATTGCGAATCCAACTGTCTCCATCCTTAATCACTGGAACTACTTTACTCACCAACCCAAGTCTTTTCATCTTGTAGGCACTCCATAATTCGCAGGAGACACAGTTCCACATAGCATCTTCAATGCTCAAGTACCAAGGCAAGAAATCTGATGAACCACCGTCTGGCGAAGATCCGTGTCTAGGACCTGCTTGCCCGAAAATCGCCAAATCGGATGCAACAGCCAAGTCGCAGGCCATTCCGATTTCCTGTCCGCCTGCGACGCGCATCCCGTTTACTCGGTTTATCACTGGTTTCTTGCACATGAGGATGGAGTCTACCATGTGATTAAAGAGTTCCATGTACTCGCCGTATTCGTGGGGTCGCAATGTGTAGTATTCGGCATAATCTTTGGTGTTTCCACCAGTACAGAATGCCGACGAACCAACTGCTGTGAAAATAGCTGCCACGACGCTTCTGTCTAGTGAAGCATTTTCAAAACCCGCTATAACGCCCTTCACCATTTCCGTGGTATAAGAATTGTACTGTCTGGGGTTATCTAGGATAATCCAAGAGACAAATAGATCATCAATTACATTTCCATCACGGTCTTTCAAGGGCCGTTTTTCATATATTACCCTTGGAGCAGTGCTTCCCCAATGCTGTGTACCGTGTAGACCATGATTTTTGAGGTCTTCTTCTCTAGGTAACCAGTTCAATCCCATATAGTCCGCTATCCTCTTTTCATGTTGTGGCTAATTGGCATCGGATGAATATAAAAATTCAGTGTTCACATTGCACTGTATTACCGTATTGAGGCTAACCATTAGGTTTTTCCTGTCAGTCGAGCGGATAGAGGAGTAAGCACTCGGTTCATTCCGTCATCTGCAATGGCGACCGAATAGCCAGCTATCCTTCGCAGATCTCTACCTATCAAGCACATTGTTACAGCGGTGTCAATGTCCTTAACTTTCGCCATAATCTCTTTCAAAAGATCCTTCTCCCTTTCCCTAATATCGCTCATTTTGCGGAAAACATGAACTGCAAGCCTCGTATCTTTCTCTAAAAACGATTGAACTGCGTTCTTCTGCATGTTAGACACCAACTTAGACAAGGCTTCTATCAAACTCAGGATTCTACGAGTTACTCTCCTCTTATGTTCAAGTGAGAGAACGTGCCTTGCAATCTGAGAGCAATGATAAACTAGCCTACTGAGGTCTCTAGCCATCAACGCGAAGGTTACACATTCACGACAGTTTCTGACCCCTATTTCTTTAGCGATTGTTTTACTGATGCTAGCCAGGGCAACCTGTCGTATCGTAAGCCGATAATGCCGCAACGCCTCTCCACTGCGCTCGATAACCTCTCTTGCGAGCGGGAAATCCCAATTTATCACTGAGTTTACAGCATCTTTCTGCAGGTGTAAAGAGAATCTAGAAGTCTTACTCAAGAGTGATTCCAAGCGAAATGCAGCAGGAGCAATCAAAACTTGGAAGCTGACTTTATTCGCCCCTTCTTCAGAAACTTCTACACCTGGCATCGCGAGACGAAAAAGCTTCAGTTTTCTCTTCTGTTCAGCGGGAATGATCCTCTTAGAAATAACGTCAATTCGGTCTGCCCCTTGAATGTAGTAAGTGGCAACATTGTATTCGAGTGTTTTGATGTCAGGAAACTCCTCCAGCTGAAGCGTGGCTCTTAACGGTTTTTCTGAAGCCGTGGTCACAGGATATATGTTAAGCGATCCGTCGTCTTCTTCCGAAATGACCATCTGCTGGCCACTCTCTAGGTTTCTCTGATCCACCCATTTTTTGGGGATTGAAAGTGTGAAACTTCCTCCTTTGATTTTCTGTAGTTTTCTGATTTCCAAATGCCCTACCATCCTTCAGTTCGAAGATTGGAACACGGTTCTATAAGTTATATAAATGTGGTCTCAGTAATATTAGTTCCGCAACAATAATAAAGCTCCACGATTTTAATACTTTTGGAACTCGTCAACTTGTGAAGCTTATGAACGCTCGCATCAAGATCCAGCTCTTCGCCATGTTTAGAGAAATAGCTGGCAGAAAGGAAATCTTTCAGGACATTCAGTCGGAAAGCACGCTTGGAGAGATCCTTGATATGTTGGCGAGAAAATATGGTAAAGACTTTGAAGAAACGGTTGACAAGAAGACTGGACAAATTGATGTCAACACACTTGTGATGTTAAATGGTCGAAACGTAAGAGACATTAATCTGAAATTGAAGGAAAATGATTGGATAATAATCACGGTTCCAGCCGGTGGAGGTTGAGAGGTGTATTTGAATGAGTGAGGTTCGATGCTTAAACTGTCTAAAGAGATTCTCCGTTCCGCCAAAAGCACAGACAGCAACATGCCCAAAATGCCAAACAAGATATCGAATATCCTGGCCAACACCAAATCAAGCCAAAGTAAGAGGACTAGCATAAGTATCGTTTAGGCGATGAAGATGGTCTGGAGAAGGAAAATAGCGTACATTAATCTGTCAACAGACGAAATTTCTCAGAAAACTGTGCCCAAGAAAGTGCGAACCTTGTACTTAGGAGGCAGAGGCATTGACATGTATATGCTCTACAACCATTTGAAGCCGAAAGTCGACCCGTTGAGCCCTGAAAATACGTTATTCGTTGGGGCAGGGCTGTTGGGAGGAATCCCTTGTTTGGGTTCAGGACGATGCGATATAGCAGCCAAGTCTCCCCTCACCGGAGCTGTTGGCGACTCTAACATAGGTGGCTTCTTTGCACCCGAACTAAGATTCGCGGGCTTTGACCACCTTGTAATCACAGGAAAAGCCGACAGACCCGTTTATCTTCTAGTGAAGAACAATGAAATCGAGATCAAGGAAGCTTCGCATCTCTGGGGTAAAGACACTTTTGAAACGCAGGCAATCATAAGAGAGGACGAAGATGATGAAAACGTGAAATCCTTAGTTATCGGCGTTGCTGGTGAAAACTTGGTTAGATTCGCCAACGTGCTAACTGGAATGAAAAACTCTGCTGGAAGAACTGGAATGGGCTGTGTGATGGGTTCAAAGAATCTTAAGGCTATTGCTGCTAGAGGTACAATTCCCCTCGAGTTTGCCCATCCTGATAAACTTCTCGAGTATTGCAGGCAAATGAACGAGATGATCACAAGTACCCGTTGGTCGAAAGCACAATCACGGTGGGGCACAATGATCATTTACAGCAACACAAATACCACTGGCTTAATCAGAACAAGAAACTTTCAACTCAATCGGCTGGAGGAAGGTCAGGACTTAGAGCCTGAGAACATAGACCGTTACTCCATCGGCACTTCAGGATGCTATGGATGCGCTGTTCACTGCCGGCACCGCTACGTACTTAGAGAAGGCCCATACGCACCGCTTTACGGAGAAGGCCCAGAATACACATCGCTGGGAGCCTTTGGTACAATGGTTGACTGCAAGAGAATGGAAACAATCCTAGTGGCTAACCACCTAGTTAACAAGTATGGTCTTGACACTCTAGAGACAGGAGGGCTGATTGCATGGGCCATGGAGCTTTATCAAAAAGGAGTACTCAACGACGAAATAACCGACGGACTGAAGCTGGAATGGGGCGACGAAGAAGCCTTGTATGAAATGATACATAGAATCGCCTATCGGAAAGGACTTGGAAACACTCTGGCAGACGGTTTTGGAAAAGCAATAGCAAAAATAGGCAATGGTTCTGAGTACTATGCGATTCAAGTAAAGGGAATGAGCAACCTTCATTCAGACGAGCGCCCAACACCAAGCTTTGCTTTGGGCATCGCAACCTCCACAAGGGGTGCCGACCACCTGCGAAGCCGTCCTGCAATAGACATGTATGCCTTGCCAGAAGATCTTCTGAAAGAAGTATATGGGGGTCCTGTGGACACAGATTACAATTCTTATGATGGAAAAAGCAGAATGGTTTGGTGGCAAGAACGACTCTACGCCGTTACGGACTCCATTGGAATATGCAAGTTCCAAACCGTTTTCTGCGCGTTACACGCTCCTAAGTGGAAAGAGTTCTCGAAGCTTGTTCAACTAGCCACTGGAATGGAAATTTCAAAGGCCCAGTTAATGGAAATTGGAGAAAGAATCTACACTATTGAAAGATTGTTTAACCTACGTGAAGGTTTTTCAAGGAAAGACGACAACCTACCCGAACGTTACTTCAAGGAGCCTACACCCATTGGACTGCCTGTAGCCAGAGACAAGAAAATTGATAGAGAAAAGTTCAACATGATGCTAGACGAATATTATGAACTTCATGGTTGGGATAACGATGGCATTCCTACAGCGGAAACGTTGAAAAAGCTGAGTCTCGACAAAGAGCCATCGAATCTTGCATGAGGTGGCCTGACTTGCAGAAAATGTTAGCCATCGATCCTGAGAAATGCACAGGCTGCAGACTCTGCGAAACGGCATGTTCAATGTATAATGAAAAAACTTGCACGCCTGAAACAGCGAGAATCCGCGTGACAAAGTGGGAAAATGAAGGGGTCTATATCCCGATGGTTTGCCAACAATGCGACACACCGATTTGTGAAACTGTTTGTCCCATGCATGCCATAAAACGGGATTCTGAAACGCAAGCTGTAGTTATTGATGATGAGTTATGTGTTGGATGTAGGTTGTGCGTGCAATTCTGCCCCTTTGGAAGTATCGGAGTGGATGATAGAACCAAGAAGATAATCAAATGCAATCTGTGTGGCGGTGAACCAGTCTGTGTCAAGTTTTGTCAACCAGCGGCCCTGCAGTATGTTGACGCATCCACACTGAATACACGAAAACGAAGATCAGCAGCCGAAAGATTCTCCGACCTTCTGAAAAAAATGGTAACTACAATCTAGGAACAAGTCTTTTACAAAGCGACCTCGGCAATCTCTGCGAAGTCACAGATTTTGATCGGGATTGACTTTCTGATCGATGCATATCTTAGATTCATCTGACACGTTGGACATGCTGTTGCTAGAGCATTTACGTTGAGTGGAACCACATCTTTTTCCAACCGGGCAGACGCGGAATTTATGCTAGCAGTATTACTATACGACCAAAGCCCGCCGCCCCCTCCGCAACAACGGGAGCGGCTCTTGCTCAAGGGCATCTCGACAAATTTAAGGTCTGGAATCTTGCCCAACACGTTTCGTGGAGCATCGTACACATTTGCGTGGCGACCTAAGGAACATGGATCGTGGTAGGTGACTGTTCTATTAATGCTTTGGAATTCAAGCCGTCCTTCTCCCAACAATTCTTCCATGAATTCTGATACGTGAATCACGTCAAGCTGTAGATCAACGTCTAGCATTTCTGGAAAAAGCTTTGAAAACGTGTAATAGCAGCCTGCACAAGATGTAACGATCAACTCTGCTCTCGTCTCTTCCATTTTGTCAATGAGATTAATCGCATTCCTCTTTGCCTCATCCCACAAGCCCGATGCCAACAAAACGTAACCGCAACATCCTTCCTTTTCGCCGAGAAAAGTAAAATCAACTTCACCACGATTCAGGATGTTTGTAACTGCTTCAGCCGTCTTAGGGGTGCGTGCAGCCACAGTGCAACCAACCCAGTAAAGAACATTAGCCTTCTTCTCAGAGCGCGGTTTCGAAGCCATTTTCAACCGAGAAAGACGCCGCTTCTGAAGAGTTGCCCCGCCTGGATCTCCAACTTTCAGTATGTTCTCAGCAGCAGCCTTGAAGATCTTTGGAGCAAAACCTTCAAGCACAACTTGTCGGCGAGCAGCTATGATAGCTTCCTGAAACTCTGAACGTTGTAGGCATTCGGCAAAACAAAGTCCACAGGTACTACAAGTATACAGGACGTCAACGATCTTCGGAGAAATGGATAACTCTTCTCTTGACAGAGCTCTTATCAAGAGCAGTCTTCCTTTTGCTGACCACGTTTCAATATTATTAGAAGACGAGGCTACAGTGCAATAGCTGCTACATGTATCACATTCTTCGCATTTTGTTGTTGACCTATTGAGAAACAGTAGTTTCTGGGCAAGAGCAAGCTTTTTCAAAGTGCCGCTTTCCGTTTTCCGAAATTCGTTGATGTTTTCTACTGACGCTTTTCCTAGTTCTTTAAAAGGCTTGAGATCGAACAGTTTGGAATCATCTAGCACCACTATTGGCTTGGAGGCCTTCTTCAAACTGATAGTCTTTCCTCGTCGTGCAACGATAAATTCCTCTTCATCAGCCAATCTCATAACTTTTTTAGTTTCTTCTGGAGACTTTGTTCTGACGACTCCATTTAGCCTAGGTATACGTCGTTCTCGATAGATTTCCTCGAAAGAATATACGTAAAGATCTTCAACGTCCGTTAGAACGTTTGCTGCTCCCACAATCTTCTGAAGGAGGTTGATTGTTTCGGTTGGCAAAGTCAATGCGAAACAACTGTCATTTGTGGGCTAGATTTTGGCTCTCGGGCTTTCTTAGTTCATAGATCATTTTTCCGCCCATAAGCTCGACAGGAACAAGCTTCAAGCTCATACCTATATTTATCTCGTCTTCCCTGACTTCCTTGCTTAGAGGAGCTAACACTGTAGGACCCTCGTGAAATTGTGCCACCCCTAAAGTATAGGGAACCTCGTATCGGAAGCTTGCAGGCGCGAAATAAAGAGTAGAAAACGTCACCAGCTTGCAGTTGCCGCCCAGTTCTACCCATTCCATTTCACCTGTCATGCAATCGCAGTCAGCTCGAGGCGGAAAGTACAGTTTCCCACACTTACTGCATCTGGTTCCCATTATCTTGCCTGCTTCAAGATTTTTTTGGAATTCTTGTAGCTTTGTTTCCGACACATAGCTCATTTTCCCGAATTTTGCGAAGCTCAATTTCTACACCTCAGGTTCTGAGTACAGTTACAGCACAGTACATGCCTATTCCACCAAGATTGTGGGCTAGCCCAATTTTTGCTCCTTTCACTTGAGTATCACCCGCTTCACCTCTTAGTTGTTTCACAAGTGTTCTGATCTGAGAGGCTCCCGTTGCTCCAACAGGGTGTCCCTTGGCTAATAGACCACCGTCGATGTTTACTGGTATCTTGCCGCCTAGATAGGTTTGTCCTTCCTCGGCGAGTTTACCTCCTTGGCCTCTCTCACAGAAGCCCAGGTCTTCATAATTTATGATCTCTGTTATAGTGAAGCAGTCGTGGACTTCAGCCACATCGATATCATTCGGTCCGATCCCTGACATTTTGTAGGCTTGTTTAGCAGCTTCAACCGTGCAGCCAAAAGAATTGTATGAAGTATCCCTGCTTGTCAGAGTCATTGGGCTTGACGCAAGTCCTAGCCCGGCAACCCAAACTGGTGTGTCCGTAATCTTTCTAGCCACTTCTTCACTTGCCAGTATTATACACGCAGCACCATCAGAATTGGCGCAGCAATCGTATCGTTTCAACGGACTGGCAATCATTCTTGATCCTAGAACGTCATTAGAGGTAATCTCTTTCTGGAACATTGCCTTTGGGTTCTTGGTTGCATAGAAATGATTTTTCACTGCTACTTTTGCCAGCTGCTCTTCGGTTGTTCCGAATTTCTGCATGTGGGATTTAGCGTATAGAGCAAAATACGCAGGCATTGTGGTTCCAAAAGGTGACTCCCACATCACGTCGCCCGATCGCCCCATCACTTCTTGGACTTCCGCTGAACTCAATTCAGTCATCTTTTGAAAGCCAACAATAGCTACAACATCATGTAAGCCAGAGGCAATAAAAGACCAGCCGATTCGCAGTCCTACGCCGCTTGAAGCGCAAACGGCTTCTACGTTGAATGTTGGTTGGGGGTTTAAGCCGAGGTATTCGGCTATTACACCGGCAGGAGTTCTTTGTTTGTCATAATGTGTGGCAGAACATATTATGGAGGCTTGAATCTCCTTGCTTGTGATGTCAGCGTCTTCCACGGTCTCCCTGAATGCTTCAAAGGCGATTTCTCGAATGGATGCGTCAGGTCTTCTGCCAAATTTTGTTTGTCCCACTCCGATAATAGCAGCTTTCCTCATTGATGATCCCACTTCACCAAAGTCTATTGAACTTGATGTTTTAATCTATTTCCTTTCTCTAAAATAGGCTATTACTTTTTCTGCAAAGAGCTTGCAGGTTTCCGTCATCAGCTTAGGTGAAACAAAGAAAGGCGAAATGAAGTGACGAACGCCAGCCTTCACATATTCTTCTATCCTTCCAATAACATCATCAGGAGCACCAAATATGACAGGTGATTCGTCAACCACCTCATCAGGCAATGCTTGAGCTACTTCCAGAAGACGCTTGGAAACCTCAGGGTTAAATACAAGACTGGAAGTCATCTCAAATTCTTTTGTCGGAACAGGATAACCAAGGCGCTCTATTATCCTCGGTCTTGACAGCAAATAGAGCTTCGCAGGCAACAGAACAAGCTTCCGCGCAGTATCAAAATCATCAGCCACAACTACATAAACGAATAATGCAGGTTCTATCTCTGGAGGATTATCCCATCCCCTCCCATCCCAGAACCTTCCAGCTCTACTCGCTTCTTCAAAGACGTATTTGAGCTTCTCAGCATATTCGTCAGGCTGTGTAGACGCAGGAACCCAACCATCCCCGTATTCGGCGGCCATTCTCATGGTTCTTGGCGAGTTTCCAGCCACGAATATAGGAACATGAGGCTTTTGAAATGGCTTTGGCTGAAGAAAGGCTCCTTCTAGTCTGTAGAATTGTCCTTCATGAGTAACAACGTCTTCTGTCCAAAGTCTTTTTATGATCTTGAGGGCTTCGATAGTTCGTGAGACTGGCTTGTTCCATGATATTCCATAGGGATTTAGATTCATAGCTTCTCCTATGCCTATTCCAAGAATAGCTCGACCGCGTGAAATGATGTCGCAGGTTGCGGCCATCTGGGCAAGAACTGCTGGGTGATGTCTGTAAGTATCGCTTACACACGTACCAAGAAGAATGCGTTTCGTTCGCAATGCAATTGCAGATAGCACAGTCCAAGCTTCTAGGGAATCCCATCTCCGTATCCCAAAACCCACCGTGTGGTCAGGCATCCAAAAAGAGTCGAAGCCTTGCTCCTCAACGTATACTGCAAGATCGCTTATGATCTGCCAAGGATACGGAGCACTTTCATACCCAAACTTGATTTGCACTGGGAGGATTTCTTTCATTATCTTACTCTCATCAAATTTAGAAAAGCCATTTTCCTTTTAGACATTTCTCTGATAGCCACACACTCGTCCAAATGAAGATATCTGTTATGTCCATGCTCATGCCTTTAGGCTTGCTTCAGTCAATCACTTGTCTTTGATCAATAATAAATCTATGCCGCCGGGAATGACTGCTGAGATTATCGATAATTCAAACGCTTGCTCGAAACTGTTGTCAGAGAGGCTGTGCTGTCGAGATACGTAATGTCAATAGGAGAGTTTTTGAGCTTGGCTATGAAGATGCAACAAAGGAACTCAAGTCTCTTCAGCTGTTTCCTTTGTACGGTCTTCCTCGTCATCAAGAACTGCTTTCAGTAAGGCCTTGAATATCCCCATGTCAGAAACGTCTACTATCGGAATCTGGAAGCTCTTGTCAACTTCGTAGATCTTCTCGTATCTGGGGAATTCAGCGTAGCAGACATGGCTTATCGGGAATTCGTTGGTCTTGATCTCATGTTCCAAGGATTTCTCGTATACTTCTAGGCAGAAGAGATACCCGTTGATCCACTGAAGTCTATTCATTCCATAAGTAGCTGCGCACCAAGCTAGATCCTTTGTTGAACGTTTGTCTAAGCCTAATACTCTGACATTTCGGGTGGGGGCGATCTTGACATCCAAACCTTTTCACTCCTCGAAGGAAGTTGTCAGTACCTCTTTAGCCCTGCCAGCTATTGTCGGTCCGAGACCATGGACAGTTTTAGGCCAATCATCCACGTTTGAAAATGCACTCAAGGGGTTTCCGTAAGATTTCAAGATTGCAGTTGCTTTCTCTCTGCCGATGTTGGGCAGGCTGGCCATGAAAAAGATTTGAGCATCTGATGTAGATTCACACTTTTTGACAGGGTGAACTGCAGGAACTCTCTTCTCCACGAATTGTTCTTGACGGGCAGCAACATACAAGAAGTCTATTGTCTCTTTGTAGGAAGTAGTGTTGATCATGGCAACTCCGTTCTTGGCTAGGTTGAACATAGCTCCCCAGACAGAAGCAGGTCTGATTCGGCTATATTTGTAGATCACAGGCAAATAGCCTTCCAGCAGGATTAGAGCCTGTGGATATGCGTCTCTCAGCGTGAATAGCTGATCGAAGAGATGACGCCGTGTAAGGGTATAGACAAAGTCTTTGACCGTCTTTCTCTCCACGGCACACTTATCAGATATGATGTAATCGCCTTTTTCGAGGGTTCTTATTGCTACAGCGGCGCCCTGTTCTCTTAGTCCTTTGACAATTTTAGCAGCAGTGTTAGCTTCACGACTGTCGATGATGATCGTTGGTTGTTCGTTATTTTCCGCCTCCTTCACGTAAGGGATAAGAGTTTCAGTTCCAGACATGCACATGACTCACATATGGAGGTTTCGTCATAAGATGCTATTCGCTTCTCACTCATATAATTGCAACGTATAAGATAAACAATTAAGACTTGTTGTAATCAATGTAGCGCGAGTGCGGCAAATCAGGTTGACTGCGAGATCCATTTAATCATGGGTTCTTTTTTCTTCGACTGTACGAATTCGAGTGTGTCCTCGTCCTTGGGATATCCAAGAACGATAGGTCCGTATATTCGCTCATCATCCTTTAGCTCGCGCGCTATTGTGGCATGCCTCATGTCTTATTTTTTGCGCATCACTTGATTTGCCACGCCGTTTTCATGCGTACGTGGAGCCTTACTGCTTTTAGCGTATTTTCAGTTCTAGGCTGGTCATATCGCCCTTTTTGAACCCCATCTTTTCAAAGAATCTGAGGAGGTTCCAGTCGTTCCATCTTACTAAGGTGTAGACAACATTGACGCCTTCTATTGGAGTCTCCTTGGCTTCCGGCTGGGCCTCTTTTCCCGTTCGTTTGAAGCTCTCAATCAGCTTGTTGAAGAGGGTTTCTCCTATACCTTCGTTTTGATGTTCTGGGTCTACACCTATTGTGTCGATCCATCCAACAGTGTCTGGCACTCCAAATTCCCATCCGCTCACGTATCCAAGTATGAATCCAACGACCCTTCCCTTTATTTCTGCGGCCAAGGCAGGTCTAGGATGGATGTCAGCGTATCCGATTTTCCTTTTCCAGTAGTCTCGTCTTGATTTGCCCAAGATCTTTCTGTCGATTTCCACCACAGCATCCAAATCGTTTTCAGTGAGCACTCTAATCTTTAATCCGGTTACCATCAACCAAACCTCTGAGTATGCGATGTATTGACTTTCCGTAATAATGTTTTCGCGCGGGCTTACTCATACAATTTGAGTAGAACAAGTAGTGTCTAGTGAGGTGAAGCTGAGAGATGGTTGATGACCAAATGTAGTATGCCAACGTTTTCTATGATTGTCTGATTGAATCAGGGATCTATCTCCCCAAATCTTTTGGCGACTGTGCCTATGTCGCGCATATCTATCTTTAAGTCGTAGACAACATCTTTGTTCGGATCGTATTCTAAGTCTGAGTGATCTTTGCCGAAGAGCTTGGCGACTACTCCGATGTCTCGCATGTCGCATTTTCCATCAGGCCAGCCATCCGGACCAGTTACATCTCCTATTATCGCTATTATGATCCAGCCATCTGTCAATAGGTTGTCTGTTGTGTCATTCTCGGACGGTACAGCTGTGGCTTCAGCCACTATCGTATAGTTGCCTTTTGCCAGTGTAGAAGTGTCAATTTCAAAACTGACTGTTGTGGAGTTTCTCTCTGTCAAGGTCATTGTCTGTGTCGCTAGGACATATGAGTTTAGACAGATTGATATTGTGAAAGTCTCACTGTATAGACCATAGTTCAGGATCTTGGTATCTATGCTGAGAGCCAAGCCCTGTCCGACAACTGTTTTTGATGACGCAGTACTAGCTATTCCCACATCGTGGAAGCTGAAAGGTTTGGCGAGAGGATACTCATCTACATTGTTCGGACCGACTTCGTACTGAGTGTCAAGAATTCCATCGCTGCCTGGTTGGTCTTGGCTTGGACCGTTCAATGAATCTGCGCTTATGTGGGTGCTCCAGTAGTTTCCGCCTTCTGGGTAACCGTTGTCCCACGCATTTATGGATGTTGAAGTGACGGCTTGAGCATCGTTGTTTATGAAGCTGTTATGGTAGATTGCGTTGCCATTGGAGCCTGACATGTTGATGCCAATCTCGTTCTCTGAAATTGTGTTTGCATAGATCAGGTTTCCAGTTGAATAATCCGTTGAGTTGATCCCTATGATGTTTCCTGTCATCATGTTGTTGTAGATCACACAATCATCAGCGTCGTTGATGAGAATTCCCTGTTCATAGTTTGTTATCGTGATTCCTGTAATGGTTGTCCCTGATGCTTCAGGAAGCAAGACAACAGCGATTCCTGATCCGCCACCATCGAAGTCTGCGCTGCTTCCTTTCATACCATAGATCGTTAAGGGTTTGTCCACTATCAGATACTCATGATACAGACCTGGAGCAATCAGTATAGTGGCGCCTGGACTCGCAACGTCAATAGCCTCTTGCACCGTTGGATAATCTTCTGGAACTCTGATGATATTTCCAAAACCATATATTCTGTCATCAGTCGAGCCAACGAATACCATACCATCAGCAACAGCAGGAGAAGACTCTACACCATCTCCAGTTCTGAAACTCCACACAAGCATCCCAGTAGTCGCGTTCAAACAGTAGAGTTTCCCGTCTTCTGATCCAACAAAGACTCTACCATCAGCAACAGCAGGAGAAGACTCTACACCATCTCCAGTTCTGAAACTCCACACAAGCATCCCAGTAGTCGCGTTCAAACAGTATACAATGCTATCTAACGATCCAACAAAGACTCTACCACCAACAACAGCAGGAGAAGAAAATATTCGACGACCAGTTCCATAACTCCAAACATAAGCTCCAGTCGTAGCGTTCAAACAGTAAACCTTACCATCATATGACCCTACAAAAACTCGCCCACCAACCAATGCAGGAGAAGACCGAACATTGCCACCAGTCCGATAACTCCAAACCAAAACCCCACTAGAAGCATTCAAACAGTAGACCTTACCATCATATGATCCAACAAAGACTCTACCACCAACAACAGCAGGAGAAGAAAATATTCGACGACCAGTTCCATAACTCCAAACATAAGCTCCAGTCGTAGCGTTCAAACAGTAAACCTTACCATCATATGACCCTACAAAAACTCGCCCACCAACCAATGCAGGAGAAGACCGAACATTGCCACCAGTCCGATAACTCCAAACCAAAACCCCACTAGAAGCATTCAAACAGTAGACCTTATCGTCTTCTGATCCAACAAAGACTCTACCACCAACAACAGCAGGAGAAGACTCCACCTGATCATCAGTCTCAAAACTCCAAATGTAGGCTCCGGTTGCGGCATCTAAGCAGTAGATATTTCCATCTTCTGATCCAACAAAGACTCTACCACCAACAACAGCAGGAGAAGACTCCACCTCACCATCAGTCTCAAAACTCCATTGTGTCAGATTCGTGTTCGGACCTGAGCTTTCGGTGTATCCTGTATGGCTTGGATCGTGACGGAACATGGACCAAGGATACTGTGTTGAATGCACACTCGGAATAGGCGGAAGGTTTGTGCCAGCCTGTAGAACGTTGAAAGCAGATAAAAACGTGTTCAGGATCAAAAATGCAAGAAAGATTCTTACTTTGGCTTTCGTTATCGTAAAAGTCCCTCTACTGTCTCCTATATAGAATAAATATCTTGATTACGTTTTAAATCTTCAGGAAGATTCTTCTATTCTGGAAGGCTGTACAGTTCCGACGGAGCGTAGATGAGAATGAACAGTTGTCACTATTAGATCACCCTGATTACTCACTGAATAGAGAGGATTGTGTATCCAGGAGACTAGAATTGTTATGAGAAGTTAGATAGAAGAGAAGGGTGAAACGAATAGAAATCCAACTTGTTCCTGCAAAAAAACGTATTGTGGGCATAAAAAGGATGGGATCGAGGAGTTATGGTCCTTTCTTTGTTATTTCTTTGACGATTCCTGCGGCTACTGTAGTGCCCATGTCTCTGATTGCGAATCTGCCGAGTTCTGAAAAATCTGTATAGGCTTCAACTGATATCGGATGGAGAGGTTCGACTTTCACTATGGCGGCATCTCCCGTCTTTAGAAAGGCTGGGTTTTCCTCTACAACCTGCCCTGAACGGGGGTCAATCTTCTTCAATAGTTCCGTGAATCTGCAGGCAACTTGTCCTGTGTGATAGTGGAATACTGGCGTGTATCCGGCGGCGACAGCTGTGGGATGGTAGATTACGATTATCTGTCCTATGAACTCCTTCGCCACTGTCGGCGGATCAGAAACATGGCCTGCAACATCTCCCCGGTGAATATCCGTCTTTGCCAAGCCCCTTACGTTGAATCCGATGTTGTCGCCTGGTTCTGCCTTTGGAATAGTTGTATGGTGCATTTCCAGCGACTTCACTTCACCCTTACTGCCGGAGGGCATGAAGATGACTTCTTCTCCTGCCTTGAGGATACCTGTCTCAACTCTGCCCACGGGAACGGTTCCTACGCCTGTGATGGTGTAGACGTCTTGAATTGGCAACCGGAGAGGCTTGTCCAAGGGTTTGGGTGGCAGCTCAAACGTGTCCAGTGCGTCGATAAGTGATGGCCCTTTGTACCAAGGCATTTTGTCGCTTTTTTCGACGAGGCTGTCACCGGTCCATCCTGAAGTAGGAACAAACGGGATTTTTTCGATTTTGTAGCCGACTGTCTTTAGCATTCTGGAGACCTCGTTCTTTATCTCAGTGTATCTTTCTTCGCCCCAGTTCACTGAAACGTCATCCATCTTGTTCACTGCTACAACCAATTGGTTTACGCCGAGTGTGAAGGCTAAGAAAGCGTGCTCTCTTGTCTGTCCTCCTGCCCCGATGCCAGCTTCGAACTCGCCGCGTTTGGCAGAGACGAAGAGTATGGCGCCGTCGGCTTGGCTTGCTCCTGTAATCATGTTCTTGACGAAGTCTCTGTGTCCCGGCGCATCGATGATTGTGAAGTAGAACTTCTTTGTTTCAAACTTGAGGAACCGGAGATCGATTGTCAATCCTCTCTCCCGCTCTTCTTTCAGGTTGTCTAGGACCCAGGCGAACTTGAAGGTCTCTTTGCCCAGTTTCTCAGCTTCCTCTTCAAAGGCCTTTATAGTCCTAGCATCAATGGCCCCGGCCTTGTACAGCATGTGACCTGTCGTCGTTGACTTTCCATGATCTACATGGCCCATGATAACTAAGTTTAAGTGCGGCTTATCTGATTTGCTCATTCCTTTTCCTCCTTTTTTCTCCAAATTACTCATGTTTTGGTGAATTCGGTTACACAACTGTCCATTCGATTATTTTAAGTTTATGATAAGCCCTAGACTACGTATTTTGACCCAAGAAACATCAGCATAACGGATACCACTATGTCGGTGACAGTAAGTCCGCACACTCAGCCCTGCACAAGTTTAACACCCAAGCACCACTAGCAGATCTCAATACGTTCATACACGAATCAAGATAAGAACTGAGAAAAAAGGGGAGTTAAGGCCTGTCAGAACTCCTTCTTTCAACCGTGCCAGCCAAATTCCCTTGCGATTGCCCCGACATCTCTCATGTCTATCCTGTATTCACAGCTGATGTCAGCAAGGGGAGCCATCTTTCATGTCCCGGATAGCTGCCGAAGGCACTAGCTACATAACCAATGTCTCTCATGTCGACCCTGAAGTCTGGTGAGGGCAGTTGAATCTTGTATGGATAGTCTGGAAAGCCTATGTCATCATAGAGTGTGCTGCCGACAATGTCCTCACGGATAGTTACCCAGAAGATAAATGTGTAGTTGACCCACTTACGATATAGCTTCCAAGAATCCCAGTTGGGCTCCTTTAAGTGAGCTTCTACTTTTACGGTGTGCAGACCTACTGAGACTTGGATAAGTCGTTGTTGTTCATGGGGTATTTCAGGTATCAGGTAAACAGGGATTGGTTCTTCCAACAAACCGTCTATGTACAGGAATTTGTTCACGAGCACTACAGGTCTCAACTCAAGGACAAACACTCCACTCCATTCTGGGCTTATTGGATCTGTTTCCCACAGCATGTCTTCGACATGATACCATTCTGTCAGTTCAAAGATTGGGGCTAAACCGATGATGTCATATGGGCTCAGAATTGTATCTCCGTTATCTATCCAGTCTACACACGCATACAATACTGATGGTATTGGCCAAGTTTCATTCCATTCACTTCCAATTGGGCTGGCCAAGCTGACATCCGTGATGTTCTCGACGATCACATGTCCTTGGATCAGGTTTTCTAGTGTGACTTTGAATTCTACGCTTCTGTCTTCTGGCGGAATTTTGTGCCTGTATTCATACGGCGGCTTGAAATGTATGTCTTCATAGACTGGGTAATATTGGAAGTAGCCGTTTGTCGATGTTATCGGTTCGCTTCCTGGCATGTTTGTTTGAACTGTGCTGTTCGGCTTGTTTGCAAGCATCAAGACGTGACCCGGTTCTGCTTCTTGCAAGTATTCTTTGAGTCTCCACGGTCATTGCCGATTAGGTTAGGATCAGGTGCGAATCCAGTTGGATCCCCTGCCTCCACGATTGGTTTCCAAATGTGTTTGGGAAGTATTGGTAAGCCGCCGATGTTGGATAACATCCAGTAGCTCTTGACATCAAACAGTATTTCGAAGTTGTATGCGTCGAATATCTTGAGGTCTAATGTGTTATCTACGTTGTTTTGCCAATATGGAGGGGGATAGCCTAGATCTTCGAGCATGTCATCTAGATCTACGAAAGTGAACTCAACGTCAGCTGCTGTCAACGACGTCCCGTCCT
>CAYGAG010000032.1:0-500 GCA_964347765.1 uncultured Candidatus Bathyarchaeia archaeon
AAATGGTTGAGATAACTAGGCAACCTAAACAGTTGTTCGGCTACATCCTGACAGGTCTGGGTATAATTATTATTCTCTACGTGCTTCTGCAATCAACCATAAATGTCAACAATTTCGCTGCGCTTTTGCTGCAGGTGTTGGCCGGCTTCTTCCTAGCATTCATCGGGCAAAAAATTGTCACAGCTTGACTAACTTCACTACCTGGGTAGTAATTTTAGGTTGAGCCTAAACTTTTTTATCTAGATATGTCAAGATTAGACATATAAGGAGTTATAATCGTGCCTTCTTGGAAAATGATTGAGCTAAGAAAGCAACAGGCTGCGCGAGTCTTGCGTAGGACAGGTCAGAAAGCGTTAAAGTGTGCAGCTCAAAACTGTGACCGCATAATTGAGCCTGGTGACCCTGTGTTTCGCCATTTGAAAGGCGCTTGTGGAAAAAACAGGCGTTGCGAGTACTACTGTAGCTCATGTTATCGCCTTGTGGCTTGTGGCTTAAGGGTT
>CAYGAG010000032.1:510-19794 GCA_964347765.1 uncultured Candidatus Bathyarchaeia archaeon
TTAAGGGTTGAAAACTGATGAGGGTTCTATTACAAGAGCATGATGCCCGGTTCATTCTTGGTTTGGTTGGGGAAGAGAAGGACAGGTTTGAACAGGAGACAGGAGAGATTGAAGAGGAGATAAAGCTTCTAGAACGGTTGCTGCGTGATTGGACATTCAGGTTTGTCAATCAGTCTCCCTGCGAGTTTCATGAGGGATATCGTTACGTTGAAGACAGGAAATGCAGGTTTTACGATAAGACCGCATAATCACCGATCAGCTTTTTTCCCAGTCTATAAGCTTCTATGTTAACAATAGCAGCTTTCCTTGAGAAGCTGTCTTTTATGGCTTTTTCCATAGCCTCATCGTTGACTGGCTTCATAATTTTGACCAATGCTCCCAACATTACCATGTTGGCATAGAGCGCCTTCCCGAATTTCTCCTTCGACTTCTCGATAGCGGGGATTCTGAATATCTTGGCTTTGATCCTCGAAACGCTTTTCGAGGCCGTGTTCTCGATTAGCAGGACGCCGTCTCTCCTTACGTCCTTAACGTGTTGAGCGAGTGCTTGTTGGCTCATTACAATGAGTACGTCGCATCTTCTAACTGCAGGAAAGCCTATCTTTCCTTCAGAGATTATCACTTCGCTCTTGGCAGCGCTTCCTCTGGCTTCGGCTCCATAGCTCTGGGTCTGTACAGTGTTCTTTCCAGAATAGACTGCTGCTTTTCCTAAGATTTGACCAGCTAGAACAACGCCTTGTCCGCCAAGTCCGCTTATTCTAATCTCGATCTTTTTTTGCATTAGCTTGGGCCTCCTTGATTGCTGCGTAAACATTTTCTACAATGCTTGGGCGATCGCGTTGTTGGAATTCCCCGATGATTGTTCTTCCTTCCAGCTCTTCCTCACGCATCTTTGCTGCTTGCTTGAGTGTAACAGCATTTTTCTTGAACCATCTCAGCATTTCTCCAGCATTCCTAAATCCTGCCATCCTTCCATAGGCTGTAGGGCACTGACTTAGGACTTCGAGGAATCTAAATCCGTTCATCTGAAGAGCATTCTTTATTGACTCTTTCAGCTCAACGATGTGCGCTGTCGTCCACCGGGCAGAATATGATGCTCCAGCTACAACTGCTAGCTTGGCCGCGTCCAACGGCTGTTCGAAGCTTCCATAAGGAGTTGTCGTTGTCTTTGTCCCGAACGGGGTCGTGGGTGCAACCTGACCACCTGTCATACCATAGATCATGTTATTAACCATTATTGCTAGAACGTCCAAGTTTCTCCTAGCCGCATGTATAAAATGGTTAGTACCTATGCCTACCATGTCACCATCCCCACCGAAAATCACGACTTCCAAGCCAGGATTAAACAGCTTTATTCCTGTGGCAACCGGTAAACTTCTGCCATGCGGAGTATGTATAGAGTCTGCCTTGAAGTAAGGCGAAGGAATCCATGACGAGCAGCCTATGCCGCTACAGAAGACGAAACTGCTAAGGTCTTCATGCCCCAGTTCGTGTATTGCTCTGAGAAAGGTGTCCGTAATGGCAAAGATTCCACAACCAGCACAGAACGGAAGCGTCAGGTCTCTGAGATAATGTCTGACCTGAAAATCTTCAATCGTCTCTCCTTGCCTCCTTCAAGATTCTCTTCAGTAGTTCTTCAGGTGTGATCAATTCTCCACCTCCGATCTTGTTCATAGAGATCACTTCTGACAATCCACCAGCTGCCCTCTCTACTTCGCGGGAGACCTGTCCCAGATTCATCTCTGGAACGATTATTTTTTCAGCCTCTTCAGCCATTTCTTTGATAATTTCGTTAGGGAAGGGCCACAAGGTTCTGAGCCTAATGTGACCTGCTCTTGTTCCCCTGATTTTCGCTTTTTCTATTGCTTCATGAACTGCACGAGATGTACAGCCGTAAGATACGATGCCAACCTGACAATGTCGAAGGTTGTGGGCTTCGAAATCTACGATCTTACTTTTGTTGCCATCTATTTTTCTGTTAAGCCTTGTTACGAGGCCTCTGTGTACAACTGGGTCAGCCGTGTATCTTATTCCATATTCGTTGTGCGTAGAACCAGTGACTACAACGTTGAATCCTTCTCCTAACAAAGGCATAGGGGGAACATCCGCTTGGCCAAAAAACGCTTTTTCTCCGATTCTGGGTTTCCTGCGATTGACAAGGCAAATATCCTTCAATGATGGTGAATTGACTTGTTCCCTCATATGAGTGACAATCTTATCTGAAAGCAAGACTACTGGAGTGCGGTATTTTTCAGCGAGATTGAAAGCTCTGACGGTTAGTCGGAACATCTCTTCGACAGAGTTAGGAGACAAGACTATAGCTGAATAGTCGCCATGTGTACCCCAGCGGGACTGCATCACATCACCTTGCCCACACTTTGTGGCTTGTCCTGTACTTGGTCCAGTCCTTTGCACATTGACTATTACGCATGGTGTTTCAGTCATGAATGCGTATCCGATGAACTCTTGCATCAGGCTAAACCCAGGGCCTGAAGTTGCAGTCATTGCTTTAGCTCCAGCCAAGCTGGCGCCAATGATTGCTCCTATGGAGGCTAGCTCATCTTCCATCTGAATGGCTATTCCACCCACTTGCGGTAACCTTTCTGCAAGGTGCTCAGCTATCTCGCTTGCAGGCGTTATGGGATAGCCTGCGAAGAAACGACAACCGGCGACTATAGCTGCTTCAGCACATGCTTCACTTCCCTGCCAAAAGCGGGTTTCTGGGTTAGCAAGGTCCATTTTCTCTCTTCCTGTGGAGTAATGGATAAAAAGTTCGAGAAGTTATGTCTTTTTGTTGTCTAGTTGCATTGCGGTCGTAGTCCAGCTTGGCTAGGACATCGGCCTCCCACGCCGACGACCCGGGTTCAAATCCCGGCGACCGCATCACTTCAGAACTGAATGCATACAAATGAGATATCTCTACCTAAATACTGTATGTTCTAAAGGTTATGTTTCTCTGTGAGCTTGCCAAGAACCAATTCTAATGGTTCTTCCTGATCTGCAGACGCCCGCCTGATATATCAGACGCTCTGTGTGCGTGAACAGAAGTCGCTGAAACCATATGCCGATGTGAGTGTGATCTAGATCTATGCGAAACGCTGCCTGTGGCTGAAAGTTTTGCTTATTATCGAGATCTTAGCAACATTAGAAGTCGAGCAAGCCCAAGCAAAACAATTCTTGCTTAATAGACAGGATTTAACCCCGAGAATCGCAAGGGTAAACGTTAAATATTCATGGTGGAACATATGATGATCCGTGATTATCATGGGAAAAGACAAGTTCGTTAAATCTTGGCAAATGAAGAGCCCCAACGCTAAGCACACGTTAGTAGTGGAACTCTGGGAAAGACCTGACGGCACTCGCTACAGAAAAACGCATAAGAAGTAGTGAAAAGCCTACAACACCAACAAACCCACTTTCACTTTTTTCACCTGCAAGCCGATATTTTCTGGATGGAAAACCCGTGTTCTCATCAGTTGTTTCGCATGAGATTATCGATGTGTTTCTAGTTTCTTGTTGTCGCAGATCTGTCGGTTATTCAAATAGACGAATTCATGTTTTCCACATAATTGATGATTCCCTTTATACTGTGATTCAACACAGTCTTGCTGAGGATTGGGTGTTTTCTGACGTATTCAGCAGCCTTCTGGAGTGCTGGGTCACTCCTAAGTATTCTTCTCCTTATCGAGTTCAAGTCTTCACCTTTCTCTAGTCCTCGCTTTGCAGACTCAGCCCAAAGCTCAAGCTGTTTCAGATATAGTTGGAGTCTCTTAGTTGCATTGTCAGCCTTACCGAAGTGGGTATAGTACAGCGACGTAGGGTTAAGGCTCATCAGCTTCTGCAGGGCATTGGAGGCAACGTTTAGTCGGTATGGCGGCGGTATGGTGGGTACGATCGTATCGATTCTGCTTAGATAGATGCCGGCAGCATCCCCGGTGAATATTCCTTGGCTTGAAGTTTCGTAATAGCTGAGGTGATGGGAGGCATGCCCAAGCGTCTCTACAACGTTCAGGTGGACACCTTCTCCTAAGTTAAAGGTCATGCCTTCTACTCCTATGATAATCCGGTCTCTTGGCACGGGGCTCGGCTCACCATAAATCTCAGCTGTGGATGCCAGAATCTGTTTGGCTTGAGCCCAAAGTCTGTCTGGATTCGCTACGTGAGGCGCTCCTCGCTTGTGGACAATGAGTTTTGCATTCGGCAAGCTTGTCAGAAGGGTTCCAGAAGCCCCGCAATGATCCAGATGAATATGGGAAACGGCGATATACGCTACATCCTCCAGAGAAATAGATGCTTCGTTCAAACCGGCGAGTAGGTTCTGCGCCGTGGACGCAGGGCCTGCTTCAACTATAGCCAGCCTTTTCCCCCTCACGATATAGCTAGCTATGAAATTCTCGATTCCAGCCACCTTAAGATCAACAAGGTGAATGTTTCTGTGCACCTTTACAACGGGCATCTTTCACGTCACTCCGACCAGCTAGAGTGTTAGAGTTGTCGCAAATCGCTTTAAACATTTTTATATTCGAGAAAGTTGCCGAAACGTGGATAGATCTAACATGTTTGACTAATCCGCTTCTTCGATCCAACTCACCAGTCTTATATACGGCTCTTGTAGGGATAGTTTAAATGAGGCATAAACTTGTCTAGATGGACTTTAAGGAAAGCCCTAGAGCTCGCACTATCCATGGAGAGGAAGTCGATTGAACTCTACACTTCTGCGCAAACCAAAGCTTTGAGCTCAAGTTCCATCAGACTTCTCAAAGAACTGGTGAGAGAAGAGCAGAAACACAGAAACAAGATTCAAGAAGCCATGAAAGATCCTAAGAAGATAAATGAAATCGGTCAACCAGTCACAAAGATTCAAGACCTTAAGATTGTAGACTATCTTGAAGACGCAACCCTATCACCTGAGGCAGATTACCAACAAATACTTATCTACGCTGGAAAGAGGGAAAAAGAGACCCATGACATGTACATAGAGTTAGCCAGAAAATGCAGAGGCAGACAGATCGGGAAGATGTTCGTCCAGCTGGCCGAAGAAGAACTGAAGCACAAGCACAGACTGGAGAAAGAATACGATGATACTGTGTTGAAATACATGTAAGATTCGAATGCCCTTAATTTCCCCAGAAAACCGAATGCATACACTCAGAACAATGGTGAAGCCACTCTTCACCAAATGCTCAGTTGAAGAAGTCTGACAGGAGAATCTTTGTAGATGAGCACGTACCGAGAAGAAAGAAAACTAGAAGTATTGAGGAATCTTCTGAATAGCAGCAATAGTCAGTTTCACGGAGTTTTCCGCGTCATTCAAGCTGAGCATGGCGCAGGGACTGTGTATATACCTTGTTGGCGTAGAGATCACCCCGCTGGGAACACCTTCTCTTGCCAAGGATATTCTAGCAGCGTCAGTAGAACCTGGCAGACCAGTCTCAAGCTGATAAGGAATCTTCTTCTCCTTCGCCGCTTCTACTAGTAACCGTAGAACTTTTGGATGCGTTATCAAGCCCCGATCAGCCACAGTTATCGAAGGGCCTTTACGCATTTTTATTGGCGCCTCAACGGGCTTCACGCCGGGCACATCACCAGCCACAGTAACATCTAGGGCTATCCCTACATCAGGATGGATTTCAAAGGCAGCCGTAGTTGCTCCTCTTAAGCCAACTTCCTCCTGCACGGTTCCCACAGCATACACTGTACATGTCCTATTCTTCAGGCGTTTCATCGCTTCAACCATGACTGCGCATCCGATACGATCGTCGAATGCCTTGCCCGCAACGATATCTTTTCCAACTCTGAAGAACTTAACATCAAAGCCAACCGGATCTCCGATTTTCACGCCCATCCTCACGGCGTCTTCCTGATTCACTGCCCCGACATCTATGAAGAGCTTGTCATGTTCAATGGTCTTCTTGCGTTCTTCTTCTTTCTGGATGTGAGGCGGCTTGGAACCGATTACTCCAGGTAACTGTCCCTTCTCAGTGTACACAACCACGTTTTGGGCTATTAGGATGCGATCATCTATCCCTCCCATCTTCACGAACTGCAAGAACCCTTCTTTCGAAATGGTCTTGACTAACAAGCCTATCTCGTCCATATGAGCCGCCAGCATGACATTCGGAGCTTTCCTTTTTCCTTTCTTTATACCAATAACATTGCCAAGCTTGTCCTCTCGGACTTCGTCAACACAGGATTTCAAGAATTTCTTCATCAGATCTCTTACTTCTTCTTCTCTTCCAGTCACGCCGCAAGCGTCGGAGAGTTTTTCCAAAGTCTTGATAATGGTCATGAGATCATTCCCTGAACATTTATCTTGAATACCAAAGCTTTATATTAACACTTATGGCAAGTAATTACTTGACACCGAGCATGGCAATAACACTCCGCCTTTCAGGGTGTAGAGATAACCGTTGAGTAGACTTTTCGAATCGTTGTTCAAGAAGATTAGAGTTTACCTCAGAGTCACTAAGGCAACTGGCATCGCGAGAAGATATTTTGTCATGAATGGTTTTGATGGTGCCATGACAGTCTTTGGCATCATCTTAGGCTCTTGGTTGGCTGGGTTCTCTGAACCACAAAAGGTCATTTTACCAAGTCTTGGAGCATGTTTGGCAATGGGAGTTTCGGGTCTCTTTGGAGCCTACATGGCTGAGAAGGCCGAGAGAGACCGACATCTCAAGGAGATGGAAGAAAGAACGCACAACAACGTCGATCCAATCCAATACGAAGCAGCCCAATTCGTCACCTTCTATGTAGCTGTCATTGATGGGCTGTCTCCAATGTTGACAGCGTTAGTTTCCCTAGTCCCATTCATCTTTGTCTCCTTCGGATTCTTAACTATAGCAAATGCTTACATGCTTTCACTCGCACTATCCTTAGCCACGCTTTTCCTACTTGGAACGTACTTAGGAAAGGTTGCTAGGGAAAACGGCTGGCTCTACGGTCTCGCGATGATCACGGTCGGGGCCATCGCTGCATTGGTGCTCTTCTTCATCCAACTAGTCTCAGCGGCTTAAGATCTCATACAGTAACCGACAGGGTTCTCAATTCTCTCTTATTTGGATACGAATTATATATCAATTCGAACTAAGATGATCACCAGATTCAATGAGAAGGTGGAAAAACTCACCCTTTGTTTCGCTAGTAGCAGTTTTTGCAGCGTTCAGCATAGTTTGCGACTCACTAGCTGGACCATTTCTAGATATTTCCGGTGTATGGTTCAGTTGGATCTTCATAGCTGAACCTATAAACGGCATTGTTTTAGAACCGTACACAAGCTTTCTTTCAACGTTAATTGGAGTCATTGTGGGCCATTCTATTTATGTGAGAGGTGCCGCAGAGTTCCTTTTTACTCTCGGGGCGCCCATTGGCGCGTTAATCTCAAGCCATGTTTTCAGATCCAGATGCAGATTGCCATTGGTCTTCTACTTGATACTGCTTGGGGCATTTTTCGCTACGCCAGTCTCTTGGCAACTTCCGCTTTGGGGGATGTGGGATGTGTATCTCGCCTTTGGTTGTCTAATACTCTCAGCACTCATCATGAAAAGGTCGAGAGGTCTATGGGATACAAGATCGACGGGCACCCCCTCCAAGCACATCGTTGCTTTGTCAACATTCATCGGGTTAGAAGCTGACGTGTTGTTCCGAATCTTCATCTTAGTGCCTTGCCAGACCTATAAAACGATTTATGCACTTGATGCGAGTCAACTGCAAGCAGTATGGATGCTGGGGGCATTCGAAACGTCAATAAAGGCAGCAATATCAATGTTGGTAAGCGCCATGGTGACGCCCCATGTCATCACAGCTCTGCAGAGAGCCGGCCTACACCTCATCAAACGCTAGGCTGGTTGAAGCATAGCATAAATCTTCTTGGATAAAGCCTCAGCTTCTCGCACTGACGAATCTCGGCTATCTCCTATAACAAAGACAGAGCATAGCGGTTCGCCCTCTTCAATTATAGCTCCAGGAAGAGGAGTGTCTCTAACTTCTCGTATACGGGTCAAATCGGGTACAGAAACACGTTTAGGAGCATACAGAATTAGTCGAGTGCAGAAGGTCGACGTCGATTTTTCCACAGTAGGCAGAGTGTCCAGCAGACATGCGTTAACGTGGGCTTCCACCAAGTTCATTCCCAAGACCCTTTCTACGCAGCTCAAAGTGCCTTGGAACCGAGGATTTACCTCCATAACGTATGGAGTGCCTTCATCAGAGATCACAAAGTCAATGCCATTTGAACCTTTCAAGCCAAAGCGAATAGAGATTTTCTCTGCGATGCTTACACAATCTTCGCAAACTGAATCATCAGGAAGTAGAGGAACGATGTTTCCGCAATATCCAAATGGCTCTTTTTGAAACAGAAAAGACAAACCTAGCATTTGTTCATTCAACGTTAGAACTTTCGCTTGGTTCCTAGTGGCTAGAATCGAAACACTTCCATGAACACCATTTATCAGCTCTTGAACCAGTACGGTTCCATTAGCCCAAGAGACCTTGGGGAATACCCTTTCAATCTCCTTAGAGTTTGGTACGATCTTTATGCCTATACCTGCGAAGCAGCTCATCGGCTTCAGGACAACGGGAAACCCAATGTCAACAGCGGCAGCCTTTGCGTCTTCTAAACTTCCCACAACAATAGTCTTAGGATGAGGAATCTTCAGATGATCCAGCTCCTGAAAAAAATCGGGCTTCTTTCGAACGCTCTCGAAGACTTCTGGGGAGTTTCCCAGGATTTGAACCATATCGTTCAATTCGTGCAAAATGTCAAAGTTATCATCTAGACCAGAGCCTAGGAGCAACGCATCAATATCATATTTTTGAAGTAGGGACTCTGACATTTCCAGAAAGATCTCTGGCTTGAATTTCAACTCGAGTCTCCCACAGCTTTGCCTGGGTCTTTGCTTGATCACGGTTTCACATCTAGAACAAACATGTAGCAGATCTACGTCACCAAAGTAGTCCACAACGTGGATTTCGTAGCCTGCTTCCTTAGCGGAATATGCAATGGGAGATGAATCAATCCCGACTATCAAAAGATTCTTGATATCAGTCTCCAATTTCTCACTTTGCCTGGCCCAACGATTGGCTCATGTGAATAGAAACAATGTCGGACGATTTTGAGGATGGTTACGAATGTTACTTCTCAGATTTCCGTCGTCTTGATGCATAAGTTCTAGAGGAATAGGTCTTCCTCCCTTGGCCTTACTAGATCAGTAGCTTTTGACTTTTCTGATTTCGGATATCGGTATCCGCGGATTACGGCTACAGGTATGCTCTCGTTTGCCTGTCCTATCACCAGTTCGGCGGCTGAAGCGAGTTCGTCAGCGATTGCTGTCTGCTTCACTGTAAGTGTGTAGCCGAATAGATCTCTTTCCCCTCTTCTGTCTCTGAGGGCTTCTAGACCAGCGATCCCTATTGCCACATTTATCTCACCCCTTCGCAATGGTCGACCGTGTGTATCCGAGATAATGACAGCCACATCAGAGCCTGCCATTTTTCTTATCGTTTGGCGAATCTCTTTAGCAGAACGATCAGGGTCCTCAGGCAATAGGGCTACGCATTTTTCCCCTGGAACGTTCGATTTGTCAACACCCGAATTTGCACACACGAAACCGTGCCGAGTCTCTGTGATGAGTTTTCCATCGCCCATACGCCTGATGCTTCTTGATTCTCGAAGAACAACCTCAACTAGTGCTGGATCCTTTTCATACTGCTGTGCTATAGACTTTGCGAATTTCGATGGCTTGATCTTGCGAAGGTCTACGACCTTACCTTCAGTTCGCGAAACAACAACATGGGTGATGACCAAAACATCCCCACTTTGAATCGGAGTCCCTTGCCTTTTGGCTGCAGTAAGGATCAGCTCTCCCAGATTGTCTCCCTTGTTAATGACTGGTAGACCTTCAATACCAATAATCTTGATGGAATTCATGGAGTTATCATCCCGTCACTAGTTTTCTGATGACTTATTTAAGCCTCTCGTGTTTGCCTATCAAATCCGCTGAAGATGAGAATATACATCTGCTTCGAGTGTATTTGTAACATGAAGCTAGGGTCTTAAGAAGTAAGAGGCTTCATAGAAAGATCTTCTCTAGTGGTTTTCCTTTTCGAATCGTTCGACGGAGTTGAATGACCTCAAAAGCGCTGTTCAGACTATGTTCTGCATTTGATGGCTCCTAATATACGCCCTCGCCCCTAGTTGGGGAATGCATGAGCTTGGTCTTGACCTTGAGGTCCCCTTTCTTAGTGTGGGGTTTCCTAACCAACGTGTCGCCATATTTTTCGATCTCCCGAGCTTCTTCCGCCAATTTTGCAGCTACCTGGGCTATTTCGTGGGCAGAGGCCACCAAGGGTATGTATCTTCTGCTTTCCTTCTCGTGAAAGCATGCTTGGAAATTGATCTCAGCAATCTTTTCAGTTAATCCATATGCCGCCAACGCCTTTGCTTCTGCATAAGGATTTGCGAAGTCCGATCTCTCCCTGATGACATCAACGTCAATCACCAATCTAGGCAGAACCAGTCTTGATTTCGTCATGAGCGTACACACTATCTTGTCAATCTCATGGTGTATTATCCTATAGACTCCCGTAATCGCAAGAACCTTGATGATATTCGCGTTGAAAATAGCCATCTCCAGTGGGTCCAGAAACTCTCTTCGTGCCCCTATGAGTGGGTCACCCATAACAATTATGTACCCTAACCCTTGCTCCTCCAATTCAGCCGTAATTCGCTTTCCGGGAGCGTCACAGATTATTACGACTGGCAGGCCACTTTTCGAAGATTTCTCACGGGCTATTGCTGGTCCACGAATCGAAGGGTTGGGTGAAATGAGCACCAGGAAATCTGGTTTGAAGTCGAAGATCTTGGGCAAAGCTTCCTCAACGTCTTCAACACCCATCTTTGAACCTGTACTTACAGTTCGGGTCTTGATATCCTTACGATCAGCCAATTCGTCAAGAAGGAGTTCAAACAGAGGTGACGAAGCTATATTGCCACACTTGAAGATTCCAGCTGTGATAATTTCACTTTCTAAATTTTTGTCTGGCATAATCCTTCTCTCACTTCAGTGTGCACCTGAGTAAGATCGATCTTCGCTTATGTGATTTTCGAATAGCTGACACGCAATCGTCCATATATTTTCAGTGGCGAAGGAAAAAAAATAATTGCTTACACAACAATCCAAAAGAGTCTTAAACCACAAGTTCGGAACTATCTATCTCATCTTGTGAGTGGTCAACTATGGCTTTCAAGAAGGTTAGCTTTGAAGAGACCTTGCTGGAAAAGGTTATTGATGGTGGAAAATGTGTTGGTTGTGGTACATGTGTGGTCGTCTGTCCTTTCAGTTGCCTTGAGTATGAGCAGGGGAGACCCAGACTAGCAAAGGAATGCAAGGTCTGCGGAATATGTGCCGGCGTGTGTCCAGTCTATGAATGGTCGTCGTCTGAAGCTGAGGAATCTGTTTTCGGCAGAGAAAGAAAGGTCTCAGAGGAATTTGGCGTTTTCCGCCGACTGACTGTTGCCAGAGCAACAAACAGTGACGTGCTGAAGGTTTGCCAAGACGGAGGTGTTGTCACAGCACTTCTCCTGTACGCATTGGAAAACGAGATTATCGATAGCGCCGTTGTCTCTGGGATTAGCAAAAAAAAACCATTGTTTCCAACACCTATGCTGGCCATCTCTTCTGAAGAACTAATGGACTCTGCTGGAACAAGATATTTTCGCTCACCCAACATCCTCGCCTTAGCCGAAGGAATCAAACAGAAAAAGTCAAACGTGGCATTTGTTGGAACGCCCTGCCAGATTCACGCCATAAGAAGAATACAACTATCTGGCCTTAAGAAATACACAAATCCCATCAGACTTCTTGTTGGACTGATGTGTTCAGAGAGCTTTGAATATGAAGGACTCATGGTGAGCCATATACAAGAGACCCTAGGCGTCGAACCTAGGGAAATAAAGAAGATGAACATCAAAGGAAAGATTCTTGTCACCACAGAGACCGGAAGCGAAACCATCTCACTTGCAAAAGCAAAAGAGTTTGCAGTTGAGAGTTGCAGGTTCTGTGATGATTTCAGTAATGAGTTGGCAGATATCTCAGTAGGAGGTCTAGGATTGAACGGCTGGACATTCACAATCATCCGAACTGAAAGGGGTGAAGAGTTGTTCTCTGATGCCGAGAAGGCAGGTGCGATTGAGACTAGACCAGTGAAGCAAGGCGAGTTTGCACTGAACCTGCTTGTTAAGCTCTCGAGAAAGAAGCAGAGATCAACAAGTGGATAATCTGCTCAGTCTCCATGTGATCTCCGAAGTCGATTGTAGGTTGCTGGTTTGTCAACTGGAATTCCCGATGCTTGTTTCGGACTCTCAGAACTTGATAGCTTTTAGGTCTGAAGCATCGGCGGTACTGTGTGCACGATTCTGAGACGGATCTAGCGTCGGATTCACCGAGCTTTCGCGCGGCCGAAGTATTACAAGCATAGTATTTATGAAAACAGTGACGCCAATGAAGAAGGCGAACAGTATACTATTAAGGCAGTGACTTACAGAAGAAGCTATAAAGTTCGGGGAATTAGGATATGAACTGTTTGATGAGATTCACGGGGTTAGGCTTTACAGAAAGAGGTGTATAGGACTTGACTAAAGAACTATCTCAATACTTAGTCAAAACCAGAAAGGAACCTGAAATTTACATTCTTCGTTTCCCAACACATACAATTGAGATTCACAATACATTCGCTGAAATATTCCCATTGTGGGCCGGTCGTGTCTTGATCACCGCTGAAAGCCAGAAATGGGCTAACACTGCAGCCTCTGCTGCAACCGGTTTCGCAACTAGCGTAATTATGTCACCAGCTGAAGCAAGTATAGAAGGAGTTGTACCAGCTGAGGAGACTCCAGATAAGCGAGTAGGCGTCTTGATCCAGATATACAACAAAGACAGGTTTGAACTGAAGAACCAGATGATACTGCGTATAGGACAATGTGTGATGACATGCCCCACCACCTCAGCTTTCGACGCTTTGCCAAATGCAAAAAGGAAACTGAAGATTGGCAGAAGTCTTAGGTTATTTGCTGATGGATTCCAAAAGAAGGGTTTAGTGGGAGATAGAAAGATATGGAGAATACCAGTTATGGAAGGCGAGTTTCTTGTGGAAAACACTTTTGGAGCAGTCGAAGCGGTGGCCGGAGGGAACTTCTTGATACTAGCTGAAGATGGAGTTTCGGGACTTAGAGCAGCAGAAGAAGCAGTGAAAGCTATCGAAACTGATGTGAAAGAGGTTGTTCTTCCTTTCCCAGGAGGAATTTGCCGGTCTGGCTCTAAGGCAGGCTCAGACAAATACAAGCTTAAGGCTTCAACTAACCATGCTTTTTGCCCAACGTTGAGAAAGATTGTACCAGATTCTCAGCTGCCGGACGATGTGGAGTGTGTGTATGAAATAGTGATCAATGGGTTAACCCTTCAGGCGGTCCAACAAGCCATGGGCCAGGGGGTCAAAGCTGCCATGAAGGTTCCTGGTGTCGTTAGAATCAGCGCCGGCAATTTTGGCGGGAGACTAGGTCCCTTCAAAATATTCTTGAAAGACGCCTTAGAGCTGTCGTAACAGTTTTGTCCCAAACTCTTATTTGACGCCCCGTAGTGTAGCTTCAGAGTCCATATCGTCGAGTGATAGACAGTTGAGTAAGAAGCGGACTTCTCTAGAACGATTCAGATTGAAAAGAGTATTGGGCACGTTAGCCGACAAAGAGGGACGAGGAACCGAACTCGTCTCATTGTATGTTCCCCCTGGCAGACAAGTAAGCGACGTGATGAATATGCTTAGACAAGAGTATGGCACTGCTTCCAACATAAAGTCTACAACAACAAGAAAAAATGTTCAGGATGCCATCACGAAGGCTCAGCAACGTCTCAGACTCTTCAAAGAGGTTCCTGAAGACGGATTGGTAATCTTTTCCGGATCTATTCCTCAGAATGGACCTGGAAGCGAAAGAAATGAGACTTATGTTATTACTCCTCCAGAAGCTATAAGCGTCTATCTTTACAGATGCGATTCTAGATTTCACACAGAGTATCTACAGGATCTTCTTAGGGAGAAGGAGACGTATGGCATACTTCTCATAGACGCTTCAGCGGCTACGTTTTCAACCTTGCGGGGCAGGAGGCTTGAAATTCTGAGACGGGAGACGTCAGGTGTCCCAGGGAAGACACGGGCTGGGGGACAATCGGCAAGAAGGTTTGAGAGAATAAGGGAGGCTAGGCTACAGGAGTATTTCAAAAGGGTAGGCGAACACGCAAATGATTTGTTTCTGTCTTTTGAAGACTTGAAAGGCCTGATAATTGGAGGCCCAGGTCCGACGAAATTCGATTTCAGAAAAGGGAACTACCTGAATTATATGCTAGAAGAGAAGATCATCGATGTAATTGACACGTCTTATGTGAGTGAACAAGGCGTTAAGGAAATCGTTGATAAAGCTCCTGAGATAATGCGGAAGATACGTTACATAGAAGAAAAGGAAGTGATGCAGCGGTTTCTCTATGAAATCGGACATGACACAGGGATGGCAACATATGGAGAGGAAGAAGTTCGAAAAACTTTGGAAATGGGTGCTGTGGAAACATTGCTGCTCTCAGAAGGACTTGACATAATGCGGATCACTGCAGAATGCACGGCTTGCGGTTACAAGGAAAAACATACGATAAGAAGCCAAACGTTGGCTGGGCTAGAGGATGATCTCAGGCAGAAATCTTGCTCGAAATGTGAGGCCCCGGCTCTGAGTATAGCTGAAAAGGAAGACTTTATAGAGAATTTCGCCGAACTTGCAGATCAAACAGACAGCGAAATAGAGATGATCTCTGATAATACAGAAGAAGGAGAAATGCTCAAGAAATCATTCGGCGGAATCGCAGCATTGCTTCGTTTCAAGCTGAACCATTAAGATCAGCTCTCACCTTGAAGATGCACTCTGAAGCAGAATTCGTCTTACCTCATGTTCTTCAATGTGCTTGATCAGTATCGTCTTCTTTCTAGAGGTGGAGCCAGACAGAAGTTCTACTTCCTTATGGAATAGTCTGGAAAGCTCTCTGATGAGTTCTCTGTTTACCTTGCCTTTCACAGGTTTTTCTCTACAACTGATCGTGATGTCGGACCCGTCGAAAATCAAGTTGAAATTCCTCGATCTCGGCTTCACATATACTTTCAAGATTACATCTCGATTCGCTTGCTTGATTTCCATATGCTTTCATGTATAATTGGAACAGAACAGGAATTTTAACCTAGTTCTTGGCTTTTCGATCGTTTGTTGATCTGCGACGGTGTCTTCTACGACGTTTAAGGCTAAGGGAATTTGGAAACTGATATATAGTTTCGAAAATAAAGGGACTTTCTTGTGAAAGAATCATGTCAACTGGATTCGAAAGAATCGGAAAGGACTCTGAGTTGCAGGATCATTGGTTGAGAAGAATTGTGGCCTTTATCATCGATTTCATAATAGTAGGTGCATGTGCTTTGGTTGTTTGGGGCGTTATTTGGATGCTTTTTGTCCTTGCAGCTGTGGTTACTGGTTTTCATGTGTACATGTCTAATCCATTTCTCTTCTCGTTTATTGTAGGTTTGTTCAGTGTTCCGTACTTCGCTTTCTTTGAATCATATTTTGAAGGAACATTTGGCAAAAAGATCATGCGGCTTGGAACCATAAGACTTGATGGGCAAAAGCCTCGTTTAGATGTAGCCTTTGTTCGAAATGCTAGTAAGATCTATTGGGTGTTGGTCCTCATAGATGCGCTGATTGGATTCGCGACGCCGGGCGATCCGCGTCAGAAAGCCAGTGACAGAATCGCCGATACCATCGTAGTCTCAACCGGTATGTCACCTATGACTGCTGTACAGACTTACCGTAGTGACGCGATGTATTGCTCCAACTGTGGAAAGAGACTGTCCGCTGGAGTCAGATACTGTCCTTATTGCGGTAGACGACAAGAATAGATCATTCGAATGGATAGATGCAAGCTTCTAGGATCTGAACGCTAGAACAATCGCCCTTGCTATGAGTGAGATGCCGGCCAAGACAATGACTAGAGCCCAGAATTCAAACCACACAGTAGTCTTGATGAGATAAGCGTTCAAAAGGTAGCCGGCTCCAAACCAGAAAACAAGATTGGAGACAGTTTCTGCTTTCTTATCTAGCGGTGAGCCGACTATGAATCTGACGGCTAGGATTGCTATCTGATAGAAGCCCCAGACGAGACTGAATTTGAACAGGGCTGAATAGACATCCAAGTGACGTCTTGGCGATTCGGGGGCTGGCAGGGAAAACGCTTCTGTATTGGGCACTTTCACGATCTCGAAATCCTGTAAGAATGCTGAGACTTCATTGAAGAGATTGGTTTTGGTTACAAAGGCTGCGTGTGCGAAAATCGCACCTACTAGTATTAGAAAGAATCCGACGGAGATTGCGCTGAAGATAGGTTCCTTAGGTTTTGATGAGTGGGACATTATATTCTCGCCTTGAATAGACTTCAATAAATGCTATCTTGTTGTATGTGCATATATTTTTTTTGACGAACCGACAGTGTATATTTTAAATACTTATTCCTGTGTAAAGTTACAAATCAGGTTGAGGTGAGATTTATGCCATATTGTGCAAAGTGTGGCACAGAGACTAGCGAAGGGATGACTTTTTGTCCAAAATGCGGGGCACCTTTGAAAGCAGAAAGACCTCCAGTAGAAGCAGCACCTGCCCGCTATAGACACGAGAAACAAGAGAAAGGAGAAAAACAAGAGAAAAGTGAGAAGGCAGAAAAGGCTGAGAAGGGAGAGAAATATGAGAAGCGAGAGTTCGGCCTAATAGGGCCATTGATCGGCGGCTTATTCTTGATATTCTTAGGATTTGTCTTCTATTTGCAGTTGATAGGATACAATCTATGGCAAAACGCGGGGGCTTTCTTCCTTGTCATAGTTGGCATATTGATCATAATCGGAGCAATCATGGCGGCAAGGAGGCATCCCAGACCTAGAGGAACCATCTGAAAAGCATCTGATAGAGCCTGTGTTCCAGAATCGTCAGAAACGTGTTCCTTCCTATTACACGGAAATAGTTTTTTCCAGAAGCTTCTATCAAGTCTCCCATATCATATCTTGGAAACATACATGAAGATACTAAGAGACGACCCCATTCACCGCGTTTGAGTTGACACAGCAGTTTCGGACCTTGTCCGGTCTGGACCTCGAAGAGATATTTGTCATAGTTTGGAGTTACGTAAGGTAGGTCATCGAGTTGCTGGGCAAAGACGCCTTCTGTTGCACTGTAGATCTCGACTACGGGTATTTCGCCAAAGTACTTTCTGAGTAGGGGTGCGTATCTGAATTGAATCTTTCGTACGCTCGTACAGAATAGAGCGTGGAGATCCCAAATCTCTTTTGGCAATTTACCGTGTCTTCTTCTGACATATTTTGCAAAGGATAGAATTACTGGAGTGACGCCAATGGCTGCGGTCACTTTTTGGCTCAACGCTCTCTGGTAGGTCAGTTCGAACCTGTCTTCCCACTCTTGTTTGGCGATTCCGGAACCCAGAGCATCGATTTCATCTTGCTTAGGCAAGAGACTAAGCTTGTCAAACATAGGATTCAGCCTAGCGTATGTTCCAGAGCTGTATCCATAGGTTATGGTTTGACCATTCATGTTCATTGTATGAACCTGAGATGGAAAGTTTAAATTCAAAACATTCCCTGTGAGAACATCGAAATCCTTTCTCTTCAATACGTAATTTACCAGTGCTCTAGCCCCACAGGTGAAAATCTGCTCGAGATGTGTAGGAGTTGCAGGCAGGACTTTTGCCTGGCCTGTAGAGCCTCGGGTCATGACCCAACACACTGTTGGTTCGGGAAGAATGACGGCGTAATTTCCTTCTTGGATTTTGGCAAGATACGGATTGAGTTTCTTGTAGTTTAGGATCGGAAAGTTTGCCCTGAACTCTGACATACCGCCTATTTGAGAAGCCTTGCGTTCTTCACCGTAAACGGTATTCCTATATTGCTCCAACAACTGCAATAGGGTTTGTCTTTGGGATTCAAGCGGATTCTCTAGCGTTTCGTACCAAGGAGCCACGATGGAGTGTAACATTTCAGATATAGTTTCTTCTGGCAACATTTCAAATATGAGGAGTAGTTTAGCCTAATCTGTTTATATGTTTCATTCTTTTGTACGAGTCAAACTACGCGTCTGAGTGATGCCGCAAGGCACCCATTGTAGCTTGAAGTTGAGAAGTTCCGGTCCGAAATGATCATATGACATTCAATAATTCTTTTAGATCAGTTATCACGATGTCAGCAGCGTCTATCAAATCCCTATCTCTTTTGTATGCTATTCCCAAGCCTGCATTCCTCAGAAACTTTGCATCATATTTACTGTCGCCGACTGCAGCACATTTGTCTATAGGTATTCCAGCCTTCTTGACCAGCCTGTTGAAAGCTTTATGCTTTTCGAAAGGATCAACATTGAAGATGACTCTGTTTGTCAGATACCCATTTTCATCAAGAACCAGACCATTCGCCATGACATCAGAAATATGCAGTTTCATAGCTACAGAGTTTGCCAAGATGTCAAGGGCTGCCGTCACTATCGCCAAGCGGAGTTTTCTCTCTATAAGTATCCTAACGACATTTTCTGCATTTGGGGCCAGAGTGTAATCCAGAAGGATCTTCTTAATAGTGGTGATGTGGGGCGTTGGCTTCCATAATGCTATATCACGTCTCATCCATTCATCGTAAGAGATTTTCCCTTGTTCGTAGTCTCTCATATTTATAAGAGATGACTTAATAGTCCCAAAGTATTCATGCAGTCTCCACCAGCTGCTTTTCTCTTCAAGCAAGGTTCCATCCAAATCAAAAGCAATGAGCCTATATTTCTGCAAGATCATCCACTCCTGATCTCTAAAGCCTTCGACTTAACACTTTTTGTCTTCTCCCTGATCTGAATACATTACGATTGGCGCGGTGCGCGCACAGACATATACTGCCTACCCCCCCCCTAGGGGGGGAGGGGCTTTCTTCACGAGCTTGGCTTTTTACTGAAAATATGCTCAAAATCTTTCCACTTACTTGGCCATGGCGCTACGATAGAAGAATTTTATATTCGGCTGGAACATTGTTTGAAAAAGATTGAAGCACATTTCAGCCGTCCCTTTAGGAGATAAAACACCTTTGCAGCATCTGTTCCATCAAAGTGCGCCGGAGTGGTGGACCGGGCGGGATTTGAACCCGCGGCCTCCTGAGTGCAAGTCAGGCATTCAT
>CAYGAG010000033.1:0-18865 GCA_964347765.1 uncultured Candidatus Bathyarchaeia archaeon
AGATATCGCTAAGAAACTGGCTGCTCTGAACTGTGATTCCATATGCATCAAAGATATGGCAGGGATGCTCTCACCGCAGGTTGCTTACGAACTCATAACTGCGTTGAAAGAGGAAGTCGGGCTTCCAGTTCATCTTCATTGTCACAACACGAGCGGTATGGCTATGATGACGTATCTACGCGCCTGCGAGGCTGGAGTAGATATCGTTGACACGGCTTTCTCACCTTTTGCCCTGGGCACTTCTCAACCACCTGTTGAGTCTGTTGTAGCAGGTTTGAAGGGGACTCCTTACGACCCGGGATTTGACATCAACGTCTTGAACGAGATTGCAGAGTACTTTCAGGAGCTTAGAGAGAAATTCTTCGACCCGTTAAAGCTGATCAATCCAAAATCTGAACGCGTTGACCCCTCCATCATAATTCACCAGATTCCAGGCGGTATGTTCTCCAATCTTCTTGAACAGCTGAGAGAGCAGAATGCTCTTGACAGATTGAAAGAGGTCTTAGACGAAGTCCCAAAGGTTCGGAAAGATCTGGGATACCCTCCACTAGTGACACCTACAAGCCAGCTTGTCGGCATACAAGCTGTATTCAACGTACTATCCGGCAAGCGTTACAGCATGATTCCAAACGAAGTAAAGGATTACGTGAAAGGGTTCTACGGCAAACCTCCGGCCCCTATCAAAGAGGAGCTGAAGAGGAAGATCATAGGTGACGAAGAACCCATAACATGTCGTCCAGCTGACCTTTTACAGCCTGCTCTCGATAATATCCCAGATGACGTGAGACCATACATTGAGAGTGAAGAGGACAAGATAACATACGCCTTGTTTCCCAAAACAGCCCTCGACTTCTTCAAGAACAGAGAGGCCAAACAGAAGGAAGGCAAGACTGGGATTTCACCTGAAAGGATCAGTGAACTTGAGGAAGTGGCTGCAGTCTCAGTTGCAGTAGCTACTTACTTGAAGAGCAGACAAGAAGTAAAGGCAGTAATACCGATCAAGGAGAAAAGAACAATCTCACCGTGGGTGCTGGCCAGTCGACAAGTTTTGGCTGAACATGGTGTGTAAGATGCCAATCTACGAGATCTTCATCGATGGCAAACCGCGAAAGGTCGAGGTGACCTCGAATGATGAACGATCCTTCACTGTCAAATTGAATGACAGGATCCTAAATGTAGATTTACGACCAGGCACATCCAACCTGGAGAAGCAATTTTCCATCGAGATAGAGAGCAGAAAATATAGGATAGAACTTCCTGAAATCGATCGGGAGAAGCCTTTCCTGGTTAAGGCGGAAGGAACAACGTTCAATGCTCAAGTGAAGACTCCGGAAAGAAGACGAACATTCAGGACTCCTGAACCAACCGGAGTAGCGCCATCAGGGATAATAACGAGATCCCGACAGCGCGTAGAAGGAACCGTAGTGGCCCCTATGACAGGAAAGATACTATCAGTCAAGGTTAAGAAAGGAGATCAAGTCAAGACAGGCCAGATTCTATGTATTCTTGAGGCCATGAAAATGGAGAATGAGATCGCAGCAGGTAAGTCTGGGACTGTCAAAGATGTATACGTCTCAGAGGGTTCGGCAGTGAGCGAGGGTGAAGCTCTCATCTCGATTGGCTAAAAGATAGATGGAGGACTGTACTCTCCAAACACGTCACGCAGAGCACTGCAGATCTCTCCGAGGGTTGCATATTCTTTTACGGCTCTCAGTATGAAAGGCATGAGATTCTTGTCTTCATGTTCAGCAGCTTTACACAGTTCATTTAGGGTCTTCTCCACTTCTAATTGGTTTCTCTGTTGTTTCGTCTCTTCTAGACGCCTGATGAGTTTCTTTTCGATTTCTGGCTTGATTCGTAGAAGCTTCATCGGGAACTTCTCTTCGCTTAGAAATTCGTTCACACCGACGATGACTTTCTTTTTGGCTTCAACCTCTTTCTGGAAGCGGTAGGCGCTTTCTACGATCTCCCGCTGCATGAATCCCTTTTCGATTGAAGCAACTGCCCCACCCATAGTGTCAATCTGTTCGATGTATTTGGCTGCGTCTTCCTCGATCTGATTTGTCAAGCCTTCTAGGCAGTAGGAGCCTGCGAGAGGGTCTGCAGTGTCGCCGACTCCGGTCTCGTAGGCGATTATCTGCTGAGTTCTCAGCGCAATTGTTGCTGCTTGTTCGCTTGGCAGTGCGTAGGCTTCGTCGAATGAGTTTGTGTGTAAGGACTGTGTTCCTCCCAAGACTGCATACAAAGCTTGGAGAGTTACTCTCACAATATTGTTGTACGGTTGTTGAGCGGTAAGTGAGACCCCTGAAGTCTGTGTATGAAAGCGGAGTCTCCAGGAATTAGGGTTCTCAGCTCCGAAACGTTCTCTCATGATCCTTGCCCACAGCCTCCTCGCAGCTCTGAACTTGGCAACTTCTTCGAGGAAGTTGTTCTGGGATGCGAAGAAAAAGGAGAGCCTGCCAGCAAATGTGTCCAGATCCAAACCTCTGTCGATGGCTGCTTGTACATAGGCAATCGCGTTCGCGAAGGTGAAGGCGACCTCTTGTACTGCGGTGGCGCCGGCCTCTCGGATATGGTAGCCACTTACGCTTATTGTGTTCCAACGAGGCGTATGTTGAGAACAGTACTCGAATATGTCAGTCACCATTCGCATTGAGGGTCTGGGCGGGAAGATGTACATGCCTCTCGCAACATACTCTTTCAGAACATCGTTTTGGACTGTTCCTCCTAGCTTGAACTGTTCAAGCCCTTGTTTCTGTCCAACTGCGATATACATGGCAAGCAGAATTGTTGCGGGTGCATTGATGGTCATAGATGTGGTGATCTTGTCAAGAGAGATTCCGTGAAAGACTGTTTCCATGTCACGTAGCGTGCTAACGCTTACCCCTGCCTTGCCGACCTCGCCTTGGGCCATTGGATGATCACAGTCATATCCCACTTGTGTTGGGAAGTCAAACGCTACGCTGAGGCCTTTCTGACCTTGTTCCAGAAGATACTTGAAGCGCTGGTTTGTCTGTTCTGCGGTTCCAAAACCTGCGTACTGTCTCATCGTCCAGAACCTTGCCCTGTACATGGTTGGATAGACCCCTCGAGTGAATGGGAACTCGCCTGGAAAATTAAAATCCCGCACGTAGTTCAGACCCGCAATATCGAGTGGTGTATAGACACGGTTTACTTGGACGTTGGAACTTGTGAAGAACTCACCACGCTCAGGAAGCCTTTTCAGGCTCTTGCCCACAACTTCCTCTTCCCATTGCTTCCTCTGTCGACGAACTTCTTCTAGCTTCTTGTTTTCGATCAATGTTTGCAGCCCTGACAGTTACACTGTTTGAGAAGGATAAAAAAATGTCGACACGACACCGCAGGATGCAAGGCAAGAGATGATTTAGCTCTGCCAACTCGTGAGAGAGGCCCGGGCGGTGTATAAAGAAATCTAAAGTATCGCAGGCATTCTTGCCTGCGGTGATCCTTTTTTCTTGCTATCGAGAACCTTGGATCAGGTTCTTGCCCCTTTGTGACTCACATGTCTACTTCTTTAGCAGTTCTTCTTCAGGTGGCGGCTTCTTCACCAATCCTTCCTTCATGAGCTGTTTCAGGGATTCCATGGCGTTTCGTATTATCGCTTCAGCTCTTTCGTAGAGTTCCTGCCTGCTTGGCTTTATTCTCGCCACGCCTTCTTCTATGGATTTCATTGCGCAGGCTACTGCTTCTCTTGGGTAGACTTCCCATTCTTCCATTCTGGGAAGGATGTCTTCTTCACGCATTCCTCGTTCTTCTGCGTATTTGGCCAGTTCTTTGGCTGCTGCGATGCACATGTCATCAGTTACTGTTCTTGCTTTAACGTCCAGAACTCCTCTGAATATTGCTGGGAATCCGAGGCTGTTGTTGACTTGGTTGGGGAAGTCGCTTCTTCCGGTGGCTACGATGTAGGCTCCCGCTTCCTTTGCTTCCCATGGCCAGATCTCTGGAACTGGATTTGCACAGGCAAACACTATGGACTTGTCAGCCATTTCTGTTATCCATTTCTGCTTTATTGTGCCGGGTCCTGGTTTTGATGCTGCCACGACTGCGTCTACATCTTTGAAGGATTTCTCTATAGGGCCAGTTCGTTCTTCAGCGTTTGTTCTCTGAGCTAGATCATGTTTCCATGGGTTCTCTTCTTTCCTTATGTCCTCCCGGCTTGGGTGGAGTATGCCTTTTGAGTCTACGAGTATCATGTTGCCAGGTTTTACTCCCCATCTTTCTAGAACGTAGGCTGTACGTACGTTGGCTGATCCTACTCCTATTAGCGTGATCAGGCTCTCCTTCGGGTCTTTGCTCGCCAGTTTGAAAGCGTTCATTAAACCAGCCAGTATCACTGTGGCTGTTCCTTGTTGGTCGTCGTGCCAGACTGGAATCTGTAGGCGTTCTCTTGTCTTCTCTAGCACATGGAAGCATTTCGGTTTTGAAATGTCTTCTAGGTTTACGCCTCCGAAGCTTGGTTCAAGCAGTTCACAGGTGTGGATTATCTCTTCCGGATCTTTTGTCCTTAGGCAGATAGGGAAGGCGTCGACTCCACCGAGGTATTTGAATAGCAGGGCTTTTCCCTCCATAACTGGCATGGCTGCTTCTGGACCTATGTCTCCTAGACCTAAGACGCGAGTCCCGTCTGTAATTACTGCTACGTAGTTCCAGCGATTCGTCAGTTCAAAGGACTTTTCTGGATCTGCATGAATCTCCCTGCATGGAGCTGCCACTCCAGGAGTGTACCAAATTGCGAAGTCTTTGGGGCTTGTTACAGCGCATTTTGGCATGACCTGAACTTTTCCTTCATAGAATCTGTGTAGAAACGGAGCGACTTTTGCTGGTTTTTTGGCTTTCGCCAACAGCTCTTCCACTGTCAGCTTTCTTTTCTCTGCAGTTGTCAAACTTTTTTCTCCTTTTGAGGATGAGTTTCTATTGGATTGCATGTATAAATCTTGAGGTTCTTTTAGAGAGAAAAATATGAGTTAAGTTGCTGCTTGTTCAGCAACCCAGAGTACGGAATATTAGGGAATCAGTTTGGCTTTTGTGTCATCCTATGCCGAGTTTTTTGTAGATCTTGTTTCTGTTCGCTTCAACATCCATTCTTACATCCTCGAACAAGTTGTTTCCGTAAGAGTCTATTGCGATCGCCAGTGGTCCGAAATCTACCACTTCCAGTACCCACATCGCTTCTGGCATTCCCAAGTCGTACCAGTGCACATCTCTCACATTCCTTATGGCTCTTGCAGCCAGGATTGCAGCTCCACCTGTGAAGGCGCCGTAGACTGCCCCATGTTCTTTCATGGCTTCAGCGGTCTTCTTACCCATGCCGCCTTTTCCAATGATGACTCTTACTTTGAAGTCTTCGATGAATTCGTCTTCGAATTTTTCCATGCGTGTGCTGGTTGTGGGACCTGCTGCGACGATGACCCATTTGTCATCTTCCTTTCGGACTATTGGGCCGCAGTGGAATACAGCAAGTCCTTCCAAGGCTATAGGTAAGGGTCTATTCTGTTTGAAGTGGTCCAATGCCCGTGTGTGAGCTTGATCTCTAGCTGTTACGATGGTTCCGGTTATGTAGAGTACATCGTTTACTCTTAGCTTACGGATGTCTGCTTCTGATATTGGCGTCTTAAGTTTGTAGACAGTCAAGTTTGGTCACCTTGCTCTGTTTTGTGTGTCAGATACTCAACCTTTCCATTCGCGTGTATGCGTGCCGTTGCTCTTCTGGCGGCCCAACACTGAAATGCGACTGCCGCTGGGTATGATGCCGGATGTCTGTGAGCATACTCAACATTTACGCCTAGCACTGTAGTTTTACCGCCGAGTCCCATGGGTCCTATGCCAGTCATGTTGACAGCCTCAAGTATCTCCTTTTCCAGTTTTGACAGTTGCGGATCTGGATTTGGTTGGTCAATCGGTCTGATCAAGGCTGTCTTCGCAAGTTTTATCGCGATGTCTGCTCCTCCGCCAAATCCAACTCCTAGAATGTTTGGTGGACAAGGCTTGGAACCTGATTTGATCACAGAGTCCACTACGAACTTCTTCAACCCAGTTATTCCTTCACCGGGAACGAGCATGCCTAGTGTACAGACATTTTCGGAGCCTCCCCCCTTCGGCAACGCTGTGATTTCAAGAGAGTCTCCTGGAATTATCTCCCAGTTAATGTATGGTATGAAACGACCCGTGTTGTCACCGCTGTTCTTCTGGGTAATAGGGTCGACCGCGTTTGGACGAAGAGGAACTTCGACCGTGGCTCTTCGCGTTGCTTTCGTCAGGGCATCCTTGATCTTGTCCAAGTCTTCTGCTTGGGCGCCAGCTTTCAGATAGAAGGTTATTGTTCCTGTATCTTGACATAGTGGAGCGCCACTCTCTTCAGCAAGTTCGATGTTGTCGAGAATCGCTTTCAACTGTGTTTTACCTGCTTCATTCTCCTCTGTCCTGTAGGCCTCTCGAAGAGCGTTCTTAACATCGTGTGGCAGATAGACAACAGCTAATCTCAAGAGGTTGCAGGCCACATTCTCAAAAAGAGTTGCCATCCGCATGTATATTTCACTTCAAAGTTGCAGACTACATGATTGCACTACCTGATCATTTAACGGTTTTCATCAAATCTTGAAGAATCCCATATTCCAGAAGAGGATTAGCCAATTGGGACATGCCTCGCACGTCTGCGTGGCAGAGTACGCTGAAATACCAACGGGATGCTCTCTCAGTTTTCTTTTATCCAAAGGAGGTTCATAGAGTTTTGATACAAGTCTTGAAGAAGGAAATGTTATGACAGTTCCAGAGAAATGAGTAGAGAAGTTATTCAGAAAGAGCGAGACTGGCAACCTGATAGCGAACACATGTGTTCAATGGAAGGAGGCTAGAGGTGTCTTGAACAGACACGATTCAGATCAAGTCTTTAAAGCTGAAAAGAATATGTGAAAACCTAGGCACAGAAGCATCTTGATTGTGCTTCGACGCAGTCTTATTTTCGCAGGTCTTCTTTTTTCAGGAGTAGTTCCTCGTCGCCGTACTCTTTATTGTACATCTTCTTGACCTTCAGGAATTTCAAGCCTTCTTCAGTTTCCTTCTCGTAAATGTTGATTTCCCCTTCAAAAAGGTCCAGAATCGCGCGAACTTCTTGCGGTTGGTGCATCTCAGGATCCATAACTGTAAGGGTTGTGAACCCGTTTGATCTTAATTCAGGAATGAGGGCGGCCAGCCACCTCCTTGTCTGCATCGCTTGATGTTGAAGAAGAACATCTGGGATTATCTCAATACAGATTCTTCTTGGACCATTCTGCGACGTATCTAGTTTACGGATCGTTGAAGTCAGAGCCATATTAATGTTGGTCAAGTTATCTACGCCTTTCATCTTGAACACATTAGGCAAGCCCTTGACTATTACGTCTGCCTGAGGATTACAGACGAAAAGGTAGAAGTTTGACTGAAAATCCTCTGCAAGCGATGCAACATCACCAGGGTCTATCGTTACGTAAAAAGTGACTTGACTCCCTCTTACCCCTGTTTCAAGAAAACTCTTGATCAACAGGTTCTTCTCGTCGCAGGAAGGCGATGTCAATATGACGGCGTAGTTTCGAGGTATGCCGCCGAACAACAAGTTATCGAGATCTCCGTATCCAGTAGTAATGTAGTCAGGAAGAACGAGTTCTTCAACCTCGCCCCCTGCAGATTCGCTCTCAAGTATTTCCTGTCCGGTTTCTAGGTAAGCTACTCTTGACCTCACTTTTTCCATCTTCCTTTTAGCTCCTATCTCGCGATATATTTCCAAAGCCTGGTTTAGAAGTGAAAGAGCCTTTTCCTTGTCGCTTTCTTCGTTTCTACTCGCATGCATTAGAGCGTATTCATTCAATAGCTCAGCGAATTGATGCACATACCATTTTTGTGCGTTCAAAGATCTCAATTCTTGAAGACTCTTTTCGAAATGTTGCAGAGAACGTTTCCAGTTCTTCTGTTCTCTGAAAAACATCGCTTTCAACATTTCAGCACAAGGGATAGCCAATCTGTTTCTTGTACGTGTCGCTTGTTCGTAAAGCTTATCAATCGTTTCTTTGGCTTTGTCAAGTTCACCTTTTTTCAGATATAGTCTAGAAAGTGCTGGAAATACATGAATGAGCAGAGTAGTTGGTTCTTGAGCGTTTTCAAAGACGCTTTTACTTTTTTGAAAACATTTCTCAGCCTCCAAATAATCTTCTGTTTCCATGAACAACTCTCCCAACCATAGGATGGCAAGTCCAGAGAACTGGTATTCTCCAACTCGTTCTGCAATGTCACGCGCTTCAGTCAAACATTGCTGACTCTTCTCCCATTCTCCAAAGAATTGATAGCACCGTCCTAAACCGTTCAGTGCGCCTGAGATATTTGGAGGATATTTGATCTTCTTAGCTAGCACCAAAACATTCTCGAAAATAGAAGCGGCCCTCTGCAGCTCTCCCATTGAGAAATATGCCCAGCCTAACAGTACATTAAGCCAGGTTAAGCCGTACAAAGAGCCAATTTCTCTGACAAATTCTGATCCCTTCTGAACAGTCTCGTAGGCCTTTTGAAATTCTGCTCCATAAAAGTATAGTTCGGAAAGGTTGTTATACAGAGCCACAGCATACCCTACAACGTTGTTCTCAAGAGCTATTTTCAGTCCTTGCTCATAGTGGCTTAACGCCTTTTCGAATTCCCCAAGCTTCATAGACAATGTTCCCAGATCGTTATGGCAGCCGGTAAGAACTTCAGGATCCCCTAATCTCTCTGCCAGTTTGAAGGCTTTCCGAGCCCAAGACAAAGATTCTTCGACAGATTTGCCTGTTCGCCAAAGCATATGCGAAATGTCTTCATACAGACTTGCCAATTCTACGCTTTCAGGTTCCTTCTCAAGGATTTCCAAGGCCATACGATGATGTTCAGAAGCCTTGTCTCTATCGCCAATGTATTGCCAGATTGCCGACGCTATTTTGGCATGAACCCTAGCAATGCTTTTCTTGTCTCCTATCTGATTCCACAATGCTAACGCTTTGTTCGCATATTCCTTGCTGACCTCGAATTCCCCAACCCACCCTTTCAGGTCGGCAAGCTTCTCAACTATACGGACCTTCTCTTTCAGGTTTTCCTTCTTCTCTTCAAGAAGCTCAAGAGCGCGTTGGAAGAACGAAGAAGCTTCAGCAAAGGCATAAACCTGCTGCGCTCTTTCACCTGCTTTCAAGAAGTATCCAAGCGCTTTGGTTTTGTCGCCGCTTTCCAGAAAATGATAGGCCAGTTCTCCGGAATTTTCGTCAATTTCTTCAGCGTAGATCTGCTCTAAAGCACGCCCTACAGCGCCGTGAAGCTTCTTTCTTCTCAGGAAGCTGACTTCTTCACGCACAACATCTCTGACTATGACATCCGCAAAGGAATAGACGGCTTCTCCTCGAATAACGCTCTCTTTGAGCAGTCCAGTCTTGAGCATTTTCTCCATTATTTCGACCAATTTGTCCTCTTCAATGCCAACGGTTGCGTGCATTGCCTCGTAGGTGAAATCCTTCCCGAGGAAAGAAGCTATGGTCAATGCGTTTTGACCTTCATTGTCTAGCCGACCTACCCTCGTCTTTATGACGCTTCTCACAGTTTTTGGGAATTCAATCTTTGAAACTTGTTTGATCTTCCATCTGTTCTTCACTCGGTAGATGACTTCTTCTTCTCTTAGTGACCTTATTACTTCTTCAACAAAGAATGGGTTGCCTCTTGTCTTCTCATAGACCAGCTCGCAAAACTCTGTTGACACGTCATCTTGTCCTAATATCTGGCTGATCATTTCAGAAACATCATTAAGAGACATGCGTTTCAGCGGAATGGGTTGGAGCAGACGTTCCCTATTCAACTCTGTCAAGACAGAGGACAAAGGATGCTGGTCATCTACGTGGGTATCACGATAGGCTCCCAGTAGAAGCAGAGACTCTTTATGAACTCCTCGAGCCAGGTAATGCAACAACAAGAGCGAAGATTGGTCAGTCCACTGCAGATCGTCAAGAACAACTAGCAATGGGGCTTCTCTGGAGATGTTGGTGACAAACTGGGAGACTGCTTCAAAGAGTCTGTCACGACTGTGCTCTGGGCTTAGGGGAAAGGATTGGGGAAAAGTCCTTAACTTGTGCTTTAGTTCAGGAACTAGTTTGGAGACTTCGATTGGATAGGAGCCGATTACTCTGAATAATTGTTCAGGAGTGCTGATTTCCAAATAGTCTCGGATCACCTCTTCCCAGAGAACGTAGGGTGGGACTCCATCTATTCTGAATAGTGCTGGGCATCTTCCCCATAGGACTTGCATGCCACATGAACGTGCATAAGCACCCAGCTCTCTAGCCAGTCTGGTTTTGCCGATTCCAGCCTCTCCATAAAGAAGGATGACTCCGCCCTGCCCATTCATTGCACTGTCTACGGCTGCTCTAAGAACCTCCATCTCTTCAACTCTGTCAATAAGTTGAATCTCCCTCATGGCAACGGGGCGAGGACCCGGGACAACAACCCTTCGTTCTTCAGATGGCACTAGAACTACTCCATAATAGCTTTTGATTACGTCTCTTACTCCATCGCGCAATCTTATAAGAATATCTAAGTAGCAAGCTTTCACCGAAAAGAGGAAGAACAATACATAGTTCCGTCTGCAGATGCTGAAACGACCTTTTTTTCAATGCCCCAACATCGCGTCGACATACAACATGATCTTGAAGAAAGATTAAGGTGTACGCTATTGTCACTAGTCTTAAAAATTGCTTCGGCATTGTTTGCATTGAGATGAAATGGCTAGCGATGACATTGATCTCTCGTTTTTAGATCGTCCTGAGATTCTTGGAGTCATATTCTATCCTAGAAGGAGTTTCTACGTCAAGCCTTCTAAACCTGATCAGAAGAACTACTTTGTGGATGTTGAGAAAGGAGTCAGGATTGGTTGTCGGTTCTATATAGAAGACCCGGATTGTGCTTCAATGCTTTATTTTCATGGTAATGGCGAGATTGTTGACGATTATGATTGGTCTGCTCCTCTCTACAAAGATATCGGAATTAACTTGTTTGTGGCAGACTATCGAGGATATGGCTTCAGCGATGGAAGCCCGACAATAACTAATATGGTGAAAGACTCTCACAGCATCTTTAAAAGATTCAAAGAGATAGTAAACGAGTCCAGTTTTAAGGACAGTCTTTTTGTTATGGGGCGCTCACTGGGAAGTATTCCAGCAATAGATGTTGCTTTTCACCACCAAGAAGATATTCAGGGATTGATCATTGAGAGCGGGTCGGCCAACAATTTCCTCTACTTCTTTGAAGGTTTGATTCCGTCCAACCATCCCATTTGGAATGATGATAATCAACTCTTGAATAAGATGAAAATACGGTCCATACTGAAGCCGACTCTCATCATCCACGCGGAGTATGATTCACTTGTACCATTAGAAGAAGGCGAAGAGCTATACGAAAACTCTCATGCAAAGCATAAACGCTTTCTAATGATTAAAAACGCTAGCCACAATGATCTGATGATTGTGGGAAAAGAGCGATACTTCAAAGCCATAGAGGAATTTGTGGGAAAGAACAGATGAAGACAATTTTGCACAGAAAAGAAGATCTAGGGATCTACCTAACCAAAATGCCTGGCAACCAATCCTACATCCTTTATATCAATGAACCATCTGTCACTCCTATCTCTGGACCAGTTACGTCACAGTTTGGGCTATGCGGACAAGCATCAGCGTGTAGTTTGCGCCCTCTATCACAATATTATCCCTTTCAACAACAATGTAATCATAGTTATTATTTGAGAAGACATAAGTAACATTGTCTATTGTTGTATGTTCGCTGTAGGAGGATCAATACTCCCATCAGCCCTGATGTAGATTGTTTCAGAGGCGCTGACCAGATTTAAGTCAAATCTCAAAACTAGGATGCTTAGAGAAAGGAGTGAAATCAGCATTACAGACACTGTTCTCTTCAAGTGCTCCAATCTCCAATCTTTCATTAAGCCACCATTAGATAGCGCTTATGAAAGAACCTTCTATCCCATAATCGAATCCCATGTGCGAATAGCATGTGCTAACATTCTACGTATGCTAGTATCTTTTTCCAAAGTTGCTCGCTATTATGACTAAGTCTTTCATGTCCAATCTGCTGTCTTGGTTGAGATCTGCTTGACTGTTCCATCTTGAATGTTCGGGATATGAACCAAGAGCTGAAGCTGCTACGGCTATATCTCTCATGTCTATCTTGAAGTCGTAGTTCATGTCACCAAATAGTGGGCTCTCAGACTTCATAAAGGGGAAGCTGTCTCGATTGTCTTCATCTATTATGTAAGGTGCATCCCCTATTCCGTCACTACCGGTCTCATTCTGGTATAGTCCACTGTAGATGTCTGCACCTTCATAGTTGCTCCAATAGTTGCCGCCATAGGGGTAACCACCGTCCCAGATATTGAATGAGCCTTGGGTGTCGAGTTGAACATTATTGAACGCGAAGACGTTATGGATGAATGAATTACTACTAGAAGATACCATATGGAGACCACGTCCATTGTTGGTTATGACGTTACTGGAAAACATGTTAGCAGAAGAAAAGATGAGACGAACACCAGCAATATTGTTGTTGGTGATGGTGTTGTTGGAAAACATGTTAGCATGGGCATATTCTAGTTGGACGCCACAGTCATTGTCGACCATGTTATTACATATTATGGTGTTTTCGTTTGTCTGGCCTTGAAGCCAGATGGCCATCTCACTGGCTGTTATGTTGTTTCCATGAATGTTGTTATAGTCTGAATTGTGAAGAGAGATGCTGTAGGTGCTGTTCGTTATATTGTTCTCAGAGATATAGTTGTGGTTGGATGATGCATGGATGTCGATCCCTCCCCAGTTGTCTATTATGTTGTTCCTGGAAACGGTGTTGTTATTCGAATCAGATATGTGTATACCCCAAGGGTTGGCTGCTGCTATCTTGTTGTCTGATACAGTGTTGTTGGCTGATCTGAGCTCAATCGAGATGCCAAAACCATTGGCTATTACGGCATTCTCTGATATGCGATTATGTTTCGCAGATTGAATGATTTCGATGCCAACCTGGCAGTGTGCTATACTGTTTCCAGATATTGTGTTGTGGTTTGAGGAATCGAATACTTGAATTCCCGTTGAGCAGTTTTCTACTTGGTTCCCTGATAGGAGATTGCTGTTTGATTGAGCTTCGAGACGGATTCCATATCTGTTATTTGCGGCCACGTGGTTGGCATATATGTGATTCTGTTCTGATTGCCAAAGGTTGATTCCATCTCCATGTGAAGGCCCCAAAGTTCGCGTTACATTGTTCTTAGATATTGTGTTGTTGTGAGACCAGTTTAGCACCATACCAAAATACTCGTGAGATGATATGCAGTTTTCAGATATGGTGTTGTCATTCGAATAGTTGAATACTATGCCATCATCTTTGTTTGCTGTCATGTTGTTCATCGCTATGAAGTTCTCAGAAGATTCTTCTAGCCAGACACCAGCAAAGTTATGTGCAATATGATTTTCTAATATGCGGCAGAAACTTGCGCCGTCAAGGTATATTCCTGCATCACCGAGAACACTTCCACTGTTCTGTATGAGAAAGTTACTGACACTTGCATTGTGAGCCGTCATCTTCATCACCGTTCCATTGTTGTTCCCGTCAACAACGGTTGTACTCCTATCCTCTCCTGCGAGGGAAACGGTTCTGTTCACAACTACATTCTCATAATAGGTTCCATTCCTAACGGATATTCTGTCTCCATCATTCGCATTGTTGATAGCTTCTTGAATTGAGGAGAAGTCTCCAGGACCATCATCATCAACAATCCAGGTCCTAGGTTCCGATCTAACCAGTTGTACATTGAGAGCCAACACAGCAATGTTGACTAGCAGAAGAGCTGAAGCCGTCCCTGCAGCAAATCTTCTGTACAATACGTTTCTCCTATTGAAAATGGCCCCATCAGCAAATAATACTTGTGAAAGATTCTTCTATTCCATCATTCAACGCATCAAACTATAACATAGAACCTTCCATCCCCCTCGCACACACTCAGATGCAAGCCAATTCTCTAATTCGATTTTCGAAATCAAAAGAATTCTAGAAAATCTACTCGTACCTCCAGTTCAGAATACGGAAGTTAGGAATTTACATTGAGAAACAGAGAGAAGCTGGATGAGGATCTATTGCTCCCAAAGTGTCTAGGCCGCGTTTTACAGTGCCTGTTAGTCATCTTTTCCGAAGTTTCTGGCTATGTTTACTATGTCTTTCATGTCTACTTGGTTGTCTTTGTTCATGTCTGCGTTAGGGTTCCATCTCGGGTGACTCGGATAGGAGCCAAACGCTGAAGCGGCGACTGCTATATCTCTCATGTCAACGCATCCGTTCTTGTCTAGGTCACAGAAATGGCGGAACAATCCAGTCAGTGCAATGTCTGTGTCCATGATGACTACTTTTGTTCGATTGACATTGCCGTCTTCAAGCCAATGAGACCATACGTATTCATTGTGATTCTCCGGCATTTCAAGAACGTAATTGCCTTTGGGAAGTAAGCCGGTATATGGTGTTGCTTGGGTAGTCCCATTGATCGTCAGTGATACTCCAGTTACTGGTGAAGAAGCTATGGTCAAGACGCGTGCGTACTTGTGAATGGTTACTTCATCAAACGTGTGCCCTTGGTTGTCTTTTGCTTGCAGGTGCAATGTACCGTTATTGAAGACGTCAATCAGGCAAAAGTGGTATGTTATGTTTTGACGGGCCATGTACCATATTGGTTCTGGACTGTATAGCGGTGCTCCCCAGCCTCCTGTAACTATGTACATGGTTCCATCCGAGTAGTCTTGAGGATCAACTTGGGAGGCTGTCCAATTGAGTGCGTAGGTACGCTGATAGTTATGTTCATGGCCATTGAAGACGATGTCCACATGATATTTGTCGAATAGGGGAACCCAGTGTGTTCGCGCTGGAGTCCATGGAGAATGGGCACCAGATACAAAGGGAGGTCTATGGAAATTGACGAATTTCCAGGTGTAATTGGCGTGAGTTGCAAGGTCATTCTCCAGCCAATCCCTTTGAGCGCCCGATGCAGGGGATTCGCTGTCAAGGCATATGATATGAATGTGAGGACCCCAATCATAGGAGAACCACCTCTCATTGCCTGGTAGGGCGAATTGATGGAAATATTTCTGTGTGTATTGTGGATACTCGTGATTACCCAGGGTGGGTATGATGGGTATTGTCAAGTTGTCTTCTCCAATCCAATGAGTGTCCACATCCGTGAACCATCTGTCCCATTGGCTTTGAACAATGCCATCATTCACCATGTCTCCAGAATGCATAGCAAAGGCAGGACTGAATTTGGCCATACTCATAGAGATTCTTTCTCGTTCTGTCCAATTTGTTCTGCTGTCCCCTCCAACCACAAAACGTGTGTCAGAAGAGGTAGATGGAGCTGTACGAAAGGCTCTTTCACCGCTCCAACCACCTGTATCTCCTCCGCAAATGAAGTAGTATATAGTGCTTGGGTTAAGACCTGTTAGTTCGACAACATGGATCCAGCCTGAGGATCCGCTATAAGTGTAGTTGACACCCTTGGTTCTGCAAGAATAGTCACTTGGTGCTCCGCCACGCGACACACTGTCATAGAGTATTATATCCCCCGAAGTGGGAGAGTTGGTTTGCCAAGTCACCGTTATCGTTGTATTGGTCTCATTCTGCCAAGTCAAGTGTATATGTATTGGGGGGTCAGAAGGCGTGGTTTCTGTTGGGACAACAGCGGAGGTCAAGCCTTGCTTGCCAATTAAAAGCAGCAGAATCAGTAGTATTCCTGATACTGCCTTTAGCCTCATCTTGCCTTAGCCTTCTTTATATGTTGAATTAAGTATCAACCGGTATGAAAAAGCCTTCGGTCATGCTGTGGTTTGAGTCTTTTCGGGAATTCCGGTTCTATGGATGTTTTGAAGAGGCTTGATCTGTGGCTCTTCTTTGAAGTATAGTCACTTGGGCATCAAACTTATAGCGCAAAACACGCATCCCCTCGCATGCACCTGGGTGTGATTGCAAGATGGCTAAGAGAGTGCGCGCGCTGGAACTAAACCATTGATTTACGAAGTGACGTTGACCGTTGCTGGTATGCTATACGATGGTATACCTTTCGAAGGTTCTGACATAATCAGAGTACTGCAATTCCTGAAGAGACAAGCAGAACACAAATAATCCCTCTCTTTTTTCTGAATCGATCCTCTACGTGGAATATCTAGTCGTCCATGCGCGCTATTGCATTTCTAGTGCAAGGATTTCCTTTGCTGTGTCAACTCCTGACATGATGGCGCTTGGCACTCCTGGACCACGGGTGTTGGCTCCTGCTAAGTAGAGATGTTTTACTGGAGTTATGTGTTCAGGCATTGTCTGGTCTATTCGAGGACCATACCAAGCTCCTTCAGTGGTCCAGTTGAATTTTTGGAAGGTGAGGGGTGTAGCTGCGTCTTTGACAATTATGTTTTGGGATAACTCAGGGATAAGCTTCTGAGCTTTTCTGACCATTTTGTCAGCTACTTGCTTTTTCAATGATTGGTATTGTTTTGTGCGAGCTCCTTCAGGACCAGTATTCCAGTTATTCTTGTAGTTGTATGGTGCGAGGCTGATCAAAATTACGCTGCTTTTTCCAGCAGGTGCACAGGAACGTTCCAAATTGGAAGGGATTCTCATACCCAATCCCTCCAGGTTTAACTGTCCACTGTCCAATATACTGTGATACTCATCCCAGTCAGCACTCTCATCTTCTCCTAGGTAATTAATCTGGTAATCATACCTTCTGAGATCTGCATCAACGCCAAGATAAACGACAAATCCGGAGACTGACTGCTTTAGCTGACGGATATATTTAGCAAAACCATTTCGAAGATGTTGTTCTCCAACCAGTTTAAGAAAGGTCTGCTTAACGTCTGCGTTCGATACTACGTACTTCCCCCCTAGAGTTTCTCCGTCTTCAAGTTGAATGCCGACAGCACAGTCTTCTTCTATGAGAATTTTCGAAACAGGTCTGGTTAGTTCGAGCTTGCCGCCGTTTTTCTTGAATCTATCCGCAATTACACCGCTGAGCTCCTGCATTCCTCCTTTTGGGTAGAACAAGCCCTCTGTATATGCACTTGCAGCAATTACTGCGGCCCATGGTGCCATCAGCTTGGCTGGTGGGACACCAAGCCAATTTCTTGGGTAAAACCCCATTAGGAATTTTAGACGCTGATCTTGAAAAAGCTTGTCAAGGATGCTCTTGAATGTCTTTCTGCCGTATTTTGCTGTTGCAGGATATTGTAATGCAAACTTTATCGTATCCAGCAGACCTTTTGGAGGCTTGAACTTGGGTCTAGTAACTTCTTCTGCAATCTTGGTCATCATAGCGAAATATTCTTGGATCGAGTTTTTCTCTTTTGGAAAATGCTTCTGCAGACTCTTGACATACTCTTCCATGTTTGTGCTTGCCACGATTTCCATTCCGCAAAAGTAGGTGCGGTCTAAGGGATCGATTCGGATGAACTCGATATCCTTTTCCACCCTAAGTTCACGGAGTCTATGTGTCAAAAAGCCTTCTTCTCCTAATCCTATGATGCCCTCTGGACCAGCGTGGAAAGTGAATTCTCCCCTTTTAAAGACTGAGCAATATCCACCGAGGAAAGGGTTCTTGTCAACTATAAGAGTTCTTAAACCGTTGTGTGAAAGGTAAGCTCCACAGGATAGACCGCCCAGCCCAGCTCCTACAATCACCACGTCATATTTTTCAGACATTCTACACTCCAAACTTCAATTATTCCTAGCTCTTATAATACAATAGCCTGCGCGCGCGATGAATTTTAGCATCTGTGTGGTGTTTTGGATCTTGGGCGTGGGATTTGCACCCAACCAGCACCTGATGAAAGCTGACGCTGCCCTGAGAAAGTGAGAATCAGGGCGCTCCGAAAGGTCTTATAAAAGTCTAAATGATAAAGATTGATTGTCTAACGAACCTCTTGTGTACCAGGTGTCCCGATTGCCGAAGAACATGTTGTGGACCGAATTGCTGTTCAGCTATGTTCCGATTGATAAGCAGGTGTTCTGGCAACAGATCGTAGCGAGATTTGGCTTTCTCTTTGCCCTTTGGCTTTCTGGTCTCCTGATGTACGCTTTGGACGGGTTGATGATAGTTTACGTGTCGGAGCTGAGTGTGTATCTGAGTATGTTTGGTACGTTCTTCCTGATATTTCTTGGTTCATATTATGTGCCGAGCACGCTAAGTAAGGCAATACAAGACTTTCGTCCAATATTGAAGATGGATGATTTGCGATTCCAGAAGTTTTCTGAACGACTAGCACGATACAGGTATAGTTTACTTCCATGTCTCTTGATAGCTGTCGGTTTCGGAGTTTTTGCAGGATCTACTCAACTGCAACAGGCTTTGTCTGAAGGTTTGAAGGTACATGTAGTCTGGAACCTCTCCGTCAATGTCTTCGGTTGGCTTCTTGGAGCAACTGTCATCTGGATGTTTGCTTCAATTTGGATAACCATCTTTCTTGTCTCACGGCAGCCCTTGAACGTGAAGCTATCCCCAGAAACAATACTGAGATTTCGTGAGCTAAGCATGTTGGCGTTCTGGTTTTCGTTGTTCTATTTCCTTGGAGTTTCGATTGGGAATGTCCCCTTTTTAGTGGAGACACCAGCCATGTCTATTCTTGATATCATCATATCGCCTTACCTTTTCTTCATCATAATCGGTATCATCGGTATTCTACTTCCCTTCTACAACATTCATACGGCGCTTCTCAAATTGAAGAAGCAAGAACTATCAAGAATCAGAGAGAATCGGAACAGTTGCTACAGCAATTAG
>CAYGAG010000034.1:0-18705 GCA_964347765.1 uncultured Candidatus Bathyarchaeia archaeon
CATCCCACTTGATTACGGTTATCTCGGTGTTGTTGAAATTGTAGAAGTCTGCAGTCTTCGTCTCACCAGGACCTAATATGAGATCGATGAAGCTGGGGGAGGTGTGGGTCCAACCGATGCGATCCTCCTCCACAACCGTGTAGGTGCCAGGTCGCAATTGAGTGAACTCGTAGTATCCGTCAGGCCAATCATCGGCGCCCGTGTACACAGTCCCTAGATTCGTAGATCCCATCCACAATGTGATTGCCCAACCGTCGATTGGATTGTCAGCGCCTCCAGGTCCATCGCCTGCCATATCCTCATACTTGTAGCCGATGATCGTTCCGGGCCGGATGTTGTAGAAGTCAACCGTTGCAGTTTTTCCTCCTTCTAAGTCGAACGTAGCCCATCCCTCGTCAATGTTCATATCGGGATCCGTTGCATCTCCACCTATGACAATGTCGTGATGCAAGATTCCAATCGCGGACCCATCTTCCTCGTAAATCGTGTATGTGCCCGTGATTAGGCCGGTGAACTCGAAGTAGCCTGTGGTCCAGGGCGCGTCTCCGGTGTGAACTGGTGGTGGATCGTAGGGTATAGTCCATGGACCGTATAACGCCAAGTCTCCGTGGAGGGTGATCTCCCAACTGTCGAAGAGAACATCGTCAACGTATTTGTGACCAGTGATTACGGTCGATGGATATGTTGCGATGGGTATCGGAATGGTCTTGCCGCCTATGCCAGGGTATTGTAGGAAGAAGTGTCTCGAAGAGCCGGTGGCGAAAGAGGCACCGTGGAATTTGGCGGTATCTGGCCAAGTGTCGAATTCTTCGCCATCTAAGACCGTTGGAATGTCCTGCTCCAAACCTTCGGACCATATGATGTCAAGTGCAAGATGGGCTCGGTAGAACAGTATTACGTGATCCGAAAAGCTCGCCCATGGAAGACCATAGACGCTGAAGTAGCGTTCATCAACCACTCCAGCGGGCGTTGGTGTTTCTGATGTTCCTGGTGGCCACGCATCCATGTAGTTGGTAATTCTCGGTTCTGCAGTCGGGCTAGATCCATCTGCGTCAGGTGTTGGGATATGTGTGCCCCATCCTGGTGGTGGCGTCTCTGTTCCGTCGGGCAGAAAGTCAGCTGTGGAATATTGGAAACCTGTTGGTTCGGATATGTCGAATCCATCCACATATATGGCGTTTGACGTATCTTGATGGAAATTGAAGCTTATGCTAAACTCAGTGGCCCCCCAGATCTTGCTTTCCTTGCCGATCCTAAGCATGTACGAGACAAAGTCCCCTTCAACATAGGCTTTTCCTAAGTTACCAGTCGTCCACTTGGCGCTTTGTGTGTTATATCCTTTGAAGCGTTCAGAAGGTTCATTTGGCGCGCGCGCCAGCGGGTTTATGAAGATCCAAGATATCACTATACTAGCCAGAAACAATATGGCTAATACTGTTGCGATTGATTTTGTTTTCATTGCTTTCTCTCCTTTTTCAAATTCCGAGGCTTCAGGATAAAAAAGCTTATGGTAAAGTATTCTAGAAGTATTCTCTATCTCTCTTCTTCTCTCGCGCCAGAAACTATGCTAAGATTCCGTGAGCTGAGCTTGCTTGCTTTATGGTTTTCTCTGGTTTGTTTTCTCGGAGTTTCGATCGGAAATATATCCTTCCTGGTCAGTGCCTCAACCTTATCTCTTCTTAAGATGATTGTATCTCCCTGTCTTTTCTTTGTCGCTATAGGTATGGTCGTATCCTATTTCCCTTCTACAACATTTACGTGGCACTTCTCAAGAAGAAGCAGGAACTATCGAAGATTTTAGAAGAATCTGAACGGCTGCTACGGAAATTAGATGAAGTCTTGGTAAAACAGCCTGCAAAACAAGCGAGCGCCCATACCATCACCATCATGCCTCGCCTTTTCAGTTTACAAATCAAGGAGAGAAAGATAAAGGCAGATCCAGAATGGCCTATTGAAATGAGCTTTCAAAACTGATCGTTCTGGGTTCTCATACCGATAATAAGCAGACTCGCTGCCTTGTTGGTTATCTCCTGAATGCGTGCATAGCGTGCGCTTCCCAATTATGTTGCTTCACGCCTATCCAATGTCTTTCAGCTAGCATTTCAAACAATGCAGATTTGCAGGTTTTACCAGAACTTCTTCTTTCTTGGCATGGCAATGATCTCCCTGAATTCCATCCCTTTTTCCCTGTGAAAGAAGTCGTTTGAATGACACGATTTGACAATAACTGTTGTGTCTGCTCCACTTCCTGTCCCAGCTATGGAGACCACGTCCACACCTGCAGGTATCGCGCCAGCGTCGGTCGCCATCATTACAATCTCAGCAGCAACCTTAAAGCCTTGTGAGAATCTTCGCAAAACATCTTTGATTATAGTATTTTCGCTACAATGACCTGAGTGTAATTGCGATAGTGATTCTGCCGGAGATAAGAAAGAGTGTGCACTCGTCACAGTCCTTATGCCCATTTCTTCAAGCTTTCTCTGATTCGCCTGGCTAAGTTCTGCCATTCCCGCATACTCAGTGACCACAACAACCTGCACATCTGTATCTTTCAATGCCTCAGCAGCCTTGACACCCGTTGACCCAGTCGCTGATGCAACCACCAGATACTTCAAGCCAAGACTTAAAGCAACATTCTTAGCTGCTTCAATGGCTTGATCAGTATTCTGCGCCCCAGAATCCTCAAAATAGTATACTTCCCTTTTGATCACGCGAATTCCTCTGTTAGAAAGTCATGCAAAAAAGTATTTATCATCTCCGATAAAAACTTGAAACCTAATCACTTCGCCTCGGGAGGATTGCCTCCCCAAATCCCTTTGACTTTTACCAACACTGCGACTAGAACTACTGCTTTATTGACGCATGCGCACAATCACAAACTGTGAATCAGGTTTCCTTGCAAGTCTGGGTCCTTTTTACTGAAAAAGTTTTAACAAGTTCGACCCGTTTTTATCATTCTGATGAAGATAAAGAAAATATCATTGAAGATCCAAGACCCTTCCATCAATAAGATTGCAGGAAACGAATTCGAAGTGGTTATTCATGAAAAGGGAAATATTATAGATGCTATCCACGAAGTGGACAAAATCATTCGTAGCAAGGGTAGATTTCCATCAAAACATTATTTTTCCATACTTCATTGTGTTTATAATCCTATCGAGGATAGATTCTATGAACAAACAGGCATAAACGGATATACAGCCAAGCGCGAGTTTCTGGACATCAGAAACAACCCAGAATTGGAACTTCCAGACGGCGCAATTATCATCCTCTTACCAGAAGGTGGATGTATAACTGCAAGAGAAGAGGTTCTGGATTACGAGAAGTTCAAAGAAGCCATTGCCAAGTATTGGACTATAAGACAGGCCCGGGACAAGGTTTGACCATTTCACACTAGGGAGATATCACCCGATTTCACCTTGCCCTCTTTTCATGCAATAAAATCTTTGAGGATCAGGATCTTTTACATACAACACAAGTCTTCAAAAGCAAAATTCTGGGCGAAGCGTACACTATTTCATTTTACCTCTTGGGATCTCGATAGCGAAACGGCACCGCATATCTCCTTTGAGAACACTCTCAAGAAGCTCTACCTTGACCGGTTCGTCAAATATCACGTCAAAGCCGAACTTCTCAAAACCGCTACTGCAGTAGCAGAACATTGGCGAGATCTCTGGTTCTCTATCACGAATAGCTGATCTGGCAAGCGGGCAGTGACAGGCATAGTACCTCTTTAACGTAAGGTCTTTCTCCATTAGGTATTGTTTCGGCGCGTAGGGTATCTTCGTCAGGTATATCTTGTCACTCTGCCTGACTCCAGTACAAATCTCTTGGTTGTCCCTCACGAATTCCAAGACTTCCAGAGTTATCTCTTGCTCATACCATACTTTGCCTTCTTCAATGAGTCCATTCATTTCCTCAATGAGCCTCTTATGCTCATCCTTCAGGTACTCGTCAATGCTGTTTGCCTTCTCAAACCGTTCCTTCTTCTCCTTGAAGGCCTCAGCTGGCACTCTGTGGTAGTTCCATGTAAGGATCTGCCTACAGGTTTTGCTTGGCAGCTCAGCTTCCATCCTATCCATGATCATCTTTGTTAGTTTCGGGTAGCTCTCCTGAGGCGTTCCTAGTGGAGGCAGCTCGAAATCTTGAAAGACTCTGCGCTTAGTTTCCTCTCCAGCCGTAGCTGCTAGCCTTTCGCCTATGTAGGGCAGCACGTTTCTGGCGCCCAGAATCGATGTGAAGTAGATGTAGTAATCATTCTTCTTCGCAAGGTTGCAGTAGCGAGCAATCGCTACCAACCTGTCCCACGAGTTCTCACCTTCACTCATCAGCAACGAGACATAGCCTTTAAGTGCATCTAAATCTGCGGACTCGAAAGATCTTCCACTCTTTTTGAGATACTTCTCGAACTCCTTAACTGCGTTCACGGCGAAGTCGGCGTCTTCTCCAGTCACCTTGCGCCCCTGAAGATATTTTCGGAATTCATTTTCCATCAATGCGCTTACCCTCACCAAACCATCGGTACGTAGCCTTCTTTGATTGCATCTGACACAATCGTTCCGACATATTCCACTCTTACTCCAACTTCTTCCAGCCTCTCTGACACCCCATTCTCATCAGAGATAGCCTTACAGGCGAAGCAATCACTGTCACCGGTTATCTCCTTGATGAACCATGCAACTTTCTCGTCGTTGGCAGCCAACTTTTCCGAAGGCCCAAAAAACACAACCTTAACTTCATCTAACCATTTATATCTCAGGACATTGCGAACATACATCAGACCTGCCAAAGCTTTTTCTCTATCACCGGTTGCGATCATAACCAACACTTTCGAGCTCATGACAAACCCTATCAAAATGATGAGAAAGGTTCCACTTAAGAGCTAAGCCGTCACATGACAGCGAGCCTAAGAAGACCATTCTGACCTCTTGAGGAGGTTTGCCAAAGTTGAAGAGATTGCTGAGGTTCAAACTGGTGACTGTGATTGCAGCATCAAAGACCAGCGCTTAGCGAAGGCGTTAAGATTCAAGGCATGATCTTCTACCGCTAGTATTTCAGATGGGGCAGAGAGAAATCTAATTATGAAAGAATATTAACATTAAAATACAGGATTCGAGAGAGGGGGAGGAAGGGTGGGTTAGATTGAATCAGATTTGCCCTTTCAAGATTTTTACTGGGTCTCTTCTGTCTTCACTAGCTCTTTTACTGGTTCTACCATTTGTTACATCATTCACAAAATTCAGTGTCATGCACATGAAGACTCCGATACTTTCGGCGTGGGCATCGGAAGTACCTCGAATAGATGGACAGCTGGATCCTGCTATGGTCCTATTGGGTTTCCCTTATCCAGGTGAATGGGAGGATGCTGACCGCGTAGACTTCGTCTTATCATGGGAAGAGGAATCCCATGACGTGTCTCTCTACGTTATGAACGACAACATTAACCTCTACCTAGCCATTGAAATTTACGATGAAGATTGGCATTGGGATGATAGAGTAGTGTTCAACTTTGACAACGATCATGATGGAAATCAATCAGCCGGTGACAACCATCTTTCTGTAATAGGATGGAACTTCTTTCAAGATGCATACTTCCCTTCCTTGGGGGTTCCGCTGGATGATATCAATGACGGAGTTTCACCTGGCGTCAATGATGGAGTCGGAGCGACTCAGTTCACAGGGGAAACATCGGGCAGCGGGACTCACGTCTTCGAGGTGGCGTATCCACTGAATTCAAGTGATGATCTACATGATTTCAGTCTCAAGATTGGAGACGTAGTGGGATTCAACGTTTTGTATCTTGATCGTAATGGATTCCTCGGATCTGACGGTTGGCCTACATACACTTGGGATAACTGGTCTGAGATGGCAGACGTAAGGATTGCTGGTCCTCCTATTCCACCACCCTTATCAGCTGCTGACCTAACAATATCAAGCGTTGAAATCACACAGGATATTCAGTTTCTCAACAATAGCCTGCCTCTTGTCTGCGGTAAAACTACAGTTGCCAGAGTCTATGTTGACATAGGCCCAAGGGGTCCAAGTAGAAGCGTGACAGTCTATCTTTATGGTCTAGATGTTGATGGTTTCTCATTGGGTACACCACTTAGCCAATCGTTTGAAGCCCCTTTCAGATATAATCTTAATCGAGACAGGACAACCCATTCGGCGAATTTCTATTTGCCCACGGACTGGATCAACCGTGCAAGTCCCGACTGTTTGACTCTCAAAGGCTTCGTCAGGGCTTCTTCGCCTCTTCAGGCCGAAACAGATTATGCCAACAACTGGATCGGAGAGCAAAGCTTCTTCTTCTCAGAGCGAGCGGTTCCTACGATATATATTGTTCCAGTGAATATGGGCACACGGGCAGCGCCGAACATCGTCAGTGATGAAGAGATTACAAGACAGGAAGAATACCTTCGTACGGTTTACCCGGTGCCGGATGTAAACTTCATCAGGCTGAGCTGGGAGCTGGTTGGAGAAAACGCTCCAGCCGCAAGTGGTGATCTCAACCGCTTGCTGACTGATGTAGGATATGACTTTGGCTTGGAAGATGGCGGCATCGACCTCATATACGGCTTCACACCTACAGGAGGCGGTTTATCAAGGGGAGAAGGCCGCATTGCGGCTTCAGGTTACCGTGGTTCTTCTCGAGAAGCAACGATGGCACATGAACTTAACCATAACCTTGGACCTAGATATGAATGGGGAAGTCATGTTCCAGGCGGTTGTGGTGAACTCGACCCAATGGACGAGGTTTGGCCTCACCCTGATGGCACCATACAAGAGACCGGATTTGACACTCGAGAACTGGAAGCAGTGTCTGCCTCTACGCCTGAACTCATGACCTATTGCCAAGCTCCTTCAGGACCCACCAAATGGATTTCACCATACAGGTGGAGAAATCTGTTCAGCCGATTCAGCCCTGCTGGTCTCGCTAGTGTTGAGGCAATTCAGCAAGAGGGGGAGAGCCTGTTAGTTTCGGGCTGGATAAGCCAGAATCGTACAGCCTCTCTTGACCCTGTATTCCGCCTTCCAGGAACTCGCGAATCTCTTTCAACACCCGGAACCTATAGCATAGTTTTGCAGGACACAGCAGGTATACCAGTCTTCACGAAGACTTTCGACCTATTATGGATAAACGAAGGTGTTGTCGAAGACCCATACTATTTCACAATGTTGCTCCCAGACTTCCCAACGGTCGCTCAAATATCGATAGTGAATGAGACTGAGATTCTGGATACAATAATCATGACTCCTTCTGCACCTAACATTCAAGTTATATCCCCAAATGGTGGAGAACTATGGGATTCAGGTATCCAGACCATTCAATGGGAAGGGCAGGATCCTGACAGCGATACACTTACTTACAGGCTCTATTACAGCGCAGACTATGGCGCAACCTGGACTCTACTGGCGACACGCATAAAAGACACGAGTTACGCTGTGGATGCCTCTGCCCTTCCAGGCGGTTCACTGTCGTTGATTCGTGTTGTGGCCTCAGACGGCTTTCACACGATTTCTGATCAGTCCGATAGTACTTTCACTGTAATGCAGAAAGCTCCTGAAGTAGCCAGCATCGGCGTCGGACCATGCATGACATACAACTACGGTGACCCTGTCATACTGAAATGCTGGGGCTTTGATCCCGAAGACGGAGAGCTTCCTGACACCTCCTTCTCATGGGACTCAGACCACAACGGTCCACTAGGCACTGGCAGAGAGCTTACTATAACCCACCTAAACCCAGGCGTACATAACATCACTGTCACCGTAACAGACAGCCATGGCAATAATGCCACCGACTCTTTCGCAGTTACTGTAGAGTTACATAACATTGCTGTGACTAATGTTGCCTTAACAAAAACAGTAGTAGGCCAAGGACATTCAATTAACCTCACCATAACAGTTCAGAATAAAGGTAACACCTTGGAAACTTTTAACGTCACCTTCTACAGCACCGACACATGTGGTAGCACTGAACCTGCCACCCATGGTGAGGCAGTTACCGATGTGATGGGAGGCTCCTCAACCACTATTACAATGATGTGGAACACTTCGCTGTATGAGAAGGGCAATTACACAGTGAGCGCTCAGACTATTCCAGTCCAAGGCGAAACATACACAGCGGATAACGTTCTGACAGATGGCTGGGCTATCATCGCAATGGTTGGAGACATAACTGGTCCTGATGGCTGGCCGGACGGGAAGTGTGACATGAGAGACGTTGGTTTGGTTGCTCGATACTTTGGCGAGACTGTGCCTCCTGCACAGGCGAACTGTGATCTGACAGGGCCAACAACAGGGGTGCCAGATGGTAAGATTGATATGAGAGACATCGGCCTAGTGGCCAGACACTTCGGCGAAATTGACCCGTAACCGCCCCATTAGTGATTCACAGAAGATTGTATTATTTTTTTGTGGAGTAAGCATGGGCTCACGCTCTTAACCGATATGTTTAAAAGGACATGTCGCCGATTGGCATAGCAGAACATAACCAGGTTGAAAAACGCGCAAGGGTATTAGGGGCGACATGCCATGAAAAGTGGCTTTGGCATTATACTTGTTGCAGTCATTGTTGTTGCAATTGTCATAGGTGCATGGGCACTCATCGCGATCCAAGGAAAGGAGAGGCTTGTAATTTCTACTACGACTAGCCTCTATGAGACAGGACTGCTGAAGATACTTGGCAGTAAATTCGAAAAAAAACACTCTAATGTCAATGTTGCTTTCATCTCTCAGGGGACAGGCTTGGCAATACAGACGGCAATGCGAGGAAACGCAGACATGATCCTTGTTCACGACCGTGCTAGAGAAGAGACTTTTCTTGATGATGGTTACGGCGTCAACAGAAAAATTATTGCCTACAACTACTTTGCTGTTGTTGGTCCTGAAGAAGACCCTGCTGGAGTTGAGGGCCTTGATCCTGTGAACGCTCTGCTTCAGATAAAATCATCTGGAGAAGAAGGCGATGCCTTATGGGTATCCAGAGGCGATGATTCGGGCACGCATGCCAGAGAGAAAAAGCTATGGATTATCGGAGGAGAAAACGCAACAGAACTGAGGGATCTACCGTGGTACTTTGAGGCAGGATCTAGCATGACAGCAACATTGAATCTGGCAGACGAGAAGAGAGCGTATACATTGTGCGACATGGGAAGTTACCTAAACAATTACGTCTTGGGCAATATTGACTTGAAGATCGTGGTTGAAGCTGGAAAGGACACGTTAAACGTCTACAGTGCAATAGCTTGTGATCCCCGAAAAGACGGCCTTTCGCATGTCAGATTCAGCTACGCCATGAATTTCATTGAATTTCTTGTTTCGGACGAGATTCAAGAGATACTTAACGAATTTGGTGTTGACAAATTCGGTCAACCCCTATTTTATCCAGCGGTTGAGATTCTCGAGACAGGGACTGATCCTAAGACAGCTAGTTGGATTAGAGAACTGGCTTTCATAGAAGGAGCCGAATGTCCCCCTGAGAAACGCTACGAAGCTGGCAATCTGACTTTCCTTGACATTGTGCTCACATTATTGCCGGTCAAGCGAGAGAATCTCCCTTGATGAACGAAATAGTTGATGGAATAATCAAAGCCTTCGAACTAGTTTTTTCTCTAGATCCTACCCTTTACAATATAGTTTTCCGAAGTTTGTACGTATCTGGAATAGCGACAGCTATGGCGACCCTATGGAGTCTACCCATCGCCATCGTCTTAGGTCTAAAGAATGTCCCCGGTAAGCGCCTTATACGTGCGTCCTTCAACGCTTTTCTTGGAATCCCCACAGTCGTACTTGGCCTCATACTCTTTCTGCTCCTTTCAAGATCAGGACCCCTGGGAATGTTCGGGCTTCTCTTTACTCCTCTAGCCATCTCGATCGGACAAGCCATTCTTATAACCCCGATAATCGTCAGCTTCATAACAAGCGCTATTGAATCCATTGATTTAGAGCTTAGAGACCTAGCTAGGACGCTAGGATCTACAGAAATTCAAGCATCAACAGCTATTCTGCAGGAGGCCTCCGGAGGTGTGACACTCGCGCTTATAGCTGCTTTTAATAGGGCCTTTTCCGAGCTTGGTGTGGCAATGATACTCGGCGGTAACATTCATGGCCTAACCCGAATCTTAACCACAGCCATCTCTTTGGAGACTGCCAGAGGAGAAATAGCATTTAGCATCGCTCTGGGCGTTATACTTGTGAGCATAGTCTACACATTGAGTATCATTCTTAATTACTTGAGGAGAAGCTGAGCTGTGTCTATTCTTCTAGAAGTTCGGGACATCGAGAAAAGTTTTGGACCGATAAAAGCGCTTCGAGATACTAATCTAAAGATCATGCGTGGAAAGATAACCGCACTACTAGGTCCAAGCGGATCAGGAAAAACAACCCTTCTGAGAATACTTGCAGGTCTAGAAAGCCCGACGAAAGGAACAGTCCTTTACGAGAACAGCCTGATTACTGATAGTAATCGTCATCTCCTTCGGCGAAAAGCTACGATGGTTTTTCAAAGGTCTGTGTTCTTCGACACAACTGTCTTCAAAAACGTAGCCTATGGGTTAAAACTGAGAGGTTACTCAAAAACAGAGATCAAGGACAAAGTTGAAGGAGTTCTTGAGCTATTGAGACTGGACGATTGTGAAAAGCGACGGGCAAAAAAGTTATCTGGTGGTGAACAACAGCGAGTCTCCCTCGCCAGAGCCTTGGTCTTGAACAGGGAGATTCTTCTCCTAGACGAGCCAACGGTCAATATTGACCCTAAGAACGTTTCAATAATCGAAGAAACAATCTTAAGGGTAAACCGAGAATATAGAACAACTATTGCGCTAGCAACCCACAATATGTTTCAAGCAGAAGCCATTAGCGAAAGAGTGGCTTTGCTTCTCGAAGGAACGATAAGGAAGGTTGGTACAAAACGGGAAATGTTATGGGCTTCAAATAGGCATTTGGCAAGTTTCGCACGTCTTGAGAATATTTTTTCAGGAATTTCTAAGATCGGCAAAGCTGACACATCAATTATAGATGTTGGTCAGAATCTGCAAATCGAAGCCTCCTTCAGCAAATCTGGAGAGACCACGATATACGTTAGACCCGAAGACATAATTGTGTCAGCTAATCCACTGATTTCAAGTGCAAGAAACGTATTCCAAGGAAAAGTGGTGCGCGTCTCAGATTTCGGATCGGTTGTAAAGCTAAGAGTCGATGCAGGAGAAAAGTTTACAGTTCAAATCACAAAGAGATCCTTCACTGAAATGCAGCTAAACGTCGGTTCCACAGTCTTCCTCACTTTCAAAGCTTCATCAGTTCACCTAGTCTAAGATTCATCTTCACGCACGAGCAATTCTCCAATGACACATGCACTTTGTTGTTCATCAGTTTGTTTTAGTAGTCAAGGGAATGCTGTTGTTATTCAGAACACAAAACCAAAAGTTTCCAGAACCATCAGATGGATCAATGGATATTCTAGTTTCCTTTTTCGATTTCATGGCTTGTGGGAAAGTTTTTATGGTCTTGCTTGTTCTAAAGTGTCGGAGGCAAAAGAATGAAAGCAAGATATAGAATTCATAGATTTGATATTAAAATGGCATCAGATCAGAGCAAGTTAGAGCAATTCCTTAATAGCTTGAAGGGCGAAGTCGCAGCAATTATCCCAAACATCACTCCTAAGTTTACACCCGGGGGGATGGGCGCCAGCGTAGACTTTATTTTCATCGTGGAAAAGGCAACCTAAGTTGAAAGAATGCCGATAACACTCTCAAATTTCCTTTTTTTGGGCAGAAGACGGCTAATCCAATTATTTGATTGCGCCGGTTTGAACCAGACCCAACTTTTTCTATGCCTGAAGAAACGTTGTGCGCATGACGGCAATCTATTCAGTTAGTACGAACTGGACAGCTCTTTCCAAGATTAGGCTGAAATTGTCTGGGATGGAGTGTCCCAACTTGGGAACGGAATAGAGCTGGCAGTCTACTCCTTGTTTAGTCAAGAACTCGTAGACAATTTCAGTATTGTGATGACGAGGATCTTCTTCTCCCACAACAATGAAACCTCTCATATTTCCTTTCCACTTTGGTGGATGATTCTTCTCTAAAAACCGCTTTGTGAACGAACCTACTGATGGAATCACAGAGATGAAACCATTTGCCGGTGCGGTACCCAAGAACAACGCCATGAGTGCTATCTCGGCCCCCCTTGAAACTCCTCCCAGAACCACTTTGGAGTGGTCTATTCGATAGTTCCCTGCTAGAGTTGAAAGAGCGTTCTTTACATCTCTAAGGGCAGTATCTTCATCGTCCCACACAGAATGATCGCTGCTCATGATTTGAGAAGACTGTAGAAATCCAAGTAACATTGTCTTCCTTTCAAGACTCATCCAAGTGTATTGGGAATTGTCATTGTTGCTGTATGCCCCATGGAGCACAAGCAGAAGAGGATAATCCTTCTTACCTGAGTACTCCTTTGGAGTTCTCACAATCAGCTCGGCCCTGCCGATAGTATTTTCTTCATTGAACCTCTTTCGTGCTAGTTCTATGATTCTTGGCAATTCTGGGCGGTCTTTCAGCTCTTCTAAGCCTGTGATTAAAAGCTTCGGAGACCACTTGGCTCCTTGTCGAAGCCCGTCCTCCAGAATCTTAATCGCTTCTTTCTTCTTACCTAAAGAAAGCAAAGATTCAAGAGCCCACAAATGAGTCAAAGTCGGCTTTTCGGGAAATCGTTCGATCGCGTTTAAGGAAATCTGTAGACCTCTCTCATAATCGCCGCCTTGTAAGCATCTTTCTATCTCTATCCTCAGATTCTGAAAGTCAGCACTAGGTCTGTACTTAGGATTATGAAGAGTTTTTACTTTGTTGCTAGAGCACATTGACAAACTCCGATCGTAGTTCGCCTAATAGCGGCTAGTGTTCCTTGTTAGTATGACTTGTTCAGTTATTTCGTATTTGGACATCATACCAAGTGGAGATATCACCCGCAACTTCCCCTCTTTTTCAAGTTCTTCTTTCAGACGACAGAGCTTTCCTGCTTTTGCACTCATTTAAGCCTTCTGCCACTAACTCGATTAGATAATCTAATCATGTTTCCGCTTTATTTCAAATCTGTATTTTGGGTTCATAAATCAGTTAAGCAGTTGGCATCCACTTGTTGGCGCGGAAGGCGGAATCTCTTGGAAAAACTCTCCTTAGAAAGAATTGCAAAGAGGCATGCTAATGTTTCTCGAGTGATTGAAAAAGCTAAGAAACTCTGGCTGAAATACAATATTGGATATTCAGATCCGCAGAAATATTGGGATACAAGATGGGAAGCCAATCTATCTGCCGAAAAGGCTACCGGCAAAAGTGCATTGAATGAATTCTGGCTAATCAAGAGCTTAATGGAGAAACACTCCTGCGAAAACATACTAGAAATCGGTTGTGGAGGAGCCACGCTCAGAAATCTGCCAAACTATCTTGGTCTCGATTTTTCCTTAGAGGCGCTGAAAAGAAGCGGTCTTGACAAATTCATATACGCGGATGTCACGAAAGGAATACCTCTTCCAGACAAAAGTCAAGACGCCATACTGAGTAGATATGTCCTGCTTCATGTCCCCTTTACACAAATAGAGAAGACTATTATAGAGATGGGTAGAGTCGCAAAGAAAGCAATCATACTCAAGGAACCTTATGGCGACAATTCGAAGCATTGCCAAGCTCACTGCTTTCTCCACAACTTGCCAGAACTCTTCCAGAAATATTTTCAAGGTGACTTGGAATTCTTGGATTCTATCCCAGTGGAATTGCAAAACAGGCATTCACAAATACATTGATCTTCTATGTTGTGTGGGGTGGGATTCGAACCAAACCAACCAACACCACCCGCACTCTGCAATGTACCCCATCCACCACACGTATGCTTGCATGCATAACCTCATCTTTTGTTGATTACTCTTTCAGGAAGATGTATAGCAAAAGTACATATTTCATCTCCCTTTAGAACAGATTTGACAACGTCAACTTCTAAGGATTGCTCAAAAATTCCTTCAAAAGGAACTCTATGCCATCCCCCAGAACAATAACAAAAAGTAGGTGATACTTGTTCCTTTTCTGATTTCTTTAAAGAATCCCTAACCCATCCGCAATGGCAATAATGATATCGCTTAGCCTTGCCATCCTCAGCTTCCAGGAATTCCTTTATTTGATACGGGATTTTTGAAACATAGACAATGTTTCCTTCTCTTTTTCCAGCTTCTATTGTTGGATCAGCTTCCACATACTTGTACTCGGGCGAATCGTATCCATATCTGTCTCCAATTCTTTTCTTCCATTTGTCATGCAGGTGGTTCAGGACGTCATCAATATTCCCTGTTCTTTCATACATCCGCTTTAATTTCTTGAAAGAAGGAGATTTCGGACTCTTAAAGTGTAAATTGCTGGTTAGAATTTCCTTGCAGGTTTTTTCATCAACATTAGCTTCCAGGCAATCCATCATGCACTTAGTCCAGACAGCTTTCTTGGAAGTTGATGCAGACTGCTTAATTGGTCCACCTGCTTCGATGATTTTTCTGCGGAGTTTTTCTCCTACGAATTCATCAAGAGTTTCTTCAAATCTATCTAACCATGGACCTTTGCCAAGAAGTCGATTAACATTGGCAATCATGTTTCGGTTGCCAGTAGCTAGACCATAGCTTTTCAGAGCATAAAGAAAAACTTGCTTCTCCTTCCTATCTGTCTTCCGTTGTTTGAGAAATGCTTGAATATCCTTCAAAAAAGACCTATCAATTCCCAAAGAACTCTTTTCATTAAGTAGAAAACCATCTATTTCTCTCACATAAGTAACATATTCATCTATTGTACTTTCTTTTGTCTTCCTTAACTTCAGGTATTTCCTTAGTATTTCCTCTTGCATTAACCTCACCTCATTCTATCGGAATATGATAATGCGAATATCTAATTAAGCAGTAGCTTTCATTCTTCTCAATTGCGTCAATGCATCCATTTGCGTGGGGGGATTTGAACCCTCCTCCCACAGAAGGAAAGCATACGGTCTCCCGAACTCTTCCCTTATAGTTCGAACACTCTCGCAGGCGGTAATCATCTATAAATTTCAAATTGTGGTTGGGATAACTTCAGATGCATCCTGATAGCATGTACGGCATAATCATATATTGTCTTGATAAAACCACCATATTGGAATCTCCTTATTGAAAAGTGGGCCATTATTCTATAGTCATTCAACACATTTCCAACTTTTCTCAACCTGTATGAAATTTCAACGTCTTCACAACACTTCACCCTCGGATTAAACCCGCCTATTTTTCTGAATGTGAAAGAATCGACTGGTAAGAGCATTCCACAACCGTATTTATCAACGTGGTTTCGCCAGAAATTCTGGATTCCCACGAAGAATCTCATCGCTTGTTTTTTTGTTTTCGATACATTCACATCACCTGTTCTGATTCCATATTTCGTTATCAGTAACACGATGTCATATCTGACGAAATCTTCGGCTATCAACTCGAGCGCATGCTTTTCCAAAGAGGTATCAGCATCCAAGAAGATTAACACGTCACCCTTTGCTCTTCCTGCACCCTGGTTTCTAGCATCTCCGATAGAGATATCCTTACTGGAAATAACTAGATCCGCATACTCCTTTGCGATTTCTGCGGTACGATCAGTGCTCAAGCCATCCTTTACTATCAATTCGAAATTTTGATAGGTCTGCTCAGCTAGTCTCTTGAGAGTAGGAAGTATGTAATCTTCTTCATCCTTAGTAGGGATTATAACAGATAGGAGTAGTTCCTTCATTCTATCAGGAAACAGTATTTTTCGTAAATTTTTTAAGATTTATCTTTTATCTGATTCGCCGCATTTCAGAGCCCGCGCTAAACATTTGACTGTTAGAAGTCTGACAAGGCGACCGGCTCGAAGATGCTTAAGTAGGTGAGGCATTTTCAAAAGATATTCTCTCATCTGCTTAAGAGGAGAGAATATGAAAGGAAAAAAAGATCTGCTTGCCTATTGCGGATTCTATTGCGGCGATTGTCTAGGTTATAAAGGTGTGATTGCCGACTCAGCAAGAGAATTCATGACGGTGCTAGAGAATCACAAGTTTGATCGGACCGCAGAAAGTGTGTTCCCAAAGGAACTCAAAGACTATGACAGATTTCGTGAAATGCTTCAGTTTATGATTGGACTCGAATGCCCTAAGATCTGCAGAGATGGAGAAGATAATGAGACATCCTGCGAAGTTAGGAGATGCTGCAGAGATAGAGGCTTTTATGCTTGTTATGAATGTGACAATTTCAAGATCTGTGAGAAGCTCAAATCACTTCACAAAGGACTTCACTATGATTCTTGCGTCAAGAATCTCAAAGCCATCAAAGAAGAGGGGCTTGAAGTTTGGATAGTCAGGGGCAAACGCTACTGTTACTGGAATGAAGCAGATGATCTCCTGTAATTCGATCAGAACTCAAGACTCTTGAAACTGCAATAGCAGTGTACTGGATTCCTGTCTTCTTTCGAATATTGGGCCTTCATTTCAACTATTCGATTCTGCTAAGTCTCCATTTTCCAAGATAGAGAAAAACAATTCCTACAAGCCAGATCAAGACTGTCTGAAATAAGTAAGCGTATAACATGCCTTCAATCGTTTCCGACCAGATGCCTACTCTCATCAGAGTGATCAGAGAAACTGCATATAGGCCTATTGACACAAGAATGGAAATTATCACGTTCAACCCTAGCTTCCCTGATTTTGGCGAGAATGCTGGATTCAAAAGAAAAAGGCCGAGAACAAAGGCCGTATATGCTGCAACAAACAACATCATGAATCCAGCGTTTGTCAATAAGATAACTGCAGTAGACTGTGGACTCATAACTGTCAAAGCCACAATCATCACTACAGCTATCGGGACAGCTATCATCCAACCTTTCAGCAAGAGAGCCTTGATGAACTTTCCTTCGCCAGAAGGTGTCTTTCGGAGCATGAAGAGGGTTCCCTTCCCCCTAATAGTGATCTCACCGTTTATCATAACCACAAGGACTGGAAACAGAAACTGGACCATCATAAATATGTACATAGGTCCCATAAGTTCAGATTTCGGCACAGCGAATATAGCCAGCAGAGAGAGCAGGCCCGTTATGTAGATAATGTTTGAAAGGTTTTCAAGTCTTCGACTGTAATCCTTTAAAACGGACACTAACAGAATGCCGAATGACTTGCCTCCCCCAATAGATCTGACAGTCTTATAGAAAGCACCGTCTGGCTTGACCCTTGAAGCTATAAACGTAGTAGGTTCGAGGCTATAGGCTCGACCAGCAGCTTTTGCGCCAAGCCAGAGAATCACCAAAAAGAAGACTATGAGGCCGCCGAATCGAGTTATCGTCTCGAAGCCAATAGCTCCAATATTCCCAGGGTTGACTGCAAAGCCAACTACGACTTCGCCACCCCAAGAGCTTGGCAAAAGACTGAGAATGGTTTTGACCAGCCCTGCAGTCCCAGGATCTGTCAACGCGTCAAGCAAGCCCCCGAACTGAATAGCGTAGACCACTGCGACAAGGGGCAGAGCGATTATCATTGCAAGGGCTCTTCCAATATCTCTTCCACGAGCCGTTTCTCCAAGCTTAGTTCTCAATATAGCAGCCACCACAGACCCAATCCAGAAAGCCGAAAGAAAGGTGATAATAAAGATCACAGTGATCATCAGCATCTGTATTAGATCCATTCCAAGAGGACTCAGCAGCGCCACTAATCCACCAGTGATTATCGTGACGAAGATCGCGTAGAAGGGCATCACACCCAGAAACTCGCCTAGCAGAAGATCACTAGGCTTCACAGGAGCTGCAAGGAAAATTTCAAGTTGGCCTGTCTGCTCCTCCCTGAGAGTGCTTGTTACTGGAATTATCATAAAATACACGAAGATCATGAAAAGCATTATCTGCATCATAGCTACGGCTGCTTGAGATAAGATGAGAACCAAGAAATCATCGATGAATAGTCCAACGAATGCTGGAGCAATCAATATGACATAGGCTGCCAACAACCCAATAGTTAGATAGGGAAAGTAAGGCCTTATTCTCCGTATCCTGCTTGTACGGATGCGGTATTCATTTTGGGCGATTAGTAACCATTTAGGTCTTTGCACTATTCTGTTCTCTCCATGCTAGGAGTTCTTTCTCTTCGACGCCGCCGGTTATAGCTATGAATGATCCTTCCAACGTCTTCGCTTCTGTCTGGGTGATGATCTCTTTGACGGTGCTCTGTGCAATCAGTCTGCCCTGGTTGATTATGCCTATGCGGTCGCATAACTCCTCTACTACTCGTAGGATGTGGCTGCAGATGAATATATGCTGGACCATTTTTTTCCGCCCCCAAGACAATGAGCAAAATGCTAATCAAGAATCTTTTCTGCATATGCTCGTGTAACCAGGAGACAGCATACTTAAGATTTATGCAGGACAAAAATGCGCCGCGTAACAATTAGAATTTAATCCACACTGAGTCCTTCCACTTTTCTAAGTTTTTGATACAGAAAAAAGGGCGTGGTCCAAACAGACAGACTTGTCGGTAATACTGAAAGGCTTTCAAGTATCTGGAAGTGTCCAGTCCTATTTGCTAATCAAAGTCATGAAGTCAGCCTTTAATATTCACGTCTCGCAGAATTCTAGGTTTGGAGAGTGATAGAATGGATGTAGCATCTATTTCAGCAGCAGTAGCAGCTATAAGCGTAGT
>CAYGAG010000035.1:0-16694 GCA_964347765.1 uncultured Candidatus Bathyarchaeia archaeon
ACAATCGCTTGCCTATCGCCTTCAAAGCAAGAAAAGTGTCCCAATCTCTTTTTACAAGGATACACAACAGATGATGGTTCCGGTGGTCTTTGACTTTGGAAGAATGTAAGGGCGTAGGACTTACGTTTCTTGTTCGATCTATTTCCGCCTTGGAGCCATCCACCAGAACCTCTTCAACCATGAAGTCTTCGATGTTGCGCCTAATCACCCCGCCAAAGCCTGAGGAACGTGTAACGTAGGCTTCGATGCCTATTGATCTCTCCAGTTCTGGCACATGCAAAATCGTTTCCTTCTAGAGTAAGGGGAGCCGACTTGTCACTTCATCTACCTTTTCATTAGGCGCTGGGCCTATTCCCAGACAAGTCTTAGTGCCCGGAGGAATTTCTGTAAGCCCTCGATCAGTGATTAACGCACATGGCATTGACGACTTCTCAGCCTGTCTCTTGAGTTCCAGCATCTCATTCTCATCGGCAACTTTGACAACAATCTTGCATTGTCCTTCCTTGATCCAAGCTTTCCACCAGTTCTTGAAGCGTTTACGGGCTTCCTCTGCCGCTGACACTGCTGCATGGCCTGCTTGAGCCGCCATCTTTCCCTTAGTAAGCCTCAGATCAGAGCGAAAGATGATTACCTGTTTGTAACAGAACTCAGTCATTCTCTTTGAGGCCATCCTTCACATGGGCGTGATACATAAGATTCTTCCGGTTGCAAGATGAGATCAGAAGAAGGAGATATAAACCGGATAATGATATGCGGGGATTCCACAACAATCGCAATAGCTCTCGTCTCTGGAAATCTACATTGTGAGATTTCTGAAAAGCTTTGTCCAGGCCGATTCTTGTGCAGAACCTTATTAGATCGTCGGTTCTTCTGTCATCTAGGGAATCAAGCATTTTCCTCATTCTGACCATGAACGCGAATTCAAGTCCCAACTTCTCTTTCCATCGTTTCTGATATCTATTCAAGAATTCTGAGGAGAAGTTATCACTCTGCAAGGCGTCGGAGACAACTTTAGCAGCAGTTCTGGCACAATTCATCCCATAGATTACACCGCCTCCTGTGGTTGGCTTCACTTGAGCGGCTGCATCCCCCACGACTAGTAGGCCATTTGAGAAAGTCCTAACAATAGGTCCTCCTAAAGGTATCGGATGATAAGAGACTTTTGAGATCTTCGCCTTTTCAAGCTTCTTGGACGCATTTGGATGTCTATGCATAAGTCTCTCAAGGAGTTGCCTTGGATTTCTAGTTTTCGTGGCTAATCCGATCTTGGCTTTTCCATCTCCTGTAGGCATTAACCAGCCATATAATCCAGGAGCATAGTGTCTGCCAAGGAAGACATCAACCATGTTCGTCTCCAGTCCTTCAAGACCTTCTGCGTGTGCCTGTACTCCTTTTGCAACATCACGACTGTTGAATGCAAACAAGCCTGATTGCCTGAGGATCCTTGCTGCGACTCCTTCAGCGTCCACGACAATTTTGGCCAAGAACTTCTCTTCATTGTTCCTATGTTTGACTACAGCGCCTTTCACTGAACCATTATTGACTATCAAAGATTCGACTTTTGAGTCGAGGAAATAGTTGGCTCCAGCATCCATTGCCGATGATGCGATATACTTGTCAAAAAGAACTCGATTTACGGCGCAAGTTATTGCTGAGGAGAAGCGTATGCGGAATTGCTCTCCATTTGGTGAATGGATAGTTGCTCCGCGGAAAGTGTTTTCAACAATTTTTGCAGGTAGAGGGTATAGCCCTAGAAGCCTTAGACCGCCAATACTCAAGTGGCCAGCGCAATGGCATGGAGCTCCGACTTCAGAATGTTCTTCGAATACGTTTACTTCAATTCCAAGCTTCGCAAGGTGTAAGGCGGCAAAGGAGCCGCATGGCCCGCCTCCAACAACGATCACATCGGAATCTTTCATGCGTCTACACGTTGAAAACATGCTCTTTAACGAGCCGCTCCAGTTTAGGATATGAGTTCAACACGTCTTTTTCCCCGGCCCATAGATGTAGTGTGGATTTTGCGTCCAATCTCAAGTCTCATCAAGAGTTCATTGAAGTCTTTGTAGCCCAGATCTTTGAACTCGTCTCTTATCTCATTAAAGAGTTCCATATCTGTCATGGCCTTTCTGTTCTCTAGTATCTCAAGTAAGACATGATGAACTGGGCGAGTCTTCCATGTCTTTACAGTCATAAGGTTTTCCTCTATGCAACAGGGGTTGCTGGCTTCTGGACTTGCCGAACCTGTTGTATGAATCTCTTGTACCATTTTTCCATATCTGGCGTGATTGATGGACCGATCTTTTCCAGAGCTTTCTGAAAATCATTCATTGTGACTTCGCTGGTCTTAACGTCTCTTCTCAAGGCATGCATAGCTGCTTCTCTGGAAAGGGCGTCTATGTCTGCTCCGGAATAGTTTTTTGTCTTGGCTGCCAACTGCAGCAGGTCTACATCCTTGGCCAAGGGCATCTCTTTCGTGTAGATCTTGAAGATCTCCAGCCGGCTTTCTTCATCAGGTTCAGGGACATAAATCAACCTGTCGAATCTTCCTGGACGGAGAATCGCTGGATCCACAATGTCGGGCCTATTCGTGGCAGCTACAACCACTATGTCTTCAAGGGCTATTATCCCGTCCATCTCTGTCAATAGCTGACTGATCACTCTTTCCGTTACTCCGCTGTCTGCATAACCTAAGCCCCGCCGGGGCACAAGTGAGTCGATCTCGTCGAAGAATATGACGGCAGGTGCAGCCATTCTTCCTTTTCTGAATACTTCTCTGATGGCCTTTTCCGACTCTCCCACCCATTTAGAGAAGACTTCCGGACCTTTTATCGTTATGAAGTTAGCTTCACTTTCAGTAGCCACGGCTCTACCGAGTAGGGTCTTGCCACACCCAGGCGGACCGTAGAGGAGAATGCCTTTTGGCGGCCTGATTCCAAGTCTTGAAAAATTTTCGGGGTTCTTCATAGGCCATTCGACAGCTTCCATTAGATCCTGCTTAACTTCCTGCAATCCTCCTATGTCATTCCAATGAACAGTTGGCACTTCAATGTAGACTTCTCGCATAGCTGTGGGAGTTACCTCCTTGTAGGCATTGATGAAGTCTTCCATTCTGACTTCCATCTTCTCCAGCACATTAGGAGGTACGCGTTCTTCTTCCAGGTTTATCTGAGGTAGATATCTACGTAGAGCTTTCATCGCCGTTTCTCTACATAAGGCTGCCACGTCTGCTCCTGTGTAACCGTGAGTCATTTCAGACAGTTTCTTTAAGATAACTCCCTCTGACAATGGCATTCCACGGGTGTGGATCTGCAGTATCTCATGTCTTCCCTTCTTGTCTGGTACGCCTATTTCGATTTCTCTGTCAAATCTGCCAGGTCTACGGAGGGCAGGATCCAAAGCGCTCGGCCTATTAGTGGCGCCTATCACTATCACATTTCCTCGTCCTGACAGGCCATCCATCAGGGCTAAGAGTTGTGCAACGACACGTCTTTCGACTTCTCCTGTCACTTCTTCGCGTTTCGGTGCTATTGCGTCCAATTCATCTATGAAGATTATGCTAGGCGAGTTTTTCTGGGCTTGCTGAAACATCTCTCTAAGTCTTGCTTCTGATTCTCCATAGAACTTACTCATTATTTCTGGTCCGTTTATGGAGAAGAAGTTGGCTTCTGATTCGTTTGCGACGGCTCTTGCCAGAAGAGTCTTGCCGCAGCCAGGGGGACCATGAAGTAAAACTCCTTTTGGTGGTTCGATCCCCAGTCTCTGGAATAGCTCGGGATGGCGCAGTGGGAGTTCCACCATCTCTCTTACTCTCTGAATCTCTTCATGTAGACCCCCTATGTCCTCATAGGTCGTTCGAGGCAGACCCCTTGCTTCAGGCGCTGGTTCACTCAAGATCGTAAGTTTGGTTTCCCCCGCGACTTTCACTACGCCATGCGGGCGTGTTTTTGTCACAGTGAATGGTATGGCATGCCCAAGCATCATGACTAGGGTGGTGTCTCCTTCCATAAGCGTTCTTTCCGTTAGACGGTTCTTCACGAATTTCGTGAAGTCCTCATCTACATTCAGCCTCATGTCAACTGGCGCCAAGGTGATGTTAACAGCAACCTTGACTTTAGCGGGCTTCACCAAAACGTACTCATTCATCGCTACCCCTGCATTCTTTCGTGTGAAACCGTCTATTCGTATTATCTGACGATTCTGGTCTTCACTGTATGCTGGCCAAGCTATGGCTGAAGTCATTCTCTTTCCAACAAGCTGTATAACATCTCCAGCTGATATTCCCAGTTTTTGCATCGCCTTCTGGTCTATGCGGGCTATCCCTCTTCCAACATCACGTTGCCTTGCATCTCCAACACGTAGCTGAACTTCTACCATTCAAGATCCTCTCATAATCATACGTCGGAGCAAACAAACGTTAATTCCTATATAAATTTTTAAGACTATCGACTTATCCTGCGTACCATCCCTGGTTGCACTTGGCTGATCTCATCTATACCTTTGAGCCTCTTCTCAACCTCATCGAGCACGCCTGATTTGTCCTCGGGGATTTTTATCTGTATGATCAGAGCGTTTAGCCCGAAGGCTATAGGTTCTACACCAAAGCCATAAACAGAAGCAAACTTTGGCAAACAACCCTCAATCTTCTTTTTGAGCTCGTCAAAATCGACTGTTATATCTGCTGGAAAGATTTTGTATGAAACCACAACGCTGCCCAATGCCATTCCCCCTTGATATTTTAGGGTCCTGTAAAGCTACACTTCGGACATCTATAGGGACGGCCGAACTTTCTACATTTAGCACAACGTCTTATCAAGATCTCTCCGCAGTTCGGGCATGCGAACTTCGTAGCTTCTGTCCCTGGAGGTATTGGTTTTCCGCAACTCGTACAAGTGACCAATGTAAGTACAGACGTTCTTTCAGCCATTTACACTTCCCGGCGATGACCTTTAGATTGCTGAGCTTGCTTATATTTGATATGTCTTAAGAAGACCAAATATCGACAGATTCCAAGTCTTTAATTCAAATGTAACAGTCGATTGTTTCGGAAGCCTATTATCCCTCTTTCATTTATGTACTCTTAGGGTTTTCTCTTGGGCGTAAACCTGCGTGATCTTGTTCCAAAGACAACCATTAGCTTGGAGGATCTGAGTGGAAAATCCATTGCCATAGACGCCTACAACGCCTTGTATCAGTTCCTAGCTATAATTCGCCAGCCAAACGGCACTCCATTGAAAGATAGCACGGGAAGGGTGACTAGCCATCTAAGCGGTCTTCTTTATAGAACCAGTAATCTTGTGGAAGTCGGGGTAAGACCTGTTTACGTTTTTGATGGAATTCCTCCCAGATTAAAGGAAGTCGAAATCCAGAAACGTTCAAGGCTGAAAGAGGAAGCCAGGGTGAGATACAAGTATGCACTGAAAGAGGGGAGAATAGAAGAGGCGCGAATGCATGCGCAAGCAACCTCTCGCATCAAGGACTACATGGCAAGGGATAGTAAGCATCTTCTGGATCTGATGGGGATCCCTTGGGTTCAGGCTCCTAGTGAAGGAGAAGCCCAAGCAGCACATATGGTAAGACGTGGAGATGCCGACTATTGTGCAAGCCAAGATTATGACAGCCTTCTATTTGGTGCCCCACAATTGGTCAGAAACGTGACAATTTCAGGCCGACGAAAGCTGCCACGCAAGAAGGTCTATGTAGAAGTTCAGCCCGAAATCGTGGATCTCCAACAGGTCCTAGAAGAATGCAAAATAACCCATAAACAGCTGATTGACGTAGGCATACTAATAGGAACAGATTTCAACCCTGAAGGCATAAAAGGTCTAGGACCAAAAACGGCTCTAAAACTGATAAGAGAATATAGGACTTTGGAAAACGCTCTTGTTCACATTGAAAACGCCGAGTTTCCCGTTGAACCTGAAAAGATCAGAGGAATATTTCTAAACCCGAATGTGATCGATGATTATCATTTAGATTGGCGAAAACCAGATTGGGAGGGAACTGTCCATTTCATTTGCCAAAAGAGAGACTTCTCAGAAGACAGGGTGAGAAAGGCCCTAAATAGAATTCAGACAGGAATTGAACAGCTGGAAGGTAAGACCACACTAGAAGAATGGTTTGGTTAAGAAAGGCTTTTATGAAGTCGAGAACTAACTGACCTACCTGACAATCAAGATCTTGGACGGAGAAGGATGGAAAAACCGAAGATTGACCTGCCAGTGGAGGATCTTCCAAAGAGCTGGTACAACATCTCACCGGATCTTCCTGAGCCACTACCACCACCTAAGGAGCCAGAATCAGGCCCTTCTAGGCTGCAATTCTTGTCAAAGGTATTGGTGAAAAGATGTTTAGAGCAAGAGAACATCAATCAACGCTGGGTCCCTATACCTCAAGAATTAAGGGAGCTATATGTGCAAGCTGGCAGACCCCGACCGTTAAGGAGGGCGCCAAGACTTGAGAGCTTATTGAAAACTCCTGCTCACCTTTACTGGAAGAGGGAGGACTTGTCTCCTACTGGAAGCCACAAAGTCAACACAGCCCTTGCCCAACTATACTATGCGGCACAAGAAGGCAGGGAAGGCGTCTGCACCGAGACCGGTGCTGGTCAATGGGGCACAGCATTATCCTATGCTTCATGCTTGATGGACCTGAAATGTGTAGTCTTCTGGGTCAGGAATGTGCATGATTGGAAGGTTGACCGCAGAACTCTCATGAAAATGTATGGGGCAGAGGTTCACCCGTCTCCAAGCCGTCTGACAAATGTTGGAAGAGGGATTCTCAACGAAGACCCTGATCATCCAGGTTCCCTAGGCATCGCGATTTCTGAGGGACTGGAATTCGCAGACAAAAATGAGGAATTCGCTTATTGTTTGGGAAGCGTTCTAAACCATGTCTTGATGCATCAATCTGTTATTGGCCTAGAGACAATTGAACAATTCAATATGATAGGAGAGCAGCCAGATCTGATGATAGGTTGTTTCGGAGGAGGGTCGAACTTTGGAGGTTTCACGCTACCCTTCATTGGAGAGGTTTTGAAAGGCAAGCGAGAATGCAAGTTTCTTGCGTCGCAATCAATGGCAGCGCCCAACATCAGCCAAGGCGAATACCGTTATGATTTCGCAGATCATGCGGGCAAAACACCTCTTCTGAAAATGTACACCCTAGGTCACGACACAGACATGCCTCCTATATTCGGAGATGGCCTGCGGTATTCGGGAGCGTCCCCAATTCTAAGTCTACTGAGAAATTTAGGCTACATCAAGACAAGGACCTATCCCACTGATGAGAAAAGAGTGTTTGAAGCCGCACGGATTTTCCTTCAAACTGAAGGTTTCTTGCCTGCACCTGAATCATCCTATGCTATTCGCGCCATGATAGACGAAGCACAAAAATGCAAAGAGACAAAGGAAGAGAAAGTGATAGCCTGCAACGTCTCAGGTCATGGATTCCTAGATATATACGGCTACAAAAAAGTGCTAGATCTCTGATGCAGTGAAATTGTCGTCCCTGAGACAGTAACGATTGTATCAACATTCGGAATGAACGTTCTCGAATCATCTAAACAAGAGATCTGATCCATGACCGTGTTGTCCAGTCAACGGTACGAAGGCGACCCCTCCTAGATTTTCCTTTCCTATCTCTCCATTTCTTATCTTTGTGATCTTGATGAGGTTCTGGAATAGATGCACGCTACCTACAGGAATCAGCATTATCCCTCCTTGCTTTAGCTGTTCTACTAGTGGCTTGGGAACGTCGGGTGCAGCAGCAGTCACGAGAATCCTATCGTAGGGCGCTCTCTCTGGATATCCTATAGAACCATCTGTACAGATTATAGAGACCCGGTCTGCATAGCTTGATTTCATGATGTTTTTCCTTGCGAACTCAGCTAGATCGTGGATTATCTCAACCGTGTATATGTGACCCCATTCACTTCTAGGTACATCGCTAGGAGCCACGATTTCAGCAATTGTTGCTGCATGCCAACCCGAACCTGCGCCAACCTCCAATACGTTCTGTCCAGTCTTCAGCTGCAGAGCTTCGTTCATTATGGAGACCATGTGTCGCCTAGCTTGGCCTCTAAGCCAAAGCTATGTGGCGCGGAAATCGTCTGACCAGACCCTATGGGAAGCGGCGTGTCTGATGCACTGTAGGGCTTCATGTTTTCTGGCAGGAAACCTCCTCGAGGAACGGAGTGCATGGCTCTGATAACCTTTGGGGAGCGGAGAACATGTCCCTTCTCCAACCTATCGATCAGTCTCTTCCAATTCTCACTTTCCACTAAGAGCACCAATGATTATTGTGAAATAGACCCTTTTAACATGTTTGAATCTGAAAGAAAGATGTAGGATAAGAACTGCTTATTTCACAGTTACGGACTTCGCAAGGTTCCTGGGGGTGTCTGGGTTGTGACCTCTTTCCACAGCCATGTGATAGGCCAGAAGTTGCAGTGGTATAACGTAGGGTATGGGAGAAAGCACTTCTGGAATGCCTTTAGGAACCTCTATATAGTCGTCGGCCAACTTCTTGATCTCTTCGTCATCCTTCTCTATGACTGCAATCACGGAGGCTCCTCTAGCCTTCATCTCCATGATGTTGCCTACCAAGGTTTTGTGAGTTCCATCTCTTGGACAAACGAAAACAACTGGAAATCCCGGTTCCACGAGACTGATGGGTCCATGCTTGCTCTCCCCAGCTGGATAAGCTATGGATGGCACATAGGCAATTTCCATAAGTTTAAGGCTGCCCTCGTAGGCTGTGGCTGCGCTTGATCCACGGCCCAGAAAGAAGAAGGTCTTCGCACTCTTGTATTTCTTCGCAATCTCTTTCACTTTTTCTTCTTGGTCTTGGATTATAGTTTCAACCGTATCCGGCAGCATCTCCAAGTTCTCTGCCAGATAGTCCATTTCATCTTGTGAAACCTTGCCTCTCTTCTTTGCTAATCTTAGGGCCAATTGTGAAAGCACAGACAATTGGGACGTGAATGTTTTTGTTGCAGCCACTCCTATTTCTGGGCCTGATTGCTGGCCAATGTAAACTCTAGAGACACGCGTCAAAGTCGAGCCAATGGCATTTGTCAATCCGAGAACTGTGGCTGCCCTTTCGCGAGCACAGTTTACAGAGGCTAATGTATCTGCTGTTTCGCCAGACTGGCTTACGGCTAGAATTGTGCTGTCAATGTTGACAGATTTGCCGTGCTGTTCAGGGAATTCTGAGGCTATGACTGGATATGTGGCCAGAAAAGCAAGCTTGGAGAACATGTAGGAAGCAGCCAGACAAGCATGATATGACGTCCCGCAAGCTACCAAGAAGACCTCACGGGCACGATCAAGAAACGTGGCCATTAGATCTAGATAGTGCTCCTGCAACCGTAGTGTATTTCGGAGACAAGCAGGTTGCTCATATATTTCCTTCAACATGAAATGAGGATAACCTTGCTTCACAGCCATTTCAGGTGTCCACTCGATAAGTTTAGGTTTCCGCGTCACGACGCTGGAGTCAGCGATCTTTGATATTTCAAAACCTTTGCGGGAAATGACGACAAGTTCGCCGTCCTCAACTGTAACCACTCTGTTTGTCAAATGTAGAAATGCCGGGATGTCAGAGGCGCAGTAAATTGCATCCTCATTTATGCCAATCACAAGAGGACTCTCATGTCTGGCGCATACTATCTTGCTAGGTTCATGGGTCGAAACTACTGCAATAGAATATGATCCCTCAAGCTTCTTAACCGCTTCCAGTGTTGCCTTCACTATTCCTGAAGAGGGATCAATCTTGGAATTCTCCTCAATCAGATGAGCAATGATCTCTGTGTCCGTCCTAGACTTGAAGACATGTCCACGGCTCTCCAATTCCAGTTTCAATTCTGCAAAGTTCTCTATGATACCATTGTGCACGACAGCTATACTTCCTCTACAGTCAACGTGTGGATGGGCATTCACTTCCAAAGGTGCCCCGTGCGTGGCCCACCTCGTATGACCAATACCAATGTTTCCAGGCAAGTCATCCAGATTATGGACTCTATGGACTTCATCGATTTTCCCTTGGTCTTTCTTTATGTAGAATCTACCTTTATGTATCGTTAGTTCTCCAACGGAGTCATAACCTCGATATTCAAGTCTTTTCAAAGCTGCGTGAATTATAGGCGCCGCTTCTCTATTTCTCAAGATACAGCCAAATATTCCACACATCTCTAGGCCTCATATGCGCGTACTCAAATCTGCAGCCTAAACTAGACTTGTCGACCACTATAAGCTTTTTTAGAAGAAAGACCTCAGTTCTAAAAGATTTCTTCGAACTGATTTGCCTTCGGTAAGAGGGGCGATCCATATACATATCGAAGATCTTTCGCAAGTGTTCAAAGAGTTTTTGTAGCAGTCTTATTTAAAAGCTCGTCTGGCCAGTTCGGCTCCCTGAACCATGTTTCTGAGCTTCTTGAAGGCTATATTCCAAGTTCTGGTTCTCAAACCACAGTCTGTGCTCACACATATTCTTTTGGGATCACCGATTAGGCCGGTCGCATGAAGTATTCTGTCTCTTATAAGCTCTGGTGTTTCAACGAAATTGGTGTGTACATCAACAACGCCTAGACCGTAGTCTCCCACATAGCCATGTTCATGAAACAATCTGATGTCTTGGTATCCTGTTCTCTTGACTTTCGACCCTTTTCTTCTGTTGTCTCTGTTTGCATATTCGAGGGCCAATTGACTGCAGTTTCGCAACTTGCAGGCGTACTTGGCCAGGACTTCATAGTTGCTGTAGCAATTGTGCAGACTAAACCTGCAGTTGAAACCTCTGACCATTTCGTTGAAAGACTCCACAAACAGTGTCATCTCCTCATCGGTCGGAGCTGTTGTTGCCGCAGGTTCATCTATTTGGATCCATTGCGCTCCCGAGTTAACCAACTTCCGTATTTCTGGTCTCAAAACCTCTTTTGTCAAGTCGAAGACAAAATCCTGTCTCGCTCTGAATTTCCTTTTTTTGAGGTCCCTGATATTAATGGCGACCTTTCTTTCGTAGTACTCGTTGAACGTCCAATCCACGTGAGTGTCAGATTCTGTAAAAGGCACTTTTATCTTCTTGTTAGTACTTTCTCTGGTGAACACGAACTCGTCCAGATAGAAAGGCTTCAGATATTTTGGTTTGTCAACACAAGCCGCTTTATTGAAGTACCGATAGTCAAAAGATTTTACGAATCCCAAGAACTCAAAGCCGGCAGCCCGTCTTATCACGTGCTCATACATCTCTGATCGCCATTGCTCGCCAGAGGAGACGATGTCCAAACCTGCTGCTTCGAAGAATCTGACTGCGTATTTTACAGCCCATTCAAGAATAGCTTTGTTTCTTTCAGGCGAACCATGGCCCATCAGAAGCTTCACGAACTCCTCAAGATTCTCAATTTCAAGCTTTCTTCCCCAGTATATGGCTTTCGCTATTTCATCCTTCGTGAGGGCATTTCCTCGATAGCCTTTCGTTCTCCATCTTGGCTTTGCTAGGCTTCCGATCTCTTGAGTTTGGAAAAGCTTCTTCAAGAGAACTCATCCCTAAGTCGATCTGTTGCAACGCTGATGCTCCTCATCTTCTGTTCTGTTCTCTTCCATGGTAGGTGCTCAAAATCGCAGTTTGGACAAATGAAAACTTCCCCTATCTTTGAACTATAGATAGATCCGATAATTTTTCGGGTGACTTCAACTAGCTCATCTGGCTTCTCAACAAGCGAATTCCTAGAGTCAACCAGACCCAAGGCAATGCCTTTCTCAAAACTGTACTCCTCTAACTGCTTCAAATCTGTTTCATATAAGTCAATTCCCAGATCGTCAACGGGGAAATCCAAGGCTTCCGGCGAAATCCGCAGAAAGTCTCCGAAAAAGGTCTGCAGAGAAGTTCTTATAGGCAATCCTCCAATTGCCACTTTCAAAGCTTCCTTAACAGACTCCAGATGATCTTTTCTTATAGGAGTCGCAGCTAAGTTGTAGACCAAAGCTGGATCACTAAGCTGTACGTATTCACAGCCTCGCTTGCTTAAGCTTTCAACTTCCTCTCTGAGTATCTTTGCGTATGCTAGCATGAACTCCGTTTGATCCCTGTAGACTCGGTCTTCAGAGAGTTGAGTAAAAGTGTATGGAGCTGGCAAGATTGCCTTCCATGATCTTTTCTTGGACAAGCCTTTGATATGGGGTGCTTTCTCGATTATGTTTTTTTTTCGTCGCATATTTCTCACAATGATCGGCTTTCTGTAGAATATATTATTATTGAACCATCTCGAAAGACTCCCCATTTCCACACCGTTCAACCCGTTGATAAATGGCCTCAAGAGGTCCTGCCATCTCAACATTCCATCAGTGAGGTATGTGAAACCGAAGGCTGATTGAGTTTCAATTATTTTTATCGTGGCATCTATGAAAGCATTCTCAAGTGCTCTTCTATCAATATGTCCTCGAGTGTATAATCTCGTCGCCGCAATAAGTTCTTCTGGTCTGGGAAGTATTCCTGTCACATAGCAACCAATCATGTTTATCCAATTCCGGCTAGCTGCTCTGGTTTCGGGCAATTTTGTGCGTAAACTATAATAAAAATTTTTATAATAGATCATAGTGCTTCCCTGTGAAAAAATATGAAGAAGAAATTGCTGCTTCACGAAGAAGGGGGCGAGCAAGGAGTCAAGGATATCGCCATTGTCCAAGATCCTCATAGGCTAAAGATGATTCTGAACAAACTTAGTTGGAAGATCATGACCATGCTGTCCGAGAGAGAGATGTATCCGTTGGAGATCGCCAGAAAGCTTGGAATCCATGAGCAGAGGATCTACTATCACATAAGGAAGTTGGCCAAGGCTGGAGCCATAACAATCGTCAAAGAAGAAGAGAAGAAGGGAGCGACAGCAAAATACTATAAGGCGGTCTCGCCAGCCTTTGGGATCGAGGTTCCTCAAGCCTATAGGCCAATAAAAAGGTTCACCGTTCATAGTATGGATATATTTATCCAGAAGTTTTTCGAGGAGTTTGTAGGAGAAAATGGTGTTTTTCAGGGGAAAGTTGTTGTAGGTAGCCCTATACCACATGGTCCATTCAAGACAAGTGCTAGAGATGGGCACTATGCTTCTCATCTGACATTCTTTCTGGGGCAGTTCGTTGGAATACCGGAAAGATTTGCCATAAAGCTTGATGTTGATGTCAAGGCTGAAAAGGAAGAGAAGAACAATCTCATTCTAGTCGGCGGTCCTGGAACAAATCTTTTGACTAAAGAGGTTAATGATCATCTACCCATAAGGTTCAATATGCAACCTTCGAAGCATGGTTTCTTGTTTGGAGGCTTAGCCTCTAGAAAAACGTCGCATCTTTATACTGCAGATGCAGTTGGGCTTGTGGCGAAAATACCCAATCCATGGGATGAAGCTAAGTGGCTCATTCTTTTGGCGGGAAACAAGGCAGTTGGCACAAAAGCATGTGTCTTAGCCTTGACAGCGTTCTGGAGAAAGACGCTGAAACACTATGAAGAAGGGAAAGCATTTGCCGTGGTGATACAGGGCTACGATCTGGATGGAGACGGAAAAGTGGATTCAGTAGAGATCTTAGAATGAGTGGTTCTCTTGATGCAGAGAATGGGAATATCACTTGAAAGCGACTTATCTGATTTCTAGTTTGGCTCGATGCCTGACTCTTCTGCAAATAGGTAAGAACTAGTATGCCGCTTCAGAAAGAGGGCGAATCATGAAATGTTCTGTCAGGTGTATTAGAAAGAGCTTCCTGAGCATCAGGCCGCGGTCCCCGAGAACCAAGCAGTACTGAAAAACGTAGCAGCCGTAGATGAATATAAGGGAACGCATATGAAGAAGGTTACCTAAATCGAAAATCCTTAGAAAGAGAGGAGCTGATACTTTCTATGAGGCTTCCTGCAAGCATGTCTCTCGGGGTGAAGCTATATTGAAAATATGTGAGATTATCTTTGCCAGGGGACATGAAAATATTGAATCGACACACAGATCAACCATAGAAGTCACAAAAGCGAGACATATTTCAGGGAAAGCGAACTGCATAATCGCCGTCTCTGCTGAGAAAGCTGTGAAAGATTTGTCACTTGAATTCAAGAAGAGTCTATGTAGAGAGAGCGCAAGACTATCCATGTTAATCGAAGCCGAAGAAGTCAACGATGTCATTTTTGCTCGTGGAGATCCACGGCTAGTTCTGACTAATCTTTCAGATATGGTTGTGAGAAAGAGTGGTTACATATGTAACCGAACACTGGCGATTCAAGCAGACAAGGCTGCTTGTGATCTTTCAAGAAAACTCGTTGAAAGACTAAAGAATCCTAGACAGAAAGTCAAGGTTACGCTAACCGTAGTTTAACATACCTCCGCATCCAGGACAACCTGATGCTCAAAGGGAGCCGTAGAACGGACGTAACGTGAGAGCAAAAAGCTCCGCATTTCTCTCCCAGATTTCCTGACCTCTTCTGCCAACTGAGTCTTCAGATCGTCCACAGTCGTCAAAGGACTCACAAAGCTGTAGAAATGTATGGTTCCACCTTCGGGTTTCAATGCTTCACAGGCAGTGTTCAGGTAATCCACTGCTGTTCCAGGAAGATTCATAACCAACCGATCAGCCAAACCGGAAATCTTCTGCCCAACAACCTTCCGAGCGTCTCCCAGAATTGGACAGACCTTGTCTTCTACCCCGTTCAACCTGATATTCTTACTCAGCAACTCCACCGCCCGCGGATTGATGTCAATTGCGTAGACCTTGACATTTTCATGAGTCTTCGCAATCAAGATTGCGAAGGGACCTACCCCCGCAAACATATCCACGATTGTCTCACCTTCCTGAACTAGGGACGCGACTCTGTTGTGCTCATATGAAAGTCGTGGAGAAAAAAAGGCTTCTGCAATGTCTACAAAGTATTTACACCCATATTCCTTATGTACTGTTTCCGTCTTCTTCTTACCGGCTATGAGATCAATCTCCCATAATCGATAGGTTCCACTAACGGCGCCAGTCTTGGCGAATACACTCCGTATGTTTTTGTGAGTCCTGAGAACAGCGTCACCGACAAGTTTTTTGTACGGATCAAGTTCCTGTGAGATCTCAAGTAGAGCAATATCTCCAATGAGATCAAATGCACGAGGCAGTCTGGATTGAACATGCAAAGGGACTTTGTTTCTGAGCAGTTTTCTGAGGGTCTGCTGACTCTTTCTTACCGGAAACTTATGCGATGCAATCTCAAACTGTGGAATTTGGTCTCCAATGTGGTCCAACTCGTCTTCTTGCAGTTGACGGACAAGAGGAATGAAGATATGATCTTCACTCCTTTGGATCTTCAAATCATGATCGGCGATCTGCAACTCATTGGCTAGCCTTAGAGTTTTTTGACCGTAGATTTTTGGTACTTTGATACATATGGTATATCTTGGCATCAGACCACAAAGATCCGCTTCTTTCTATCATAGTAACAAGTGTGAGATCATGTTAAACTGTTACTGTTTGACCTTCGGGAATCTATTGCTTTCCGTGTGTCGAGTGCTGTCACTCTCCGTCCGTCAAGTCTATCTTCGAACCAGAAGTAGAGCTCTTGCACGGTGGATCTGAGATCTATCGTAGAAGAAACCGGTATCTTATCGGTTGAGACGGTCGCACAATTTCAAAACCATTGTTCCGGAAGCAGTTTTATCGGGCCATCGATTAGGTTTCTCTCAACTTTGCTCTAACCGACTTTTCCGTTTCACGCAAGTTTCTCAATCTGGTAAAGATTCCCTACTCTTCTTGCTTTGAACCTGACATTCCATATCTTTTCAGCTAGCCAAATGTTCGTCTCTAGATGTTCTGTGATCTTACGCGTCAAAAATACGGACCTATCTTTCACGAAAGCAATGTATGGGATGAGCATATCTGCTAAATGAACGTCTACCGTTGCTTTCGCCGAGAGCTCTTTCAAAAGCTTTCTGGCAGCTTCCTTGCCAACAGCTTCACTCGGCTTTCCGAGTTCGCCTATTGCATCTGCTCCCAGAATGGCACCTTCATCAGTCTCTGCCCACAATGCAATTGAACTACCCTTTTGCACAGGATTGGACTTGTCATTCAGTACTTCGATCTGTGCTTTGTAACCTTTCTTGTTAAGAAGCGCAGTTGCAGCTTCTGCTTGTCGTTCAGCAACTCTTCTCTGCTCAAGGAACGTGCATATGGAGACTCCTTTTACGGATTCTATCATGCCAAAATCGCCTAGTCGGATTGACTTAAGAAGCTTCCAAGGATTCACAGTCAGTGACGCTTCTCCCATACCCTTGGGATAGTAACCATACTTGTGAACCGTTATTATGGCATTTAATCCCATTCTATTCAGAGTTGGAAGAAGAACGTGGCGCATGTAATTTGTAGTAGGTGAATGCTGAACGTCTGTTCCTCCCTTTGATACATGCAGACGGATTGGGGCTTCTGCGAATGCACAGATTGGCAACACCGTCATGAAAAGCATGGGAATGCTTCCGGCTGTTCCTATCTCTGCCTCGAAATCTCCGTTCTTAATGCTCTGAGGTTTGAACCACAACTCACGAGAGTTAAGTTCTGCACCTTTCAGTTCGGCGTTGCATAGCCTTGCAGCCGTCAGGACTGCTTCTAAGTGTTGAGGTCTAAGACCGGGATTCGATCTTCCTTGTCTAATGTTATAGATGTGCAGTGGTTGACTTTCCACAGCTGCCAGAGCAACAG
>CAYGAG010000036.1:0-16409 GCA_964347765.1 uncultured Candidatus Bathyarchaeia archaeon
CTTGAAAAAATCCCGAAAACGTGGGGTACAGCTTATTTGATGATAGACAAAAACAGCACTATTGCAAAAGTCGAGGCACATCGAGAAAATACAAAGACAACCTACACAGATAAAGGATTTGAATTCGTATCACTACGCTTTGACTCTCCCGAAATGGAAAAGTATAACGAACAAGATGAACGCCGTCAATGGGCCTTCGATATGTATTCTGCTAGGAAACCCTTCCTTTTGAAATGGTTCCGTCAGAACAAAGGAAACATCCACGACGAAACGATAATGGATGCCTTGAAGAATCATGAACATAAGATGTGTACCCACGATTACGATGGCAAGGTTCACTACGGTATCTGCTGGTCATGGATCCTTTCGCCAGGAAGCGATAAAGCTGCAGTTTGTGTTGGTCCTCCTTGCAAAAACAAGTTTAAAAGATTCGATATTGCACGCGCATCGAGTGCCGCAACATGATACATATTGTTATCCAGAAACTATATAGGTACATGTTTTAGGAAAAATCACGACTCATAACACTTTCTGGATCTTAATTTCATGAAATACTTGTTCGGCAAATGTGGTGCTAACTGTTGTCACCACCCAGCTTACAAAGAAAACGCAGAAACTGTGGAGGCTGGGCAGCGGTGTCGCGACGGATGGTCATTTGGCAGCAAAGCTGGAGATTTAGTCGTACTTGAGTCATTTGAGAGCCAAGCGGCAAGACTTGACGAAAAGTGCGACCAAAAAGCCTTTAGATATTTCCCAAATGTGAGACATTCTGGTCCTAAGCAATCATTAACTCATATTGGGGAGAAATTCCCCCGCCCATATTTCTTGGCGAACGCGTAGGAGTTGAGTGCCAAAACACTAAAATCTTCTTCTTCTGAACCTGATCTGGAGGTCGTGTGAATGAAGAAAGAGAAAGGTAGAATAACACGTGTTTGGTTGACCATGATACGTGTATCAGACATGGACAGAGCCTTGCGATTTTACAATGAAATCCTTGGTCTGCCAATTGCTCTGGACGCTAGAGTGTTCAACCATGCAGAAGTCGGCCCAGACGAGCCTTTATCCAAGATTGGTTTACACGCTACCGGCAAGAAATCTAGGAGGAAAAGGAGGACAGGGATAGTCTTTGACACTGACGACATCCACGCACTCTACGAAAGACTCAGAAAGCGAGGGGTAAAATTCACTCTGAAGCCGACCAAGATGCCATGGGGTGGTATAGTCGCTGACTTCCTTGATCCGGACAACAACGAGTTAGAGATCGTTCAAGACCTCAAACACTACACACGAAATTATGCTCACCAATAGTACTGCAACCATAATCTCCCCAGTTTCGGCCACATGCTTCTTCTTCTAGGCTTATCTTTTCATAATAGATCTCCCTGATTTTCCTAAGGTTATGGGTTCTTGGGTTCGAATTTCACTCCGCGCACACGTTGTCTGGACTGTTGCAATTGATTGGATTGGGTCAAGGTTGACTGGATAAAGTCCTAGTCTTCTTTCTGTTGTGTCTTCGGTTGATAGGGAACGTTAATCTAAAGATTTTTATTCAAACATGATTCCTTATGGTTTTTATTAAGAAAGAAACTAGTAGAAGAGAAGGCAATGAAAATCCTAAAGAGTTCAGAATTCTGGGCAGCATTATCGATAATCATTGCAACTGTTTGCTTAATAGTTGCGGACAAATTGCGTTGGATTCATTTCGGCTTCTTTATCGGTCCATTCCGCGCTAACCACTGGTTTGTCTTGATAGGCACGCTATACATAGCATTCGCTGTACCCATAATAGCGATGTCAAAAAAGCGACGCCCGAGCGAGTCTCTGGCTTTTTTAAGAGTTCATGTTTTTGGAAACTTGCTGGCGTTTCTCCTGATATCGCTTCATTTCGCAGGTCAAATTAACCGACCAGCAGAATTCTATCCACAATTGGGAACGGGATTGGCTTTGTATATTATTATGATGCTGCTTGTCGCTACTGGTTTCACTCATAGATTCCAGTTAATTCCTCGTATTAAGTCTCAAACAAGAAGATTTGTGCATGTCGGCTTGACTTTTTCATTCTACATCATAATAGGTATCCATATACTACATGGCTTAGGTTTTCTGTAGGGTGCTTTTTTAGACCTTCAACAGTGCCTGAGCACAAGTGCGCGCTCTCCTGAAGCTCATTCGTTCCTTCTTCAAAGGAATTTCTTTCGAGCGGAAACGATTGATTATTTTACATTCACCTACTATTATGACCCCAAACGAACAAAATGTGCACACACGGAATTAGGCAAGCGCTCTAGGTGAAGAAGAATGGGGGTTTGCAGAGATATCTCACCTCGGCTTGTTAAAGGTCATAAAAGGAACTCACGCCGCTGCTATGAAGAGAAAAGGGGGAGATCCTTGGAGACGTCCTTAATGAAAGCCGTACAGTGAAGAACTGAACTTCATCCAACCAATCAACGAAAAGCGTGAGTAACTGACGAGGCCTAGAAACTGATTATGACGAACATACATTAGTCAGATCTGCAAAGGGATACACTCTTCAACATATTTCATGGCAATATCAGTAATAAAGCAACGATCATTGTCTGGGTGTATGAAGGCTTGTTCATGCTCAAGTCTGTGTAAAGGTGCATCCATGTTTGTCTATGTTATGATAGCGCGTGTTCATGCCAGAAAAAAAGGAAAGTGATTGGGTGTATGCGCTATAACTCGAAGTCGCCAGGAAAATTGTCATAGAGCTGTGGCTGTGAATCAGGCTGCTCAGCGACCACATATGGATACGCGAATTCATGAGCTGCCTCGACAGAATGAGCATTGTTGTCTAACAGACCTTCATCAACGAAGTAGTAGCCCCACAACGTGTTGCCAAGCTGTAGATAGTCCCAGCCATACTGATCAGCCTTACACGCCGAAGCAATGACTCGACCCGTGCCCTGCAAATCATCATTGTCATCAAACATGCCGCCTGAATGGCATGAGCCAAACATGAGGGCGAACTTGGTGCTTTCAACAGCGGAGAATTTCTGTTTAAACCAACCGTCCGGCAAGCCATAGAAGTCATAAGTAACGATCATCTCATCCTCTCCATCCGATTCTACGTCGTCATCCCACCCTTCGCTATCAGGCGCTCTATAGCCATGGCCGCTATAGAAGAAGACCACCTCGTCACCAGCTTCCTCGTTTGCAACCAGCCAATCAATCGCATCAACTATTGCCTGAGCCGTGGCCCTTCGATTCAAAAGCACCTTAATGTGGTCACTTGGGTATCCAGCATTCGACAATTCGTCTTCCATCTCCTTTGCATCTTCGTCAGGATGCCACAGATCACTACCACGCCCTTCATAGTCTGCAATACCAATCACGACAGCCCATCTATTAGGCTGCGGAGCGCCAACGTAGACAGTGTTCACATCGGTCTTGGTTCTTCCTCGACTTTCTGTCGCTCGAGCAGTCAAGTCGTAGGTGCCATCCGTCCCAACAGCCCACTCATACGTATAATATGTTCCATCGAAGTTTCCAGTGATGTCAGTCCAACCCACCGATTCAGGGCCGTCCACCTTAAGTTCAACCTTTGCGATCCCACTCTTCGCTTCAGCACTGACAAGGACTGTGTAGGTTCCCTGCGGAAGATTTGCTCCATCGCTTGGATAAGTGATTTCAACGGATAGTGGAGGCACACGTATTGGCTTAGCTAGAGGGCGGTCCATTAGGAGTCCCAGATGTTTAACTTTTCCTTCCAGAACGCAACGCAAACGAGAAGGTGCATTGACAGCGATTGCAGGAATCAATCCGAATGCTAAAAGCGCCAGCAAGGCCCAGAAAGCAAACAGTCTTTTCATATTAGTTTCTCTTCTCCCTATCATTTCCAGAAAAATTCTATGGCTGACTTCGCATAAAGGATTTTTGTCAGACTGTTCTAGAACAATATTCTAAAAGCCCATTACAACCTATGCGCGCATATGGAAACATCATAGAGAGACAGGTTAGCGCATCAAATCTCTCCCGGATAACCAGTTTTATTTACCCTGTTCGAAACAGGTGATGGATTTATTTTCTGCGACGTCAATATCATAGAGCGGTGACAAATCTGCCATACGAATTTGTTTTGCCGTACAAGGAGAATGAGAAGCTTAGAAAAATTTCAGATTTAATCAAGAGAGATGTTCAACTTCAGACATTTTGGAAGTGTTCCAACATGATGGCTATTGACCGTTTGAGCTATACTGACCACGGTCCAACCCATGTCAAAATTGTCGCAAACTCTGCATTAAAACTCTTAAGAATACTAGTCAACAAAGGCGTTGTACCAAGCGTCGTTAAGGACTACGACCTAGCCGTTGATGATGCAGAAGTCATAGTTGTGCTCGGATCAATTCTTCATGACTTAGGAATGATCGTGGCTAGAGAGAAACATGAAACCTACAGCGTCTTCCTAGCCTACGATTTTCTGCAGAAGAACCTGCAATATGTCTACACAATTCAAGAAGCTTCGATAATCTGTTCAGAGGTTTTGCATGCCGTACTGGCGCATCATCCCGATCAACAAGTCCTGACTTTAGAGGCCGGCATAGTTCGAATAGCAGACGCGTTAGACATGGAGCAGGGCAGAGCCAGAATACCCTTTCAGACCGGAAAGGTTGATATTCATTCGGTCTCTGCCCTTTCGATAGAGCAAGTGGAGATTCTTGAAGGTCAGGAAAAACCTATAATCATCAAAATAAAAATGGCAAACTCTGCAGGAATCTTCCAAGTAGACGAGTTACTCAAAGCGAGAATCCAGAACTCAGGACTCCAAAAGTACATACATGTAACAGCTGAGATAATGGCTCAAGAAGAACGCAAAATAATAGAGAAGTTCGAACTCTGACGTACACACATATCGTCGGCACCTTGGCTACAGCTAAAAAAATTGGGTTTGCTGGAGATGGCGCGCGTCAGAAAGTGCAAGGTAAGAAATTGCAGAGCGCTAGGAACATTGTCGTTTTTCTCCTACCAATATCACGGTTTTCGAGTACATCCCATACCCAAAGTTTTCAATCTTGTTTCCATATTTGTGCCATACGTCTTGAAAGTCTGGAACATCTTTACCGTAGACTTTTCTCGCGATTTCTATTCCTTCTTTGAGCTCGATCTTCGCTTGATTTGGAGTAAGCTTCTTGCCGGTGTAGTAAGATCTTACCTCTTTCAACACCACATTATTATCCTTGAAGATATCACCGTAAAACTTCTTCGATAAAGATTTGGCACCAAAAACTTTTCCTTCTACCTGCACAGCTATTCTTTGAGCCTCAGTTTCCATATCCTCAGGTGGAGTAGTACATAGCACTATTTTCCCCCTAGGCCTAGTTACTCTAATCATCTCCCTTGTAGCATCTTTGACACCCGTTTTCCCTCTCGTCATATAGATGTCTCTCATGCCTAGAAAACTGGCGGCAAGATCAAAATGGTTCTCTGAAAAAGAAAGCTCAGTGGCATCCATTCTTCGAATTTGAACAATATCCCTTAGTTCACGGTTTTCGAAAAGCTTCCTTGCCATATCTGTATCTTCAAGGGTGATGTCTATCCCGATGATCTCCCCTTTCTTGAGTTGTCTTGCCATCTCTATAGCGAAGAGTCCCCATCCAGTTCCAACATCCAGAACTTTCATCCCTACGGTAAGCTCCAAATCCTCACTAATAGCCCTCCTCATTCCCCCCAACTTGACCCAATACGTCTCGTATTCTTCATCCGTAAGATACTCAGAGTTCATGGCATCCACTATTTTTATCTATATAGCGTGAGCTCGTAGTTACCGACTTGAGCCTGCCGACATTCCGAGAGTCCTGTAGACAAACGCCATTACATCGGCGTATTCCTCTATCTTCGTTGTGGGTGTTGCACCTGAGTGTCCACTCTTTGTTTCAACTCTCAACAGGCAAGATGCTCCAGCCTCTTCAAGTTTTGCAGCAAACTTGAATGCATGACCCGGGTGAACTCGATCATCATGCAATCCCGTATAGAACATCGTCAAAGGATATTCTCTGCCCGCCACAACATTGTGATAGGGAGAATACTTAAGGAGGAACTCCGCGTCGTTCGGGTCATCTGGATCGCCATATTCAGGAACCCAAGCTTTCCCAATATGTAATCTGTGGAATCTGAGCATATCAATTACAGGATAGCCGATTAAGGCTCCGTCAAGCAGTTCGGGGCGTTGAGTAAGAACTGCTCCAATCAAGAGCCCTCCATTACTCACCCCATACCCGACAATCTTCGAACCCTCACTTTTCAAGGATTCCAGAAGAGCCATAAAATCATCAAAGACATTCTGCTTCTTCTCCCTCATCCCCTTTCTATGCCATTCTTCACCAAGTTCTTTACCGCCTCTCAGATTGGCCGCTACAAAGGTCCCACCATCTTCAACAAACGGAATTATGTGCGGGTAAAACCGAGGCGTTATCGAAATCGCGAATCCGCCATAACCCCAAGCCAATACGCGACCCCGTTCCTCACACTTCTTCCCTACACGAAACGCGTGGATCGGAGTCGAATCTTTTGACTTGATCCAAACGTCGTCTACAGCAAACTGCGTCTCAATCTCAGTTGAGTCCAGCAACTGCAGCTCATCGTTCTTCAGAGTGTAGATCCGATATGGAACAGAATAGGATTCATATCTGAACACACACTTGCCACCCTTAGAGTCCAGAGAATCTATGCTTCCAGCAGGCTGCATCTCAACATTTTTAGTATCTGACGCTTTCAACGATTGAATTCTAAGCGTGGAGGAAGCATTGGAAAGATAGTTAAGGACAATCCTGTTCTGCGAAACAACCGCCCACTCCAGAGGATAAGGCTGCTCCTTCACGATTTCACGAACCCTATCGCTCCTTTTGACCGATAGGATCCTGCCCAATCCACCCTTGTCAAAGGAGGCAACCAAATATTCTCCATCAACATAATCCACTGGCCAAGTTACAAAGTCGCCCTCGCCATAAACAAGACCCCAATCCTGAGGATTATCCAGTCTCCCAGCATAAGCGTCGCTCCTAGTCCAACCATAACTCACACTTAACAGGGCTTTACAGCCTATTGTACTCTTGGCCAGGCCTATGAAGTGCGACGTCTGAATGCCCTCACCGAAAACCATGCGATCCTCTACGTCTTCTCTCAAGAACACTCTCATCGCGGGAGGAGCCACACCGTCAGGCGTCTTCTCCTTCTGATAAAGCCGGGCATAGAAATATCGATCCTTATCAAGCCACACAACATGGCTCAGCACTCCTTTAAGCTCATCCAATACCTCACCTGAATGCGTCTCAACCAACCTCAGTAATCCCTCATCAGAACCGCCAAACGAATAAGAAAAAGCAAACCTGTCACCTTCATCAGATGCGTAGATCCACTGCAACACAACATCTTTCCCAAGATCCGAACTCTTCACCAATTCAGTCTTGACACCATCAAATCCCAGCAGCCTAATCTTGAACTCCCCTCCTTCACGCATCAGCGCAAAGCATCCTCTCCTACTCGCTGTTACTGTGAGAGCATATGGCAGAGAATAATAATGCTCAATTCTCGGCTTCAGCTTGACCGATATTGGCTTCAGCAGCTTTCTCGAAGCCCTATCCCTCTTTGAGAGCCACTCCTTCACCTTGGAGTCTTCAGGATTCTCCAACCATAAATAGTGATCTTCCTTCTTAGACATGCCATTCTCGATCTAGATATTCATAGTCACTAGACAAATATTCTTTGCGAAAAGAACACAGGTTCGCGTGTGTGTTGATGACAAAAAGGGAGAGTGAACACAGACGGATGCTTGAGCTAGAGAGACCGTCGTTTTTTTAGGTAATTGTATTCGACAATGCTATGAACATAAGAAGAAGCACAGCTACACAGAACTCCGGATGATGAATCCAGTACTCACCACCACATCATCACCGTCTAGCACATCCACGTTCACGTCATAAAGACCGTTTCTGTTCACATCAATCACTATATCATACTCTACAGTCGCCTGAGGATAACTCCTTATGACTGTCGGAGGGATATTCTCAAAGGCTTCTGAAGATATAGAGTTCGCATTGCCAGGAACTCTCGCAGGAATCGTCTTGCCATCAGTCCGAGTTGTAACGTCGACACTACAAAGAAGTCATATGATGTGGAGGGCGAATAGCCGTGTTCATCTGCGTACACTATTTCACTCAGTTCGAAACTGTCATTTTTCTCTCCTGCAATGCTGCAGCTCTCAATGGTAGGTAGAGGCTGAAAACTCAAGTTGGTGTAATTCTCGATGTGGTGTTGATTGCCTGAAGGATAGTGGTAGATGGCAGTTGTGTTGATGCTGGAGTATTAGATCTTCAAACCGATTATGTTAGCCACTATGCAGTTGAGGTAGCTAGAATCATTTGCATCCCCATGGTCGCTAAGAAAAGGCGTGCGCGTTCGTCTCGGTCACATCAACCAAGAACATACATGGATATACGATAATAACTCAGCCCTCGTCGCGGAGATAGGCATATAGCAGAGTACCACATACAACAGCATTATTCAGCTAACCAGAAACGCCTTCAATCGACTCACACGAAATACTTCACACGTACATGCATCAGAGAATGTTGTAGATCTAGAAGCGGAAATGTGTTGGAGAAGCCTGAATAACCATGATAAAGGCTGTAGTTTTCGATGTCGACGGAGTTCTAATAGACAGCAACGAAACAATAATTCAAGCTTACGAAAAAACAGCCGAAAAGCGGGGACTGCGAATCCCTTCGCCACAAGAAATCATTGACTTAATGGGTAGACCGCTGGTCGAAATTGTGAGAATACTATGGCCAAATGTCAATGTTGAGCTATTTACCAAGGATTTCAGAAGACTCTTCATGGATGAAGATCTAGTTGTCCCTGCAATCAAAGGTGCTGTAGAAATAGTGAAAGAGATTAGAGAATCCGGACTCAGAATCGGAGCAATCTCAGGAAAAATCATGTTCTTCATTGAAAGACACCTGAAAGAAGCCGGGTTCAACATCAATTGGTTTGAAGCCGTCGTCTCTTTCGAAACAACCAAGAAACACAAACCAGACCCTGAGCCGCTGCTCTATGCGATAAACAGACTAGGTGTGCAACCAACAGAGGCAGTCTACGTAGGAGACTCAATATCTGACTACGAATGCGCGAAAAACGCAGAAGTAGAATACGTTGCCGTGCTGACAGGATCATTGAACAGAGAAGATCTGAAGAAGCTGAAAGTGAAGAATGTAATAGATTCGGTTGCTGCGTTGCCGGATCTTCTCAGGAATACTCTAGCACGAGGTCAGATAGATGAACCGCATTAAGCTTGACCTAATCTCTTCTTCTTCCGGATTCTACAACCAAGTACCCTGAAAAAGCGGTGTGCAAGAGGCATCATCCACGCCATCAGTCCGCGCAGATTTCGATTCAAGGCGATCCGCCTGTCTCTATTAACGCGTGCTAGTGTTCTGGAACATGATATAGAATCGTGACGTTTTGACCTGTTTGGTTCGCGACGGGCAATAGCTGTCCAGAGGAAAAATCTTCCAGAGTTATTGTAATGGACATGTCAGAATACGCGTCGATTTCGATTTTGTCATGTTCCGTTACATTAATCGGATATGAACGGTAGTCATTGTATTCATGTGCAATAATCGTTTGATGATTGACCATGATATAAATCCGATATGCATTGCCATGGGGATTTACCTGGACAAAATGAAGCAATGCCGGTGGTTCAGGAGAGCTTTTGGCTGATTCAGCCAGTTTCCATGTCCAGTAAAACGTGAAGCCTGCGAGAGTCAAAGATGCTACTCCGAAACCTGACAACAGCCATTCTATCTTCTTCATCCTGATCACTTAGCTAATTATCTACTGTAGAATAAGATTATTTCTGTGATAATGCCATCTCGGTTTCTCATCCAGGCGCGCTATACAATTTTAGAATTTCATTCAGAATTTTCATGCAAACTGAATCACTACCGATTGTGTCTAGGAAAAATTTCGATAGCCGCTATAGATGCGTCGGCCACACCTAAATCAGGTGCCAATCCACAGCATTCACGCCGGGGGACATGCAGAAGAGCTCACCGTAAGCGCGCACACGGGGCTTCTTTGAGTCGGACATAGCATTAGGGCTTTCTTAGCAGGCGCAAGTTACTCTTTTTAAGACTGCATGTTCTTAAAGTGCTTGACCAATATACTTCAGTGGTTTGTAGATCATGTCTCAACGCCGGTCTTCACTTCGTGTTCTTGCTCAGGCGAAAGAAAGGGAGAAGAAGTACGACTGGCTTCAGGCGGTTGAATCTTACAATGAAGCACAAACTATTGTATTGAAGCAGAAGAACTCCCAGAAGGCTGGAGAGATCCAGGAGAGGATTGGCTTCTGCTTTCAAAATGCTGCCATGCAGGCTGAAAGCCACGAAGAATTCAGAGAAAGAATGCAATATTCGATTGAAGCCTACGAGAAAGCAGGTGTCTCCTATGAAACGACCCTGGAAAACCAAATGGCTGCAAGGAAGCTTCGTTGTGAAGCTATTGTCAAGTATCTTGGTTACTGGCTCACATCTGACGCATCTGAGAAAAAGAAGCTTCTTGATGAATCTCTGGAGTTGGAAGGCAGGGCTTTAGCGCGTTTTTCGGAATCTAGGGATTCCTTTGAATATGGCAAGACATACAATGAACTCCCACTTGTCTTTTTCCATCGAATGTTCCTTGAAAAGGACAGGAAGACTCTGATAAGAATTCTGGAGAAAGGAGTGGAATGGGGAGAGCAAGCAATTACAGGACTCTCCGAACTCGATGACGCATACGAGACAGCTAGGGCGCATATCATCTTGGCAACTTGCCTGAGCGACGCCGGCTTCTATTTCACGTCAAAGTCAGAGGATATAGATACAATCCGCTTGATGACGGTCAAACATCTGAATGAAGCTGTTAGACTCTCTGGAAAAGTTGGCAACGCACTTCTCCTAGGATTGTCACACCTATGGTTAGGGATAAACACTGGAGATGAAGAAGCGGCAAGACATTATAAAAAAGCCCTAGAATACGGCAAACAGACCCGAAACAACTTCCTCATCGCGCACACTCTGGATTACCTTTCATATAACAAATATTGGAAAGCACGCTCTTCAGAAGATCCTGAGAAGAGAAGGGAACTAGCTGAGGAGGCTATGCGATTCTATGATAAAGCCCACCGTCACTACAATATAATGTCATTCATAAGCCCAAGAGGAGGCTTCATAGGTCCCCCTTCCGGACAGGCTGAGCATTACTATCAGCTAGCTATATGGGAAGCCGACCTTGAAAAACGAAGAAAGCTCCTAGCTAAGTCCGAGAAGCTCGGGACAAAAGCCTTGAAGACAGCCAAGGAGTCTGATATGCCAATGGTCATAGCGCAGGTCTTTCATGTAATCAGCAAGACACTTCAAGCCCGAGCATACATCGAACCAGACCCACAGAAAAAAAAGAGCCGCTTGGAAAAAGCCCTAAACTGTCGAGAAAGAACAATCGAAATCTTCGGGCATTTAACCCCTTTCTTCTATTGGAACCTAGGAGTGATGCAGAACTATCTCGCAGGGATAGAAGCAGAACTTTCCGACATAGAACCAAACCCTAACCGTAAGAAAGAACTCCTCGAAAAAGCCGCAACGAGCAAAAGAAAATGCCTGCAGCTTTGCAAAAAAGTGATGCCATACTTCGAGAAAAAAGGCGAAACAGCCCTCTTCGCCGCGCTCCAAACCTATCAAGATACATATGTCACGCTGCAAATGCGCCTCTACGAAATCACAGGCAAACCTGAATATCTAAGAAAGGCAATAAAGGTTCTGCAGGAAGCAGTCGAATCCGCCAGTAGACTAGACCTGGTCAGCCTCATGGCAGAATCACACTGGAAAATCGCCAAAGCACAAGACGTTCTAGGAGAGTATTTGAAGGCTACAAAGAACTTCGAAAACGCTTCAAAGTTCTACATCAAAGCCTCAGAAAAAATCCCACAGCTAACGGAATTCTATCAAGATTACGCTTCTTATATGAGAGCGTGGAGTGAAATCGAGAGAGCAAGATACTACCACGCAAACAAGCAGTATGGGCAAGCAAAGGAACACTACGAGAATGCTGCTAGCCTCCATGAATCGACAAAGCGATGGAACTATTTCAGCCAAAACTACCTAGCATGGGCTCGACTGGAAGAGGCAGAAGCCCTAAGCAGGGCAGAACAAAATCGAGAAGCTATACAGTTGTTCCTTAGGGCCGCCGAACTCTTCCGTGAATCGAAGAGCACTCTGAGAGTAGCGGTAGACGGAATTGAGGATGTAGATGAAAAAGACCTAGCATACAGATTGATCAAAGCCCTAGGCATTAGAGAAGAATACTGCCTCGGAAGGATTGCCTTGGAAGAAGCCAAAGCCCTTGGCAGACAAGGTGACAATGCAGCCAGCTCTAGCAAGTATGGCGTGGCAGCCAAGAGATTTCAGGAAGTGCTTGACACCATTGAAAACGAACCCTCTTTCACAAAGGAAACTAAAGCTAAGGACCGACAAGAGCTAATGCCCATAATATATCTGTGCAAGGCTTGGCAAATGATGACAAAAGCAGAATCCGAAGCTTCCCCCGAATTATACTTAGAAGCTTCGCGGCTTTTCGATGAAGCCAAGGACCGCAGTCTCAATCAGGAAGCCAAGTTGTTAGCTCTAGGACACTCCCATTTCTGTAGAGCTCTTGACGCAGGAACAAGATTTGAGGATTCTGGAGATAAGAGGTTGTATGTGTCCGCAACTCGACACCTACAAAGTGCGGCAAACTACTACCTCAGGGCGGGTTTCAGGACCGCCTCAGAGTATGCCGCTGCTACACAACGCTTCTTCGACGCCTACATCTATATGACCGATGCCAAGGAGGAAGCAGATCCGGAAAAGAAGGCAAGATATTACATAGTAGCTGAGAAGGTCTTGGAGGCTTCCATCAGATCATATTCAAAAGCAAAACACCCTGCGAAAAGTAGGCATGTCCGTCAGCTTCTGGAAAAAGTCAAAGAAGAAAGAGAGCTAGCTATGTCTTTGAGCGAGATCCTAAATGCTTCAACTATAACATCATCAACAACAAGCTTCGTTACACCGACTCCAAGTGAAGAGTCAGCTGTTGGTTTAGAGAGGTTTGAAAACGCGAGTATTCAGGCCAGTCTGATTCCTCCCAAAAGGCAGATTCCGGTTGGAGAAGAAGTCAACCTGGAAATACAAATCACGAATGTCGGAAAGCAAGCCGTTCTACTAGATAAGGTTGAAGAAATCCTTCCGCCGGGCTTTGAGGTAGTCGCTAAGCCCAGTTACAGCCACCTTGAAGACAATCATCTCGAAATGAATGGGAAAAAGCTTGACCCTTTGAAGACAGAAGATATCAGACTTGCTATGAAGTCGTTCGATGATGGCACTTTTGTGGTAAAGCCAAGAATCATTTACGTAGACACAAATGGACATCAGATGGTCTCAGAGCTTGAGCAAGGCTTAATTGAAGTCTCAAAGACCGTGCTTGCGGATCGTGTCACCACTGGTCACGAACGTCTCGACAACCTACTTTTCGGTGGAATCCCGAAAAATTACGCTGTCATACTCACTTCACCTTCATGCGATGAAAGAGACTTGCTGATCAACAGTTTTCTTGAAGCAGGAGCCAAAGAGGGGCAGATCACGTTTCACGTCACTACAAAGGCGGCAGGAATAGAGAACCTCAAAGAAAAATTCCAGTCAAATCTCTACCTCTTCATCTGTAATCCTCAGGCAGAGGAGATCCTGAGAAACCAGGCTAACGTGTTCAGACTGAAAGGGGTCGAAAACCTGACGGAGCTCAACATTGCTTTGATTTCGGCTTTACGGAAGCTGAGTACCCCCCTCAAAGGTCCGCGAAGATGTTGCGTTCAGGTCATCTCAGATGTCCTCTTACAGCACAAAGCTCTCCAAACCAGAAGATGGTTATCTGGACTTCTTACGGAGTTCAGATCAAAAGGGTTCACAATTCTAGCTGTGATGGACCCAGGGATGCATTCATTACAAGAAGTTCGTGCCGTATTGGATCTCTTCGACGGAGAGATTAGCATATATGGAAAAAAAGAAAATTCACATATTCATAGGTTTTTGAGAATTCGGAGAATGACGGATCAAGAATACGTAGAAAGTGAGTTGCCACTTAGCAAAGAGAATCATAGACGCACATACAACGAAGCTCAATCGATTAGAGATTAATCCTTATTTTCCCTTCATGAGTAAGTTTAACCTAAATTCCATCACATACACAGACGCAAGGCGCACATTTCAAATGCAACATGCTTTCTCAGCACGCATTAGCATAAACTCAAATATCAGGCTGCAGTCTTCTGTGAGAAGATGTCCAGATGATAACCCGACTCGATGAAAGGTACTACGAGAAGGTTCGCCCCTTATTCAAAGAACTAGAGTACAACCTGATTACAGTCGCAGTAATTGAAAAAACCAGCCCTGGGAGGATTTACGTGGATAATGTCGCCAATCCAAGAACAGCGTTCATGGCTACAGTTGAAGGATACTACCTAGCGGGATATGAAAACAACAACGAGTTCAATACTTCTCTGAACAGACTCATAGTTGAGAAGATCTTTACGGGAGAAACTGCCAGGAAGGATGAAACTGACATCACCATAGGCTTCCATCCTGATTCGTGGAAGCAAAAGATGTCCATCATCTTCCAAGGAAGACTCCCACTGACAACAGCTCGCAGACATTATGTTTGCCACAAGCTAGAGGTCAACGACTGGAAAGAGCAGATTCCAGATGGACACCGGATTCAACGTATAGATGAAAAACTGCTGAGAAGATCAAACTTGGAGATCCCAGAACACATGACAAGTTGGATGGAGATCAACTGGGGCTCTATCCGTAACTTCATGCATAAAGGCTTAGGCTTCTGCACGTTACATGACGATGGCGTTGTTAGTTGGAGCCTTGCTGATTGCGTTAGCGGCAACAGTTGCGAAATAGGGATTCACACACGCAAGGACCACAGAAGACAAGGACTGGCAACACTCACCACAGCAGCCACTGTCGATTATTGTCTGTCAAGCGGGTTCAGATCTGTTGGTTGGCACTGCGACGAATACAACATACCCTCGATAAAGGTCGCTGAAAAAGTCGGATTCAAACTGGAAAGAAAATATGTCCAATATTATGCTTGCTACAATGAAGCCCATCATCTTGAGGAGACAGCTCAAACTCACTTCAGGGCAAAGCGATACAAAGAAGCCATCGAAAGCTATGAGAAATTCTTTGCGATGCCACAGGAAGAACTGCCAGGATGGCTTCGCCGCGTGTTACCCCAAGAATTGGGCACACACTACTTCCGCCTAGCCTATGCCAAAGCCGCTATTGGAGAAAACAATGGTGCCCTCAAATATCTTGAGAAAGCAGTGGACAGCGGATGGCTCTATATGGACTTTCTGATCAGCTCTAAAGAATTTGATGATATGCATGGAACATCTGACTGGAATCGCATTCTGGAGAAAATCCGAAAAAAACTAGGTGAGCGGCAAGATCGCTTTCCGCGCTCCACCGGAGAAACTTAAGCCGAGAGGCCAAAAGAAGGAGAGATCACGGGAGATATCTCCACACGTAGCGTCAGTTCAAACTAGACTTCGGGCATAGCGAAACCGCAAATGCTTGGAACGTGAATCATATCAGAGACACCGGAGAAGTTGGTCAAACTCTATTGCATTACATTGTGATGAAATGCTACTCGAGCTACTGATACCGTGTGTTTGGGGATTGAATCCGCGCGTCTAAAGATAGAGAGAAAAGAGAATAGCCCGGAATGCCTGAAAGCCGAATATGTCATCGCACAAGTACAGACAAGGTTAGCAAGAAAAGCAGAGAAGAGGATTTCCACAATTTCGCAGATCATTGAAAGACCTTATGAGGAAAATGCCAAACTGGAAGCGCGCGATTTTCGTATACATTAACACAGGTTTATAAGCAACTCTAGGCTAAGCTAAACAATCTAGAATTAGTGTTCCGACAAAACTAGTTCTTTCAGCAAACAGGAGGTGCAAACCGAATGTCTTACAGAGAATCAAGAGAAATGCATGATGCAGTCTGTGCCGATTGTGGACAGAAATGTCAAGTTCCATTCAAACCTGACGGAAGCAGACCCGTATACTGCAGAGAATGTTATTCTAAACGAAGACCCCCGAGAAGAAGTAGATATTAAGCTCACAAGCTAACATCTAATCCTAGTTCACTATTTTCCATCTTTTTTTCTTTTCATGTTTTGCAGCATTTGTTCGTATCCATCTTAACCCAAGCTCTTACTTGGAATCCATGATCAAACAGTTCAGACGGATAATGAAGGCTCAGACCTAACTGCCCCCTCTTTCATGGCATTTGATGATCTAGTAGCAGATTGAGTGA
>CAYGAG010000037.1:0-16397 GCA_964347765.1 uncultured Candidatus Bathyarchaeia archaeon
ATTTTCTTCGGCATCCAGAGCTCTTGCGGGGAAGAGAGCAGCATCCCCCCAGTCTGTATATTCCCATGTTGCTGACCGGTCTCGTTCTCTTGACGCCCATCTGGGCGCTTTTCAACGTCTTTTGGATTTCCTTGTTAGCTTTTGCGGGGCTCATATTGTATCATGTTCCCCAAACATTTCGGATAATTCGAAAGCAAAGGGATTGGAGCATGTTCTTTTTTCCCGTGGTCTTCAATTTACGATACGTCGCGTGGATCTGTGGAATCGGAATCGGATTAGTCCGGGAGGCTACGAGCAGATGAATGTGCTGTATGTGTCAAATTCTTGGTCTTTCTCTCCTACACATGCCGCAGCGGTCACAACATATGAAATAGTAAAGGGACTCGTTAGGAATGGACATAAAATTACTGTTCTTGCTCCGAGTATCGAAAATGCTGGAAATTTTAAACTTGGCTCCATTGATTCGACCTTGTTGAAAAACGTTAATGTGGTTACTTCTGGGCCTGCTGCGTTAAGCTATAGTGAAGAGAATCTAATATCAAATGGGTTTGCATGTACTGTCTTGCATTTCGCGTCAATTCTTAGAGCGTTAGCATTCGGAAAGAAGGCAGGTTACAACGTGGTTATATCAATGTATCACCCAACTCATCTTGCTACATTGGCAGGTTATGTGATCGCACGCATATTGAGGGTGCCGCTAGTTGTGAAGGTTCATGATATGATTCCTGATGTGACCGATCCAAATGTGTTTAGGAGAATCTACAAGAAGTCGCTTTTCAAACTATGCTCCCATTTCCTCCGAAAAGGCACTCTGATCTTAGTGCCAAGTATTGAGTGGGTAGATCTTGTGGCAAAGGCGTATGGCATGAGCAAAGACAAAGTTGTTTTGCTTCCCAATGGCGTGGACGCAGTGAAGTTTAATGTAGATGTGGAGTATGACAACCTTCGCAACTCTTTGGGATTGGAGAAAACGAAAGTAATACTGTTCATCGGGAGATTCTTTAGAGTAAGAGGTCTCGAATACCTGATACTGGCTATGTCTAGCATAACAGCAAAAATACCTAATGCGAGACTAATTTTGTTGGGAGAAGGCCCTGAAAAACGCAAACTAGTCGATTTGTCAAGACGCCTGAAAATTCCAGAATCGGTTATGTTCCTGAGTGAGGTGGGACACAGTGACATGCCGGCATACATATCTTTGGCCGATGTTGCAATAGGACCGTTGACAGCTTTTCGGATAAGCATGGGGACAATGCCAATTAAAGTTATAGAGTATATGGCGTGTGGGAAACCTGTGGTGGGATGCTTTGACGGAGCAGCAAAAGACTTGATTATTGATGGATACAATGGGATGCTCATAGCTCCAGAGAGCGCCGATGAGCTTTCTTCTGCAGTGCTCCGTCTGCTTTCTGACGGCGATCTAGCCAAGAAACTTGGGATGAATGCAAGAAAGCATGTGGAAACATTCTTTGATTGGAACGTGATAACCGAAAAGCTTGAGGGAATACTTACAGCTTTCACGAAAAATAGTGGGCCGAGTTGATACATGAATTGCCAGTTCGAATAGAGACAACTCCTGAAAGATGGAATCGTATAGTCGAAAACAGTGCGTTCTCCGTTCTACATCATAAATATGAAGTGTGCCGGAGCGAAGATAAAGCGCTTCCTTTAATTGTTGAGGACCATGGTCATTCTTTCCTTTTCCCACTAGGTATTGTGAGCTTGGCAAAGAGTTTCAAACTTGCGGTTTCGCCAATTTATTACAATGCAGGTCTTCTCCTTGATAACGAAGGAGCGATGGATCTTATTCCTTCAGTACTGGATCAAACTTCAGATTTCTTGGGGCAAATCGGTGTTGACTACTTATCCACGTGTGCCCCCACTTTTTGGCCTGAGGATTATGTGAAGGCACTATATTCATGGTTTAGGGATCACAAGGCAGGTATTCAAGTTATTTACGCTCACATGATTCACACGAGCGGCACAACATTTGATGAAATTTCAAAAAGAAGATTCTCAAAGCAGTCAAGGAATAGAATTCGAAAGGCGGAGAAGAGAGGAGTCGAGGTCATAAAAATTGATAACCCAGACGGTATTCGTGAATGGATAGACGACATCTACGTGTGTAACCTTTCAGCTCTAAAGAGACAAAGACGGCTAGGGACATACCCTGACAGCTACAAAGACGTTTATTTGTCGGAACTCATGTCTTCAAAAAACCTTTTGAAAGATCATTTCAACATATACGCTGCAATCCACCGCGAACGTCTAATCGCATATATAGTAATCGCAGAATTTAATAAGCTCATGCAAGTCAACAAGGCAATGTCGCATGCGAATTTTCTAGACAAATGCCCAAACGACGCTCTAGTTGCCCATATCGTTAAAGATGCATGCGAACGAGGTTTCGACTGGTTCCAGTATGGATGGGATAGAGTCAAGCGCGGTGGAAAAATAAGAAGCCTATACGCTTCCCTTCAAAACTTTAAATTCAAATTCGGGTTTGAAGAGATTCCAATTCACATTTACCGCTTGGGCTTGAACAGAAAAGGGGCAATTTTGAAACGTCTCTATGCCCTCCGAGAATATGTAATCACAAGAAGCGCCAGCTTTCCTGAATCCATGAGAAGCATTCCCATGACCCTTTACATGCCAAGACGCCGCATATTTGCCGCCTTTACGCACGCGTGACAAAACATGAGAAATAATCGTGGGCAAAGGTCCCGGTGGCCCAGCTGGCTAGGGCGTCCGTCTCGTAAACGGAAGGTCGGCGGTTCAAAACCGCCCCGGGACTCCATTTATGCTTGAGGTGTCAGGTTTGAAGATGAAAGCTCTAGACGCCCTTGAAGGTCGGCATTTTGGAAAACCTGTTTCAGAGGATCTTGTGGAGAGATACTGGGCCATACCACAAATTGTTCCGCGGACTCCGAGTTTGAGAATACTTGACGCTGGAGCAGGTGATGGGTACATAACTTCCAAGCTTAAAGCAAAAGGTCATGACGGGATAGCGATGGAGGCTGCTTCGATTAACATTAGACATCTCAAGACGAGGGGCATAGTTGTGATTCCTCATGATATGACGCAGAGTCCCTATCCAATCAAAGATGGAAGTTTCGACATGGTCATCTGTGCCGACGTTATCGAGCATTTGTACCGACCCGACGTGTGCCTGAAAGAGTTCCATAGAATATTGAGACACGACGGAGCCCTACTCGTTTCAACACCAAACTATTCTCATCCTTACCGAATTCTGCAGCTGATTAGGGGAGACAGTTTCCATGACCCGTTTGAAGAGTACCAGTTCTGGGCACATGTAAGGTATTTCACTCACAAAACTTTCACAAAATTCTTGGAATACTTCGGGTTTTTTGTCGCAAACGTGTTCTTGCCTTTGCCAGCAGTTGCATCGCAATATACACGGTTCACAAAGGGCTCAAAATTGAGAGAGTTCTTTGCTATCCATCTGTATCCAAAGATCTTCTACAGGATTTCCCCAAGGTTCTGTGACGAACCAATTTTAGTGTGTAGAAAGACTAGAAGCAAGACTAAAGTGCATCTTTTGCGCAAAATATAATGATGTAGTATGAGGCTGAGCGGCATCTATGTTTTCATAGGCAGGTCAAAGGCGCTTCTTTCTCTCGCCTTGACGATTGCTGTTGTTCTAGTGAACATGGTGGTCGTTCAGTCTATGTGGGTTGGATTGGTTGCCCTAGTCATGTATATTCTGCTCATGGGATTTGTCTTGAGCAGGGTTTTCTTGATTGATGAGCGGGAGGTTTTCATGCGATTTTTGTTAGGAGTTTTTCTGTCAATTGCATTTCTCATGTTTTCAGGTTTAGTTGTGAATATGACGTATCAACTTAATCTTTTGAGTTTGACAGGTATGCTTGTGGCTCCTTTGCTGTTGCTGGTTCTTCAAAAAATATGGCGTCGAATGTTTCGAAGAGGTTTTGAGGAAGAGGTTATCGGATCTTTGAGTGTGGAAGGTTCTCCTGTTCTCTCGCCTTTCTTTGTAGTGCCTCTAGCTTTAATTGGCTACTGCTTCTATTTGCTGGTTCAGGCGAGGTCTGGTTGGGTTAACGGAACCGTTTGGGCTGTTGTGCCATCTTCATTTTTCTATGCGTATTTCATGGCAGCACTCAGTTTGATTTTGGTGATCTTCCTCTGCAAGACAAGGTCAGGGTCTAAACTGTTCTTGATATTGTCGTTCTCTGTGTTGTCAACATTACTATGGGCGATTGTGTTATACCCTGGGAATTCTGGAGATCCTTTGGGGCACTTGGGCTTCGCGAATATGGTATATTCCTATGGTAGCTGGCGACCTGCTGGGTTGAATCCAGTTTTTCTTTTCTATTGGCTCATGAAAGGAAAATCCTTGGCGGTTTTCACAGCTTCTCTTGCCAAGCTATCTACGGTTGATGTCTACTGGGTCCATTCATTTGCCACACCCATCTTATGGGGGATTTTCATCCCATTAGCGGCATATGGTATCTGTAAGGTGATCAGTGGAAAGACCAGATTCTCGATGTTGGCGGCGTTGGTGAGTGCCTTTTACGGGGTCGTTTCTTGGGGGGCCAGAGCGTCTGCCAATAGTTTAGGTTTGGTGTTCTTTTTTGTGTCGTTGTACTTTACGCTAAGGCACTTGAAATCTGGGAAAGGCAAAGGGTATTTGCTGCTTGCCTTGTTCACTGCTGTTGTTTCGGGTGTTTCACATCCGCTTACGGGCATAATGTCATTTATCTCAGTGTTCCTAGCAGTAAGTTTTAGTCGATACGAAGTTATGAAACCTACAAGGCCTCGTGAGGCACGTTTCTTGCTGCTAGCTTCGTTCTTGGTGAGCGCTCTTCTTCTCCCCATGATATTCTTTGCTAATGGCTTTCTCTACATCTATTTTTCGCCCCCGGCGCTTCGAGCAGCGTATATCGCAGAGGCTACGGCGTTTAGTGTGGACAAGGCGCTGAAGACAGATTTGTGGCGCTGGGTTTTCGGAGAATATGTGAAGTTGGACTTTAAGGGTGTTTTCCATTCTGTTGTTTATCCCTTCATGGGCGCGATTGGGATGGTGTACATCTTTAAAAAAGGAGATAAAATCAGTAGGGCTCTGACGCTGGTTACGGGTGCGGCTTTTCTGATTTACATTATTGATAATAGAATTCTTCAGTATGCGATGGTCAACACGCCGTTTGGTGCAGGTAGAGTTTTGGTTTTTCTGGATCTTGTTGCAATACCATTCGCGGCCTTAACCCTTGGTTTGTGTATTACCGTTTTGGGTGGAGGTGTTTTGAGAAATCCTGCGAGGGTTTTTTCTGCCATAGGAGGGTTATGGGTGAAACTTTCAGCCACGCAGATTATTGCGACGTTTTTGGTGGGCTTGTCTCTTTCGGCCTTTGCGGTATCAAGTATTGAAAGGGCCTATGGGTGGCTTGGCGGTCTTCAGCCCACTGCACTTGAAGTTGAGGCCGTAAAATTCATTGATGAACATACCGCCGAAAGATATGTGGTCATTACTATGCCTCCTACTGCAGCAATTGGCTGGGGATTTGTGGGAACGTGGAATCCAAACAAGTGGTACGTGTATGAAAAAGGCAATTATGCTTTGGGAGGAGCCCCCTCAGTTAGTATGATGTATGACCAGATGAGAGCGAGAGATGCGGGGGTCGGATATTTCATTGCCTCGTCTTTTAGAACGCCGAATTATAAACAAGTTGTAGAGGAAGCATCGCGGATATTTGGATTATTCGGGGTCTTGAGCGATGAGCATGGTGAGATTCAGATATTCGAATACAGAGTTGCACCCCTGCCAACTAGTCCCGACGTGATTGCGTATTGGTGGAACAGTCCGCAGGGCTACTTCATACAAAATGATCAGATGAGAGTTATCATTAACCCTGAAGCGAGAACCCTTGAAATAGCGGACTTTTGGGGAGACATATACGAGGTTCTCGACCTGAACGCGACTTTTGTAGATGGAGAGGATCTTGGTGATCTGCTGTTTGTGGAGTATTATGATCCTGAGTATGATACATGGCATCTGTGGGAACCGGATCAGGATGTTCCCGAAAACCCTGCTTTGATGGCACAGTTGACGTTTAAGATAACATTTGCTGGAGGTTCTCTTGTTGGCACTGTTGACCAGGGCAGCTCTTACGTTCAGTTGTTGTGGGAAGACGTTGATTCCTCCACTCTAAACTTTGATCTTGGCGAGTTTTCTCGCCTTTATATGCCTGGTTTGATCGAGGGAACGGACTCGTATAATGTGAGTGCACGAGATTATGGGTTGTTCTATACGGTAAGTCGCACAGAGAATGTGACGTTGCATCCGATTTATGATTATGAAGTAGGGCGTGCTGTTCTCAACTATTCAGATGTTGAGAGGTATTGTAATCTGACCATGAAGAAAGGTTATGTATGGTACGAGTATTTCTCGTATGAATTCGGCATCAAAAACAACGGGCCTCTTGATGAGTGGGCGTTTGTTGAAGTTTGGTTGCCGGATGAAGTGTACATGAAGACTTTTCCGCCTTTGGCCTACAGCATTGACGGTGGTGAGACCTGGGAGAGTGGGCTTCCGTATAGCAGGGATCCGATGGAGACAGTAGGCGGCGTTGAGGTCAATTGGGCGCTTAGCGGTGCAAATTGGGCGAATGAAACACCCGGAAGATATGTCTATTCAACCAAGGGAATAGGTGGCTCTCCTTGGCTCCTAGATAGCTATGTCTCCTCTGGCGGAGGACAGCACAGAATAATGTTTGGTGTTTATCTACCGGCTCAAGATGAAGTTCTTGTAAAGATTGGAACTTCATTGTATTATGTAGAGCCGCGGAGGATAACCTACTGGTTTACAGACTCGTTTGACGAGAACTACGGTTTACAGAATCTCCAGAGGGGTCTGTTGGCTTTGTATAACATTGGTGGCAACTCATACGTCGGTGGTTTGAGGTTTTCGAAGTATCCTGTGAGGCTCGCTGTTACTGAGAATGCGGGGGTCATGGAGAAGGTTTCTGTGACGATTCCTGGAGATACTACTATCCTTCTGTTTTCTGGAAAAGACGTAGATACGACAATTGATGATGACGGCGATGGTGTGCCGAACTATGTCGAAGGCTTGGGTTGACCCTTAAATCTCGAGAGAGGTTCTATGAAAAATTCTCATTCACGAGTTAGTCTGGTCATTACAGTTAAGAATGAGGAAGACACAATCTCTGAGCTTTTGGACACAGTGTTGGCTCAAAGCTATGTTCCTGATGAAATAGTGATTGTCGATGGAGGGTCAACAGATAAAACAGTCACGGTCATTAGAAATTACGTAAAATCTGGAGCTCCCATCAATCTTGTTGTTGCACCTGGCACAAATATTGCTCAAGGAAGAAACTTGGCCATTAAGAATGCGAATGGTGAGATAATTGCGTGCACTGACGCAGGAATGAGACTTCAAAAGGATTGGTTGAAGAATCTGACTTCCAGATTTGATAGTAACACTGATGTTGTTTTAGGAGTGTATCATCCATACGAATTCGGAAGCTTCCTTCAAAGATGCATTGGAGAAACTTTCTTCCCGAAAGAAAGGTTTGACAAGGAAACGGAAAGCTCATCTGTTCCGTCTGCGAAATCGATGGCGCTTCGGAAAACCGCATGGGAAAAAGCTGGTGGTTATCCAGAATTTTTGGAAACGGCTGAAGACACCGTATTCGGGATGCAACTTCATGAAGCGGGTTTTAAGTTTAAACTAGCCAAAGACGCAATTGTATATTGGAGAGTGTGCGAAGGATTTAAAGATCTGTTTCGAAAGGTTTTTACGTATTCCAAAAATGATGTCAAAGCTCAAATACTTTCAGCAACATGGAAACCAAACGTACGGAGAGTGTTTATTTTTTCTTCATTTCTGCTCTTGGCTGCACTATCCTTTTTTGGTTTGTGGGGGAAGCTTCTCATGCTCTTCTTTCTTATCGGGGTCCTCTCTTATCCAACTTATCTTGGTTCTAAAGTGGCAAAGAGGACAAGTGACTTCCGAGCAGTATTTGTGGTTCCGATAATACTACTTGTGGTTGATTTCGGTCGGTTACTTGGGCTTTTCTATGGGATTGTTCGATATAAGCTTGTATAATGGTTTGGATATGGTTTGCGTCCTTGATCACTGCTGTAATCGTGACCATTCATGAAGATAATTGAAGACGTGTGGAAATTTAAACTGTGTACTGGTTGTGGAACCTGCGTAGGCGTTTGTCCTAGAAACGCGCTACAGTTGAGCAAAGATCCTAGGGGCGGAACTGTTGTCCCTGTTTTAGAGAATTCGAAAAGCTGTTCGGAATGCGGACTTTGCGTTCAGGTGTGTTCCGGGCTTCATCCGGATTTAGACAAGCTAAATCTCTCCATATTTGGGAAACCTTCTAGAGATACATTGCTGGGCAATTGGGTCAACCTATATGTGGGCCACTCGACAAATGAAAAGATTCGTGGGAATGCGGCCTCTGGCGGACTCGTAACAGAGCTACTGGTCTTTGCATTGAAGGAAGGGATGATAGACGGTGCGCTTGTGACGAGAATGAAAAGAGGTAGCCCTTTGGAGCCAGAGGTGTTTCTGGCAAGAACTGTGGAAGAAGTGCTTTCTGCATCCAAATCCAAATATTGTCCAGTGCCTCTCAATACAGGTATTAAAGACATAATGAGCGAAAATGGCGAATTTGCTGTCGTAGGGCTTCCATGTCACATTCATGGTTTAAGAAAAGCAGAGATGATCAACGGAAAGCTGAAGGAAAAAATCGCGTTTCATTTGGGGCTTTTCTGCGGTCGCACTGTAAATTTCTGGGGAACAAGATTTCTACTTGAGAAGATGGGTATCAGAAGCAAAGATATCATGAAATTAGATCACAGAGATAGTGGATGGCCGGGCAACATGACAGTTCAATTGAAAGACGGTACCGAAAAATCCATACCACACCGCACTTATTGGGGGCATTTTTTCGGCTACAATTTCTTTACTCCTTTACGTTGCACTCTGTGCAGTGATGCGCTTAACGAGTTGGCAGACGTATCTCTAGGAGATGCCTGGCTACCGGAATTAATGACCAATAATGCTGGTGAATCAATGATCATCACGCGAACAAAGGTTGGTGAGGGACTCTTAGGTAGGGCTATTTCAAAGAGAAGAGTGGAAGTTACAAGAGTGCGCAGACAGGATATCATTCGAGCACAAAGGGGTATGCTTTTTTTCAAAAAAAGAGAATTAGTGGCACGTGTAAAGCTTTTGAAAAGACTTGGTAAACGACAATACGACGTTTATTTAGAAAAGAAATACCCCTCAAGGCCCAATATTGGAACCTATTTGCGTTCAACGTTAGCTTTCATCAACATCTATGTATCTTCCAAGCAAAAACTTAGATGGCTTCTTAAGTATATTCCATTAAAACTTCTGAGATTTTACGTGATTTGCTATAATCTGATTAATCCTATTAGATTGTAAGGATCTTGTTAAGCCAATTTAACAGTTTGGTGTCGACCAGTTGAAAATCCTTCTGGTAGGCTCCGCCGGACACAACAAGGGCTCAGCTTCCGCTATTAAGTCAACAGTTCAGTCACTAAGAGAGCTTTCGAACGCTGAAGTCTATCTCCTAACGGCGCTTCCAGAACTCGACTCCAAACAATGCGAAGTTGCTACATTTGAATACCCGACGCAATCCTCTGGAAAATTCGGTACTTGTAGAAAGACACTAGATCTCCTCTTATGCTTCGTGCTAGCCGCTCTCTACAGATTATTCAAAATCGACATAAATAGGCTGATTAGCCTCGACAAGGTCGGGTTGTTGCAGTCATACGGTACTGCAGACATAATAGTGTTCTGCAGTACAGACATCATTTCAGATACTTATGGAATCGTAATGTTATTTCAATCTCTGAAAGATATAGGGCTCTGTGCCTTGTTGAAGAAACCAATCGCGATGAATGCAACACAAATTGGTCCCTTCAGAAGAACTCTCAGCGGAAGAATAGCCATTCTCTTGACCAAACTCACTCTCAACCGGGTGGACTTGATAACCGTAAGAGACCAAATCTCAGCGGACAATCTTCGAAGGATGAACGTCAGCAGACCTCTTATCCGTATTACCGCAGATCCGGCCTTTCTGCTTTATCCAGCGCCCAGAGAAAGAACAGAATCTATTCTTGCCAAAGAGGGAGTTGACACAAGCGCCAAACCATTAATTGGAATAAACACAAGCGCGCTCATATACAGATATATCAAAGAATCTAATCTTGAAAGAAAACTTGAAGAATACACTGAACTTATGAGCAAAATAACCAAATACGTTATAGAAGAATTTGACGCAGAAGTAGTACTTTTTCCACACGTTTTCGGCCCAAGAAGAAATGACGACCGAATAATTGGCAAGAAAATCTTCGAAAGAGTGGGATATGAACATAAGCTCAAATTGATTATGAACGAATACAAACCAGAAGAGTTGAAAGGAATCATAGGACAATTCGATTTGCTGATTTCCACACGAATGCACCCTGTTATCCACGCAATCTCCATGCACACCCCAGTTGTAGGCGTAGATTACACATTCAAGATGAAAGAACTTATGAAAGCAGTCGCTCAACAACAATACTTATGTAACATCGCCACACTCGACTACAACAAACTGAAATCCAGAATCGATCACGCATATAACGCCAGAGACAAAATAAGAAACACCTTAAAGACCAAATCCAAAGTTCTGCAAGAACGCGCACTTCTGAATGCGAAGTTAATAATGGATCTGACACAGAAGACCAACTAGGAATGCGCGCACAGAATGTTTTTGTCTATCGGTCCTGGTCATAACAAGTTACCTAGAGAAGGTTTTTCTCTAGAAAACCTATCAATGAATCTGCCATTCTTCCCAAAAAATCTCGAGCTAATTAAATGTCGTTCGGATTTACCGACTTCAGAGATATCAAGCCTCTCACATACACTTTTCCCACTTCGCACGCCATGAGAGTTTCATTCATGTTCCCAAATCTTAATGTTTTAATCAATGCCTAGGCACAATGCTTTCAATTAAAATACATATGTACTTAACCATACTCGCAAAATAGCACTTTGCGAACCCACCCAAAGATGGAGCTAAAAGTGAAGCAAAGAACTACAGACGCAGGCAACGAAGGAGACGAACGAAAAAGAAAGGTTCAAGCCCGCTTTGACGAATTTAAGAAGTGGTCCCTACAAGAAATTCAAAAGCGCTTCGGGACTATACCCCGAAGATACATAGACCAGGTCGAAATACAATCCGTTCTGTCCGTCCTCGACTTAACCCTAAACGATAAAACACTAATGCTAGATGCTGGCTGCGGAAGCGGACGCTTCCTGACTCCACTCTCCAAAGACCTACGAATTGTGGGAACCGACTTCTCCAAGGGCCTGCTGGGAAAGGCAAAAAAGGACGCACCAGACGCTCCGTTATGTTTGGCTGATGTAGAGCATTTGCCCCTTAAAGATGGAATTTTCGACACTGTTCTATCTGTACGAGTTTTACAGCATGTGGCGAGTCAGAAGGAAGCAATCAAAGAACTATCCAGAGTCACCAAGAAAGGCGGAACCATTATAGTTCTAGCTTACAACAACCTGACCCTGCACGCCCTATACAAATGGATCAGACAAAAACTGAAAAACTGGAAGTGGTATCCAGACGACTACTGCTCTCCGTGGGAGCTTAAAAAGATGCTTAGCAAAGCAGGAGTGTCTGTAGTTAAGACGCGAGGAACAGTCATGGCAAACCCATGGTTCCTCAACTATTTCAATCTTACCCACGCTCTCGAAAGAATCGCTCCAGAACTGTTCGGTTATTACTTCGCAGTGTTCCAGAAACTAGAAGATAAACTCGGAAGCAAATTCCCTTTTCGCTGCGTATCAGACAGAACGACAATAAAAGGTGTAAAAGTTGGCACCGCCAAGCTTGCAAGACAGACTTAAATTAGCAGAAAACTGGCTACTAAACTCTGGAATCCAAAACACAAGCGGATCACACAAAGGAGGATTCAACTCCTGGTACGACATCGTCAACAAACGATACCCCTTCATCTACTCCGAAATCACAGGATACGGCATATCAACACTCCTCTACCTAAACACGATTAAGCCCTCACAAACGCTCATAAAGAAAGCTGGCGCAGCTGCAGACTGGCTGATGAAGAAGGCTCTTTTCGAAGATAAGAGCGTTCTATGCCGATACTACTACAAAACCAAGAAGTTTACTCCACGCCTGTGCACCTTCGACGCAGGCATGTGCATAAAAGCCCTGGTGAACCTCTACCGTCAAACTCGAAAGGAAAAATACCTAGGACTATCAATGAAAATCACAAACTGGCTAATCCACAACATGCAGAAACAAGAAGGTTCCCTTTACGCCAGAAACTTGCTCGACGAAAAACGGCTCCAAGATGATGATGAAAAATGGTCCGCTCAAAGCGGTAGCTTCCACGCTAAAAACGCAATAGGTCTACTTCACCTTGAATCCTTGACATCCAACTCTGCCTACCTCAAGAGCGCCGACAAACTCTGTCAATGGGCGATCAAGCTGCAACAGAAAGACGGAAGATTCGTAACCAACACAAAAGACGGAAGCACATTTCTCCAGCCTCACTGCTACTCCATCGAAGGGATCCTCTGCGCTGGAGTTTCCCTCAGAAAAAGAGAATACATAAACTCAGCAGTCAAAGGCGTCAAGTGGATAGTAAATCACCAACTGCCTAACGGCGGTTTCCCAGCCTACTACAATCAATCAACAAGAAGAACTTCTACTCGGGAGAGCGCTGACATGTCTGCACAAGTAATCCGATTGATGCTAATTCTCTCTGAGCTAGGAGAATATGAAATCGACAACGACAACACAGGAAGAGCCATAAGAAGACTGTTCGAATTTCAGTACCTAGATACAAAAAATCCAAGAGCGCATGGAGGGTTCCTGGCTGGACCAGCATGGTTCAAAAATGGCTTCAAACAACACGTAAACTCATGGGTAACGATGTTTGTTCTTCAAGCCGTTCACATGTACATCCAGAAAAGCCAAAATCGACTGCAATTCAATCTTTTCGATTTGGTGTAGAACAAGTCGTCATGAAACACCAGAAAATAAATTCATAGCACTTTAATAGAGGTTAGGAGCATTGAAAAGACATCTGAGGAAGCGAATTATGCGTTCCAAAACTGTATTCGTGATCACGATTCTGCTTTTCCTTGTATTAGGAACAGTTGCCAAGGTATCGCCAGTTTACGCCTTGAGAAAGTGGAAACCCACAAGCCGTGGTGTAGTAAATGTAGCCGATTATCCTTCCATACAGGATGCCGTCAACAGTCTTCCAGCCACTGGTGGAACCGTCTTTATTCCAGCTGGCCTATACCTTATATCATCGCCGGTGAAACTTCCATCCAACGTAGCCTTAACCGGTGAAGGTTTCGACACCATTCTCAAGTTGGCTGATGGAGCTAACACCAATGTTATAGAAAACATGAACCCGGGCACATGGGCCGACAGTAATATTGTAATCACAAACATGCAAATCGACGGCAACGGAGAAAATCAAACGGGTCCAGCCAATGGAATCTTCCTATACGCGGCTCCGAACTCCAGGATAGAGCAAGTGTGGGCCCACAACTTCCCGCGAAAGTACCTCTTCGGCATACAAGTAAGCGCTGCCATCCACGTGATGTTCTGTCCAAATACAATTATTCAAAATAACGTGATAGAAGACAACAAATACTCAGGAGTTTTCGTTAGTTTCTCAGATAACAATGTAGTCTACCGCAACCGCATCTATAACAGCCATCGCGGAATTTACCTCAGAAATTCAGACAACGCAAGTGCAGCCAAAAACACCGTAATCAATTGTGACGAAGGAATACGTATATACTACGACGCTTCCTACAACGAAATCATTGGAAACTACATAGAGGGCAGTTCAGAAGAAGGAATAGTGATCACACGCAGCGAGTGTAGCAACAACGTCATATCTCGAAATACCTTAGTAAACAACGTTATACAGATAAATGATCAAGGTTCAGGAACCAGAATATCGCACAATAGATTGACCTATACATAGTCTACAATTTGGACTGATAGCCCACACCAAAGTACAGCAAACCGGCATCTTTCGCCTTGTCGGGATCAATAACCCTTTTTCCATCAACAATTAAGGGCTTCTTCATCAACGTCTTCAGTTTTTTCAATTCTAGCTTTTTGAACACCGCGTGATCAGTGGCTATAATTACACAATCGCTTCCATCAAAAGCCTCTGCAACATTCTTCATTTTTTCCGCTCCAAAGCTTTCATTGCAGTAGGGGTCAAAAACTACAACGCTAGCTCCCAAACTGACCAATTCACGTATTATCACCTCAGCCGGACTATTGGTCGCATCATCAGTGTCCTGTTTGTATGCAACTCCCAACACAGCAATTCTTGACCTATTCACACTTTTGCCAATCTCTTTCAGAACCCTTGTCGCAAGTTCTACTGTATGTGTTGGCATAAAATCATTCAATTCCCTTGAAGCCTTCACGACTCCTAACTCAACATGTTTACTTGTCTTGGAATGCAAGAGAAGGTAGGGATCCTTCGTCAGGCATGGTCCACCGACGCCACAGCCTGGCCAGTGTATTCTGACCCTAGGATGAGTATTTGCCAATCGTATTGCTTCAATGACGTCCACACCAACACTCTCACATATCAACGCCAACTCATTTGCAAAGGCAATATTTGCATCCCTAAAAGCATTCTCAGCCAGTTTGGTTACTTCCGCGCTTCCACAATCTGTTATCAACAGATCTCCATTGGTCACAGTTTTCAGCAGTTCAACTGCAACAGTAGCACTGTCTTCGTCAAAGCTCCCAACAATTCTATCACCTGTGGCGAATTCCCGCAGAATCTTCCCAGGAGTTATTCTCTCAGGGCAATAGGCCAGCCAGAAATCCACTCCACACTTTAACCTACTTCTATCCTCTAGAATATGGACCACGGTATTCTTCATAGTTCCTGGTGGTACAGTACTCACGACTATCACTAACTTGCCTTCAGCAAGTCCTTGAGCAACCTCATCGCATGCCCTCTTCAAATACGTCAAGTCTGGTCTTCTCTGATCATCTATAGGTGTCTGGACACAAACAACCACAGCATCAGATTCCTCAACCACACCTATAGATTCCGTTGAAGCCCTCAGTCTGCCGGAGCTGACAACTCTCTGCAAGAGGTCCTTTAACCCCTGTTCATTTGCACGGACTCTTCGCAGTGAAACATCTTGAACCACATCCTCTAGTACATCAACTCCGACCACACTAAAGCCAGCTCCAGCGAAAACAGCAGAGGTTGGCAACCCCACGCGTCCCAAACCGATGACAGCAATATGTGCTGTCCTCTTTCTAAACTTCTCAATTAACTTCAACTTCACTGAGATCCCTTCCTTCAATAACGTCAAATCTTTCGAATCAAGACTAATGCTTCGCGCCAGTCACCTAGGTCTCTTTTCTGGTACTAACTTAAATTTCCGTCTGTAATAATACTTACGAACTTCGGAGCGTGTCGTCGAAACGCTTGAAATAGCATCCAAGCACCGAATACAGGGATCAATAGCCACCATATATGTTGCCGTGCTGGCTATTGCGATCAACCTCATAGCCACAAAATCTTGGGTTATTGGAATAGCCGCTTCAGTCACGTTTTTCTTTGTTAATGGGGTGGTTCTTGGTCGCGCCTTTTTCAAAGGTAGTCCCTTCATACAGTTGACCCTCGGAGTATTACTAGCAGCCTCGGTATTGGGTTTGGTCAGCTGGGCAGTAATGATCATTCATAATCTTAGCGTCATTCCATCTGTTGCGACTCTTGTCATTGTGGCCACAATTTCAACTCTACTAATGCTCAGAAAAGGAGGAAGCAAGCCAAACTTGAAGCCGCAGTCTCCAGATAAACAGATCTTCTCCCAACGATTCATAATCTCAAATGGAATTTACCTACTTCTCGCAGCATTTTCGTTCTACCTACTTCTAATTTCCCGTAGAGGAGAAGCCCTCGTCGTTTGGTGGAGCGTTCATCCACTGTTCCTTCCAGTTTTCTTTCTTGCTACACTAGCGTTGACAGCTACCATCTTCATCTCTCGAATGACCGCACACAAACTGGGACTTGTCATGGTGCATTCTTTTCTGTCGGTCTCTCTGTTTCTCTTGGTTTTTCCCTTTGGCGACGTAGGCGGCCAACAATACGTTTTGGGATCAACGCGGCTCGTATACGACAACCAAGTCCTTCATGGAGTTAGATTTCCTGTTCAAAGTATAGCGACGCAAGTATATCTGTGGTTTAGAGGAGACAGTTTTCAAGCCGCATTTAGTGTTATTCTTGCTCGCATGTTCAGTGTTGACGTCATGTGGATCCATCTT
>CAYGAG010000038.1:0-14770 GCA_964347765.1 uncultured Candidatus Bathyarchaeia archaeon
GTGAAAAGGCTTTCAAGTTTTGGAAGGCATGAGTGTCAAGTCTCATGCACTAATCTAAGTTTCTTCTACTATTCGTCTTCTATACAATACAATGGTCAAAGGAATAACAAGTAAGACAGCTGGGAAGACTTGAATCAACAAAGGAAGACCTGTGTGAACAGAATATGTGGGTAACACGAAGATTGTGAGGGAAACGAGGAAGTTCAATATATCTAATATCTGATCTCTTTTCATTTTCTCACATTGACTGAATCTGTCTGATCCTATAGATAAGTTTATTCTAGGTGAAAATTCTGATTTCATTAAGAATGAGGCGATAGGCATGACTCTTCAAGGAACCAGCATTTTTCGAGGACCTCTCTTAGTCTCACTATCCTACGAAGCTTAGGGTGTCCTTCATGACATAACGGGTGACCTCCACAGAAGTATACGTATTCTAGAAGTTTCAATTCGTCCCATGTGAGTAGTTCCGGATTTTCGGCCTTCCGGATTCATTGGGTCTCGGCGCAGATGTAGCCTTGGTGTTGAAGCTCTAGCGGGCATCCTCCGCCGCAGATCTGTAATTGAGGGCAATCTTTGCATTCAGGTCCGACGTATGCTCTTTCTCTTATTTGCACGGCAATCGGATGATTCCAAATCCCTGACCAATCATCCCTAAGTATGTTGCCAAGGCTCTCGAAGTAGCTTTGACAAGGATAGACATCGCCATTTGGGCCGACACACATGTTTATCTTGGCGGCTGAGCATGATTTTACACCTAATCCGAGTTCAACAGGATCCAATTGACAATATTGTGTTGGAGTATACCATAGGAACTTTAGCCCAAATTGGAGCGCGCTTTCACGGATCTTCGGCAAAAGTGTTTTCAATGTTTCGATGGGCAGAGCAAATTCTCTGCTTATTGAGTTCGCCTTCCCTGAATAGATCAGGCTGTTACAGCCGAAGGCTGCAACTCCAAGCTCTTTCAAAAAGCTTATCGTGTCCAGAAAAGATTCTGCATTATGTTTGTTAAGTGTCGTATTTGTTGTGGCATAGATCTGTGTCGGAATGATGTTCTTTATTCCGGCAACGGTTTCTTTCCAGCTTCCCTTCGTTGCCGTGATCAAGTCATGGATTTCAGGCTTGTGGGATTCGAGAGTTACTTGGACAAAGTCTAGTCCAGTATTCTCGAGAGTCTCGACATAGGCCTTGTCTTTGAGTCTTCGTCCATTCGTAATCAGTCCAGTGACTAATCCTTCGTTTTGTGCGTGAAGCAATAATTCTGGCAAGTCCTCTCGAAGGGTTGGTTCGCCGCCGGTAAAGGTCAATATAAAGACGCCGATTTGATTGAGACGATTTATCACCTCTTTCCATTCTTCTCTAGTAAGCTCTGGAGTTTCATGTGGTCCTCCAGCGTAGCAATGAACACAGTCGTTCTGACATCTAAAAGTGACCGCCATATCCATACGCAAAGGTGCAGTAACCTTCTTGGAAAAAGGTTCCACACTCTCCACACCGAGATAGGATATTGGGCACACCTCTTCAGTCTGTGCCAGCGTGCTAACGGTGTAGATGAGTCTCTCGTAGTCTTGCTTTGCAGTTTCTGATTTAACTCTGTACATACGCCGAATCTTCTTCAGAACAGCTTCTTCACGCATTCCCTGCATGAACAGATAGGCGTACACAGTCGCCGTTTCATTAAGGTACAATACTGTATTGGCATTTATTACCATAACTCCCTTTCCATCAGGTTCTACGCGAAGTTGGAGCGCTAGACCGGCAAACTTGTCTTCACCTCGGTATGTGTAGCGACCATGAGGGACTCTTTTTCGCCGCAAGACTCTATCTAGGAAAGTCATGATTTCAGCCAACTCCTCCCCCTGCGCAGGCACAGGCACAAGACACACAGGCGCATGCACATGCACATGCAGCACAAGCACAGACACAGCTTGCCCCTTTTCGAGCAGGTTCAGTCGAAGCCTTCGCGGTGGGCATTGGCAGTATTGCATTAGCGAACTTCTCGAGGTTGGTCACAATATTGTTGGAGGTCTTTTCTACTGCGGTCGCAATGTTGTCTGCAAACTCGGCGCCGGGGATCTTTGGCGGATTTGCTGATTGTTCAGGCGTTTTCAGATTCGGCTGGTATGTGGGGTCCGGGTGATAATGGCGATAGCCGTACCAGTACCATAACCATAAGGGGCTTGGCTCAAACGCCTTGTCACGGAATGCCCCCTTTGTGCGTCGTTCATAATTCGGATCGAGGAAGAGCCAAAGCAATTGTTCGTCATAAGCTTTTGAAGCTAGTTCGGGCACACCTGCTTGCTCTACTTGTCCCCAAGCCTTCTCCACAACTCCTTGATAGTATTTCACCGTGTCACGCCTACAATATCCTTTCAGTTTTCGTTCAACCGTGTCTCTGATAAACATCACTGTTTCTGCCAGCTTCTTCTCGTCAAGAGCGCCATCTTTTCTTATTGCACTAAGGAAGTCGATTTCATAGTATCGAAGAGGCGTCTCAGAAGCTTCTCTCTCTCCTTTGAAGGAAGGCATGACGCTCAGCTTCAGCGACGGGGTTGTGGACTCAATCCATATAGCTCTTTTCTTCAGCAGGCTGTAGAGGATTTCTGTCACGATCTTTGTCGGCGTAACATCAAGCAGGTACGAAGCTTCCACAGCTGTCAGTCCTCGTCTTATTCCTAGAGCTTCTATTCCGACTTTAGGCGACGAGTATGACTTTTTACGCGCAACATAGACTATGACAACCACGAAGATGAGAAAGATTGCAGAACCCAAGATTGCAAGGCCATACTGTTCCAAAAACCTCGCTAAGCCAGAGGTTCGTGTATAGTAAGTTTCCACATACTCTTTTGGAAAAGAGACCCCAACCGCAAATCGCTCACCCGGCGAAAGGTCTTTCTCTTCCCAATAGACTACCAGTAGATCATCTTCCAATGAAGTGCGATTCCATTCTCTCACCCATGTCTTGACCATGTCCTCTACAACCCCCCGAGGCATCACAACTGCCACCCGGATATCAAGTACAGCCGCTTCGTCCCACCAAGTTGCATTAAACTGCATGCCCACGTTGCCAGGGTTTTTCTCATCTTCATAGATCATACGACCAACGTTTGTCATGAGGGTTACCCAGATAGTCTGACCAGCTCTTAGAGGCGAGTGTAAAAGGATACGAACCTTGTAATCGCTTCCTGAGCTGGTGTCAGATGTATCTAATGTATGATCATACTGATCCCTGGCTTGTCCTATTGTGAAGTCTCTTTGAGGTTGACCTAGTTCGATCCAGTTTATCTCAGGACCGGAATCAAGAGTTATGCTTATATTATAGAATAGATCGATTGATCCGTCTTTGTTTATCCATATTCTTGCCCCTTCTTGTTCGAGATGATAGGTTCTCTGTGCCGTAACACCACCTAAAAAACTCATAAAAAACAGTACAGCAATCAAAATGGTCAGTAGATGCCTTGTCCTCACCATTTTGGCTCCTCGACCACTTGGAAAGTCTTTCCGCAATATGGACATGTTGCGTAGGGTACTCCTGAAACAATCTTAATGCTTTCAGAACGTATGGATGCTGAGCAGTTTGGACATTCAATCGGAATTGCTTTCATCTCTCCTGACAGCTCCAATCTCTGAACCAGCGTCTTAGGCTTTCTGGTTACGTAGTACAGAATGCCGAACCCAACAGCAAACAGCAACCCGGAAACAAAAAGCCTGGAAGAAGCGTAAGCTGAAGCAAGAGCAAATATGATACCGAAGAAGAACAGAACTGCAACCGCAATAAGACCGAGCAAAGTTTTGAGGTTCACATTCTTACCTTCGCACCTCGCTCAATTTAATCTTGCCTTTTTTGGGGCGCGCAGAAAGTGTCCGAGTATCACAGGTGCTTACCTCTCTGATTGCTGCACGCCATCTCTGCCTCCTCAGATCCTCCGTAATTCTTGGACAAATCAGTTGTCAAAATTCGTTGACAAAATTAAGGCTTCAGGTCAAGAACCCAAGAAATATAATATCGCTTCAATGTTTCTTTCTTAGGGAGTCTTAGTGACCGACCCGGCAGAGCTCTTTGAAGCTATCTCGCATCCTACGCGAATCAGGATTCTAAGAGTCCTTGACAAAGAGCCTGCAAGTTTCTCCGCATTGAAGCGACAGTTGAAGATCGACAGCAGTGGCAACATAGACCATCATGTCAAAAAGTTGGGGCAGCTGGTAAATGTTGGAGCAGATGGGCTCTATGTTCTGACCGATGCGGGGAAGGAGGCTTTGAGGGCAATTGATGCGATTAATGCCTGGAAAAGGATTGAAGAACAGAAGGTCAAAGCCTTTGCCGATGCCCCTAGAGAGCTGAAGATACTCGTCGCTTTGGAAACGGTATTATCTCTTGCCGCAGTTATCTCAGCCATAGGTCTCGCATCTTTTTGGAGCATTTCCTCTCCTGTCTCCTTCAAAACAATCTGCATTCTCGTGGCGTTTCTAGGCTTCTTGGCGATATACGGCTTCATAAGGGGGAGCCGCTGGACGTGGACGCTAGTAATAGTCAAATCCTCCCTGGTAATGTTAGACGCTATCGTTCTACTATATTTCACAGCTCGCCTTTGGCAGACCGGGACTGCTCCCTGGCAGGTTTCGGGGCTCTTGCTAAGCGGGATCATGGTGGCGGTATTTGTCATCGCAGAAACTGGAGTGCTCTTTCTCGCTTCAAGGAAGAGAGTAAGAGAATCTCTGGGAAGCGACTTTGGAACCCCTCTGCCTCGGCGCGCTCTGATTGGGGGGTTGTTAGGGTTGGCAGGCGGCATATCAGGAATGATGGTGGGAACTTCATTACTGTTCTCCTCCGGTCCATATGGAGCGGGACCACTAGGAGTATTGAATTTCATCTGGTCCCTCTCTGGCTTGACTATCGCAATTGGAGGTGTCCTCATTCTCTTGCGAAGATACACACTTGGAGGGTTGATTGTCATAATCTTCAACCTTTTTCCATCCACGAATCTAATGACGACTCAATATCTGCTTCTTCACTTTTTCCCGAAGCTAAGCGATAACACGGTCACTCTATGGCTCACCAGCTTCGCGAGCTTCACGATCTTCATCTTGTTCATCACGGGCGGAGTACTTGCACTGATAAGTAGGCCTAAACCATAATGTGTCCAGCTCTTCACTCATCTTGTCATTTTGTACACAAGCCCGGGCGCAAGTGTTGAGCCCAAGGCTTGGGACCAAGAACCGAATCCTGAATCACGCCTGAAATCTCTGTTGCAGCTTCAGCACGTAGGAGACGATCTGCTGCGCTTTCAGGCGTTTCCTCCCTAAGCATATTAGCCTACAGGTATAAGTGGTGGAAGACCATTTCTGGTTATGAAAGCTTCAATGTTCACAAGTCTCGAGGCTAGAAGGCACTCAGCCTATAAGAAGTCCAGCCAGCCTACGAAAGCCTTGGGCTCTCAGAGACCAAGAGTTCGGACATTTTTGAATATCTCTTCGTTTCAGGTTCTGGCTATGTTTAGAAGAGGCCTTTTTTACACTTATATGTCAATCTACCTGCGGATTTTTCTCGGCTTAAGCGTCACAGAAACCACGTTTTTCGCCACATTTCCAATGATTTTGAACGTGCTGTTTCAGACATTTGTGTGGGGGGTCGTTTCAGACAAATTCCAGCTACGTAGAACCTTGATCATAATCGGTGAGATTTCTGCTGCAATAATCACATGTCTTGTGTGGTATGTGCACACTCTACCTGAGAGTGCCATCGCTGGTGGATACGTAATAATAATCGGCTTGTCAATTGTCGAGATCTTCTGGTCGATGTCAAACTTAGGCTGGAGCGCACTTCTCTCAGACCTTTATCCTAAACAAAAAAGAGCAGGGATACAAGGTAGACTCTCAAGCCTCGGCGCCATCGGAAGGATCATCGGAGTCTGGATAGGCGGACTGGTATATGATGGTTTTGCACAGTCATATGACGGATGGGGCTTTGATAAAGGCCTCTTGTTCTTCATTGCATCTGCAGTGATGGCTATCTCAACCATCCCCATGTTCTTTGTGCCGGAAGGAGGGGTCCAGAAAGATACCAAGACAACAGGTCAACGACACAATGATAGACTCCCGCTTTCCAAGCATTTCCTTATATTCCTAATTGCAATGTTATTCATCAACTTCGGAAGAAACTCTACTGCTCTGACACTTTCGCAATATCTCACGTTGGATGAAGGTTTCGGCGTGTCCAGCAGTCTCCTGAGTTATATCGCAAATACAGGTTCAGTCGCAATCTTCATACTGGGTTTCTATGTAAAGGGACTATCCAAGCGGCTGAAAGATGAGGTCTTAATGTTTCTTGGATCTTTTGTCGCTATTTTCTATCTAATAGGATTCGTCATTGCCAAAGACCTAGCCTTGATCTTTGCCAGCAACTTTCTCGCCGGCATTTCACAAGTTCTAATCTTTGCATCTTCATACTCTTACGCCTCTACATTGATACCACCAGAAGAGAGAGGAAAGCAATTCGCACTTTTCAACGCAACTTTTTTCCTGAGTTGGGGCATACCAGGAACTTTGATCGCTGGCCCAATCGTAGACCAACTTGTGAGATCAGGCGCCAGCCAAGTCTTTGCGTATAAAATGTCATTCATTGCCGCGGCAGCCCTCGTTCTCACAGGCGCATTGGTGCTACTGCTGGCTATCCGAATGAAACGTAACACTAAAAGCAACATAAGTTCGTGTCCAGCGTCTACGGAAACCTAGCTCAATCCTACATGCCTCATGAACCATTATAGAAAGCCCTCCTCATCCCTGTACAAAAGGAAAAACAAGATTTCTCTAAGCCTTCATTGCGCAACAACATTGTAAACACACTCGAAAACCCATCTTCATCAGAATGCTAACTCCTAAGCGTCTTCCCCAACCCCGACCGCATGTGTGGTTGTTTGCTCGTTGAATCGATTACGCAATAGCTTTTCGCCATAAACGTCTTATATCGCGTGAGCGAACGACAAGAGACCTATACGCAGTATGTCTCTGCTGCCGGGAGTTCTCAGATGAAGACTGCTGTACATATCTAATTTGCAAACTTGTAATCGAAATGTTTATTTGCAACTCTTGCCATAACAACAGGTGAAGCCAGATGTCAGATACAACTGTCACTGTAAGAGGGGTCGATTCCAAAGTGTGGAAAGACTTTCAAAGGGGTATAGTGAGTCTACACGGTAACCTGTACGGCAATATCGGTCAAGAAGCTACAAACGCTCTTGCTCTGTGGCTAGACAGATACCAAGGACTGAAGTCAGTCGTAGGCATACCAGCGGATCGAATATCTGTTTCCTATGACAAAATCGGAGGACTCAAACAACAGATCAAACTGGCAAGAGAGACTATAGAGCTTCCTCTAAGACACCCAGAGCTCTTCAAATGGCTTGATCTTGCACCGCCCAAAGCAGTTCTCATCTGTGGTCCACCTGGAACAGGAAAGAACATACTAGCCAAGGCGACTGCAGCAGCAGCAAAAGCCCGCTTATTCATCCTCAGCTTAGAGCGAATAATGAGTGAATTCAACGAAGCGAGTCTGCGAGAAGTATTCATTAAGGCTAAGAAAGACGCCCCAAGCGTTATACTGATACCTGATCTTAAAGTGATAGCCCCCAGTCTACAAGAGGTTCATGGTCAACCGATCAGACAGGTTCTCTCCTGGCTGCTCTCTGAAATAGATGCGTTGGCGGATTTCGGTCAAGTCATCGTAGTGGGCATTGCCCCTTCGTCGGAAGAGATCGAATCATCGCTCAGACAAAGATTTCAGAAGGAGATTGAGGTTAGTTTTCCAGATAGAAAAGGGAGATATGAAATTCTCAAGATTCTGACTGAGAAAATGCCCATCTCAGACGATGTAGATCTAGGAAAGGTCGCAGAGGCTACAGATGAATATAATGGTAATCTTCTTTTGAAAGTGTGTCAAGAAGCTGCAACAATCACCCTGAGGCGAATCCTTGAGCAAGAGCCAATAAACAACGAAACAGTTTCTCAGGAGAAGTTAGAACAGATCAAAATCGAGATGGAAGATTTCATTCAAGCAGTTAACTCTCTCAAGCAAAAAAGCTCCTAGCAAAATATTGTAAGACTCTTTTCACGATCAACAGAAGAATACGTGTTCAAGAATCACAATCTCGAATCTATTCAAAACGTCTGCTATCATTTGTCCCTCTTGCCATGCGCTTTGAGCTTTCAGTACTCCTCTTTTTTGTCTATTAAGCCTTCCCTTCGTGCTTTGAACATCGCAATTCTGAAAACAGCCAGTCCCGCAAGTAAGGTGAAGGTTGTTGTTGCAGCCAAATACAGTAGGTTCATCTGCAGATCAAAGCTTGCTTCATGGAGAAACGAAAACCTCACGATTCTGAGGAAGTAAGTTATCGGCAACGCGTTGGAGATGCTCTGTCCCCACCAAGGAAGAATTTCCGGTAGGAAAACGACTCCTCCGAAGAGGTAGAGTATTCCTGATACATACTCCGGGAGCATGAACTGAACTTTCGAGGTCATCAGGTTAATCCCGCACAGGATGAATCCAATACCCATGAAGCAGACTATGCCCAACACCAGGCTTAGGCTAAGAATGGCCAGATCTATAGTCAGCCAGTTGATCGGGATAGGTATGCCCATACCATATTGGAATATTGCAGTTCCCAGTCCAAGAGTTAGCAAAAGCGAAACTGAAGCATTCATCACGCCATTCAGGGCTCTTCCGACAATGTACCATTGGAGTGAACCTGGTGTGAGATAAATATGCTTCAGCACTTCGTAGTGTGCTCTGTCCTCATGGATCAACATGCTCATCATCATCATTACTTGAGCCACATAAATGAAGAAGGTATTGCCAATGAACAAGAAAGCGAAAAGGCTTGGATCAACAACGCCTGAAACAACGCTGCCTATCAAGAAAATGAAGCCTACAATCAGCAGACCGGCAACAGGCCTTATCAAGTAATAGATGGCGAAGACCAGCGGATCTGCCCAGTTTGTCTCAACCTTCCAGCCTACCCAAACAGCTTGTTTTAAGGTCCGCAGAACTGCGCCTATTGCCACCTCAGTGTCAACCTCCCTTCTTTCTTGCCTAGATTCTCCATAAAAGCGAGCGCGAATCTAGCCAACGGCAACAAGATTAGAATGAAGACTGCAAGAGCCAACACGTTCAGCCAGACATCGCTAATCCCTTGACCTAGAATCGCCACTCTTCTTATGCCGTCTAACCCGAATGTCAATGGAATAAGTGATGACAACAGCTGAATCATGTAGGGAACGACTGCGCTGGTTGTCGGAAAGTAGGTTCCAGAAAGGAATTGAATCGGCTCCTGTAACAGATTGGCACTGTGCCAGGCCTCTCGTCCATAAAGCATGAAGAGCGAAGCAAACATCATTCCCAACGCGTAAAGCGCGCCAATTGTTAAGAAGAAGATGAGCAACGCAGTCAATGGCTCATGTATTACAATGGGCACCTGAAAAATCAGTAGTCCAGCGATGAAAACTGCGGTAGCCCTCAGCGCCGTGTTCACGAACCCGCCTAGAGCCATTCCCAGCAGAATTGCCATCCTTGAAATCGGCGCTACGAGATACACTTCTAGATTTCCAACCTCTTTCTCCCAGTAAAACTGGGCCGACATGTTCCACAGCACGTTGGACCAGAAGGCCATCATGGTTCCACCAATGACAACAAAACCTGCGTATTCAGGAGGCGCTCTGATCATTTTGTATAGAAAAACATATGTACTCAGAGTGATGACCGGGATCACCATTTCTGCTACTAGCCATTCAGGTTCCCGGTTGCCTCCTTTTATTCTCACCCACAGCCGGGCATATGCTGCTTTCAGATTGTGTAATAGCTCCTCATGATTCATGGATGGTGCCCTCTTCTTCCTCAAAACCACGTCCCACCAAACTTATATAGACGTCCTCTAGTGTCGGCTCTGCTTTGTTTGCTGATAATATCTTCAGGTTCTGCTCCTCCAGTTTCGACGTTATGTTGGAGAAGATTCTTTCCTCTGTTAGCATCACCTTGAATGACGTAGTGTCTGTCTGAATGCTCCGTGCTTGCGAGTACCCGATGACCTCTTTCATATTGTCCAAGAAGCTGAAGTCGGCTTGGACAGAGGAAACTTCAACCTTCATTATGACGTTTTCCTCCAGTTTGTGCTTAAGCTGAAGTGGGCTGTCACACGCCAAGATTCTTCCGCGGTCGATGATTGCCACTCGATCGCACATTTCGTCTGCTTCCGCCATATAGTGCGTTGTTAGAAGAACGGTGCCTTCTTTCTCCCTTTTCGCCCAGTCGATAATGTAAGCTCTCAGCTTCTTACTCGTAAGCACGTCTAGGCCCAGAGTGGGTTCGTCTAGAAACAGAATCTTCGGGTTGTTTAGAAGTCCCCTTGCAAGGTTAAGCCTTTGCTTGTAGCCTGTAGAGAGCTTGGACATGCGGGTCTTCGCGTACTCATCAAACTCCAAGTCAGCCATCAACTGCTTAATCTTAGCCTTGGCTGCGGAGGATGACATGCCATACAGTTGTGAGAAGAACCATAGGTTCTCGCTTGCAGAGAGAATCCCATAACCCGGCGTCTCTCCACCAGAAACAAGGCTGATTATCCGTCTGACTCTATGCGCTTCTCTTGAGACGTTGAAACCGCCTACATAGGCTTCGCCGCTTGTAGGAAGCAGGAGTGTCGTCAGAATTTTGAGCAGCGTCGTCTTGCCCGCACCGTTTGGACCTAGAAGACCAAAGATTTCACCTTCGTCGATGTGAATTGAGACCCTGTCAAGGGCCTTCACTGGCTTATCCTGTCCTTTGAAGACGCGGACTATGTCATGGGTCTCAACAATGTGTGGCATAAGGTCACGAGCCGAAACAAAATGCAGAATTACATAATTAAGAATTTCGTCCGCAATCTAGATGGCTTCTAACTGGGTCTGTAGAAATCCTGAAGAGAAGTTTTGAATGAAAAATCACAAGGATATGGAATAGGCTACTGCCTGCAACTAGGAAATGTGTGAACGGGGTTGCCTGAGTACTTTGACGCTTATGCCTAAACGAACTATTCTATGAAATCGTCGAATTTCCAATAATGCTCTTCTTCTTGCATCACTATTTCTTCAAACATGTGGCGGGTCTCTGTATCCCCACGCTTGAATGCTTCTTCAATGATTTTCCGGTACAGCAGTATAGCATCGTTCTCTGCTGCATGGCCTAGTTTCAGGAAATCATCAGCGGTCTTGCCGACCTGTGGAAGAGGATCTGGAACAGAGGTGGCCTCTCCTTCAAGCAAGTAAATCCTTTCAGATATCTTCTCAAGATGCTCCATCTCCTGCATGAAGATCTCTTTCAGCAGTTCGCTGACCACCTTGGCCTTATTAGCTTCAGTAATGACCTCGAGTGCAGTGTCTTTTTTTCGCAAGGCTAGCAAGCTGGCTTTTTCGTGCTGATTCGTGTATTGTACTATAGCAGAGATTTCGCTCGCGACAGCCTTGTTTAACATTGCAAAATAATCACCAGTAAATATCTTGCGCCATTCTGACAAAGGTGATTCGGGCCCTTCCGGCTCGTCTTCCATGTTTACGTATTCTTGGAATTTGAATAAATGTGCCTCTTCCTCTGAATAGATCTTCTCGAACAATTCGCGAGTTTCCCAATCGCCGATTTTTCCGGCAGCCTCAATAATATTGCGATAGAGCACTAGTGCCTCTTCTTCCGCTTTGACACCATTCTTTGCAAATTCGCTTAGGGTGTTGCCGATGATAGGCTTATCCGATTTTGTCGTCGCTTCTCCGCCAAGATAGTAAATCCGTTCCATGATGGCAGCAGCATGCTTCATCTCTTGAATGGCGAATTCATTCAAGAATTTCCCCATTGCTTCGTAGGTGGTTTTATCCAAGAGAATGTTCTCAGGAATGACCTTTCGCAGCAACTTTTCCATCTTTGCATGTTGCAACATGTACTGAATCGAAACCTTCAGTTCTCTTGAAACAGCTTGGTTCAACAGGCTAATATAATCAGATGTCACTTGGACGGACACGATTTTTCACATCTCCTTCCAATTATGAAACCAGTGATTAATAACTGTAATGTGTGCGTGAATTTGCAGAGGATAGACAGACCAACGGGTGCATTCATACAGCTTCTACGGTTGAATACTGAAGAGAGCGGAAACAAGGCTTGGAAAAAAGCCTGTATCAGCATGCGACCTCTGAGGCTGCAAGATATATGTACAACACTCAGTATGCCTGTGGTGTGCCGTGATGAAAGGATGTCGTGCTGGTAGTTACTAGGTCGGTACGCGTGCTTGAATCGGTTTTTCCATAATCCTTTATATTATCTATTGGATACAAATTATGGGGGAATTGTCGAATGAGAAGGTACATTGTTTCAGGAGTCTCTACCTCGCTTATTGTAGGTTTACTGCTCATGTCTGTGTTCGCACGGGTACATCCTGATGGTTCCGCAGATACAGTGTTCGAAAAATATGGTCCCAGAGCCGGCAGACTGATAATTCATCTGTACGAGAGTGAGAGTGCAGAGTTTGACGCGTTGAGGAACGGTGAGATCGACATGACAGACCAGCCGCTTTCAAAGACCTATTACAACGAGTTCACACAAGCACCCTACAATGAAACGATTCAAGTAGTCAATTACGGCCCAGAGTTTGGAGTGTACATTTTAGACCTTAACAGTAACAATAATCAGTATTTGGGCAATCCACCTGATCCTGCTTATCCGAACCCAGTTGCCGATAACAACGAGTCCATAGGAAACCCCGCCATAAAGGGTGGGGATGGAGCAGCAAACAATCATAACCCAATGAGCAGCGTATACATGAGGCGTGCCATCGCTTACCTTGCTGACAGGGAACGTTACATATCTGACCCTGCGATCGGTGTAGGCTTCGGCTATCCCATGTACACCACCATACCTGCCGCATTCGAAAAATATCTGTTGGATGTATATGAAGATCCAGCCATGCCGTGGGCATGGGAATACACCCCGGCAGCTGCAAACGCGACTTTTGGAAGAAGGCCGGTTCAGGATCAACCCTGCAACAGGGTATAGATACTGGGATCTCGATGATGACTATTTCGAGGATCCTGACGAATGGGTAGAGTTGATCTTCCACATCCATTCCCACCCAGGTAGGGAATCGATCGGCGACATGATGGTTATAGCATTAGATTCTATTGGCATCAGGGTTAATGCTCAATATGCAATAAGTGGTTTTACATTCGAAGAGGTCATGCTCAACAAGAACTTCCACATGTACACAGGAGGCTGGAGCCTAGGGACGACCCCAGACCATTTGATATTGTGGAGCTGGGATTACTATTGGCACCCAGGCTTCTGCTACAACTACGGTGGACACAACGACCCTGAATTCAACGTGGCGGCTGACAGCATCATGAAAGCGGTCAATCAGACTGAAGCTGTAGAGTGGGCCATGATTGCTCAGTATAGGCAAGCCTACAGTGTTCTCGGCATTCCACTCTACACGAAGTCAGGAAACAAAGCTTACTACAGGACAAACGTGGGCAACAATCTGGGAGACGGCACCGAAGGCGAGTCATGGGACGGTGTAGTCAACGTGGCAGGCTATGGAATCGACAACATCTGGAGTCTCATAAACATGCACACTAGACAGTCGCCATCAAGCAGTGACACTGTCATGGATTTGGGGTTATACGTTCCTATAGAACCCTTTTTGAACCCGGTCTACGCCTGCTCGTCATATCATTGGTATGTTATGGACAAGATCTATGAGAGTCTACTAGTCAGAAACGCCAGTGACCAAGGAGAGCTTATGCCTTGGCTGGTCAGGGAATTCCAAACTGACTTATACTCGCACCCTACGTATGGAGAATGCACAAGGATCGCTTTCACTCTGCGCGATGACGTCAAGTGGAGCGACGGTATACCCTTGACCGTGGCAGATATTCGCTTCTCGCTTGTCGAGCTTTGGGATATTCTCACCTATCATGGTTATCCTCCGCCATGCTTTTGGTCGTACCGGCGTCTAGATTGCATAGTCGCCTTTAATATTCTCGACGCGTTCCGCTTTGAGTTACTCCTAAATGTGAAGAGTTATTGGAATCTTGCTACCATAGGGGCCGCCACGATTTTGCCGAAGCATATTTGGAAGCCGATTGTGGAAACAGGTGACCCAATGGGATTGCAGCCAGATCCAGCAATGGTTGGGACGGGACCATTTCGCCTCACAGAGTATAACCCAGGAGCTAGCTACATCATTATGGATATGAATCCAACTTTTCACAGAGGCACACCAATAAGCAGTCAAGTAACTGTCAATACCGAAGGCAAGAGCAAGTTCACACCCGAAGAGGGGGGAAACCTGACCGTGACGCTGCAGAATCTATGCATGCAAGGGGCCATCGATAACTTAGATATCAACGTCACAGTGGAGTATCCAAACCAGACACAGACGATGCACAGCTACACTGATTTCACAATCGCCCCAAGAATGAAGTTCAATTTATCAATGCCTGTGGATTGGCTGTACGGCATTTACAAGATCGAAGTCTCCCTACAAGGATATTCAAGTTCAGACAGTCAACATTTTGATTATAAATGCTTGTTGACGCGAGTTTATGTGACCAGAAAAGAGGACATTGCGGGCTCCACATATTATGATGACATCAACTTTCAATCATATCCCTATAGAGATCAGCTCCCAACACCCGACTTCAGAGTCGATATGCAAGACGTGGGAATAGCAGCGAAAGCATTCGGCAGCTACCCTGGACATGA
>CAYGAG010000038.1:14780-16107 GCA_964347765.1 uncultured Candidatus Bathyarchaeia archaeon
TGAAAGATGGTCACCTGTAGCGGATATAAACAATGACCAAAAGGTCGACATGAGAGACATCGGCGGCATCGCCAGAGAATTCGGCTGGACAAGCTAGAGAACGAGCACAGCACATATCTACCTCTTCCAATATCTGCGTCCGCATGAAGACGGTAATAGCCCTTGGACTTTTGACAAAGAAAGTCATGCTAATGATCTTCTCCTTCGCTTTTCTCTTCTTCTCTTAACAAAATCATAGCTTATTCGCCAGGAATTGGTCAACTAGAAGCTATCAGCAATTCTAGGAGCTTAGTGTCGAAACTTTGAAATCGGCTATCGTCTAATCTTTGGAAAAAAGCGGCCAGTCGTCTTCTGATATTCTACATATTTGTCTCCGAATCTTTTTTTCAGCAATTTCTCTTCGTACACGGTGATGCTGACGTATCCGGGAATAGCAATCAACGGAATTAGTGTAAGCATATTCAGCGAAACGAAGAAGAGGCCGAAGAACAGCAAAAAATATGCCATGTAAGAAGGATGCCTCACATACCTATATGGTCCCGAAGTCACAAGCCTGTGATCTTCTGCCATTTCCCACGCTACAGAATAGCGACCACGTTCAAGAACACTCCACAGAAAAATCATGTAACCTGCTGCCTCCAGAAGCATGCCTATCACCTGAATTTGTGAAGCAAGTTGAAAGCTAATCTGCAGAGGAAAACGCTGAACTATCGAAAGAAGACCAGTGAACACCAGTAAAGGATAGATCATTGATTCGAAAAAAAACAAGAGAGTTCCGAAGGCGGCAAGAGCGAAAAGTGCTCCTTCGGGGCGTTTGACTTCAGCATAGGTCTTCACCGTCTTCTCACGCTTTCTCGATCTAGTTCTCGCAAGATTAAGCAGATTCAAAGAGAAGAAGACTGCTAAGCATGTGACCAGAAAAGATGCTATGAAAAAATCAGGCAACACAACATAGATCTAGTGTTGTTCGTCTGATAAGATTTTTCTCGGATTCATAAAAGCCTAAATCGAGAGTTGTGAATCTGAAGCCAAACGCACTCTATTTATGTCAATGAATAGAGATTATGCAGTTCGTCTGTGCATCTTGAGTTCTTCTTTCTTCAGCAAAATAGGCAGACACCACTTGCAGCCTTTGTATCCTAATTCGTTTCTGGCTTTCTCAATCTCTTCTAGCGCGTGCAGAGTTTCAGCAGAGATCTACAGGTTTCTGGCGCTTAATCTGACCACTCTGGAGACACAGTCTTCTCACAAGAATCTGCTGGCCAAAGTCTAGTAAACATCACACAAGCTATACCGGAGGAGGAAACAGTACTCCTCCAAAGAATAT
>CAYGAG010000039.1:0-15976 GCA_964347765.1 uncultured Candidatus Bathyarchaeia archaeon
CTGATATAAAGAGGCAAGTTGGTTTTTGCTTCCTTAATTAGAGGCAAACCTTCTTGTTGAATGGTTTTTTCTAATGTTTCTTCTGGTCTAGGCATCATATTCCCTCCTATCGGTGAGGTTTTTCCAAAGAGAGCGTTGTGACATAAGCATAGTGTCCTGTTCCTCCAATGTTGTGGGCCAAGGCTCTACCTTTTGTTATATCTGCTTGGGCCTCTTTGCTCGCCAGTTTTCCATATTCTTGACGTAGCTGTTTTGTCAGACTATAAATCATAGAACTCCCAGTGGCTCCTATTGGATGACCCTTAGCCTTCAGTCCTCCATCAATATTGACGGGTATCAGTCCGCCGTTGTACGTTTGTTTTTCTCTTAAGAGTTCTATTCCTTCTCCTCTTCTACAGAAGCCGAGGTCTTCATAAGCCATCAGCTCCGCTATAGTGAAACAATCGTGCACACATGCGACGTCGAAATTCTTAGCAGAATTCTCGTAGTCTACTCCTGATCTTTTGTAAGCCTGTTTGGCGGCTTCCACGGCAGATTCTAGACCTGAATATTCAAGTTCCAGGAACATATCTCTCTTGCTGAGGTTTCCTGTTCCGGTTGAAGCGCCTATTCCTGTTATCCAAACCGGGGTGTCTGTCAGCTTTTTGGCCATTTCTTCACTGGCCAGTACTAGCGCAGCCGAACCGTCAGTCAAAGGGCAGCAATCGAAAAGCTTGAGCGGCCAAGCTATGTATCTGGATTGCATCACCGTGTCCACGTCTATCTCTTTTCTGAATTGGGCTTTCGGATTCATGGACGCGTAATGATGATTTTTCACAGCTATCTCTGCCAAATCTTCCTCTTTCAAACCATGTTTCCACATATATCCTGTTGCATGAAGTGCATAGTAGCCAGGGAATGTCATTCCAAAATTCTCGAATTCCCAGAAGTAGTTTCCGGCTCTTCCGATGAGTTCTATTTGAACAGCGGTTTGAGATTCATACATCTTTTCTACACCAACTACTAGTGCCAAGTCGACGTATCCGCTGGCCACGAAGTTGTGGGCTACAGTTACTGCAGCACTGCTTGTTGCACATGCCGCCTCTACTCTCATGCTTCCCTTAGGAAGAGTACCGCAATATTCCGAGCAAATGACCGCTGGCAAAGACTCTGCATTCCATCCGCCAGCACATCCAACCACCATGAACTCCATGTCCTTTGCTTCGAGCCCAGCATCATCCAGAGCTTCGCTGACAGCTTCCCATGCAAGTTCGTCGATTCTTACGTCAAATCTGCTTCCAAACCTACTATGTCCCACTCCGACAATGGCTACGTTGCGCAACCGAAATGCACCTTCACAAAATGTGATTTCAATGAGCACAAGATCAAAAATTTATCTCTTTCGGTGTGGCTGGGTCTGGAGACTCATCCTGATCGGCATGTCAACCTTTTTATTCGCCTGCAAGATCTATTCTTCCTTCTGGATATGGTTGCATGAGAACTTCAGGGGAGTATGTTGAGAAGCTTCGTGAAATGCGAAAGAACGTGTATATGAATGGTGAATTGGTGGAGCGAGATTGTTCCGAGCTCTTACCCTCTCTAAGGGTCTTGTCGAAAACCTTGGACTTTGTGAAAGACCCCAGATTTGAAGGGTTGATTACCACCACTTCTCACATAACCGGCGAGACCATTAATCGTTTCACGCACGTGAACAGAAGTGCTGAGGACCTTAGGAAGAAGCAGAAGATGATAAGGAAGGTGTGTCACCTCACAGGAGGATGCATTCAACGGTGTATGGGTTGTGACGCAATAAACGCGCTCTCCTTTGTAACTTATGAACTTGACAAGGTCTACGGCACCGAATATCGCGAAAGATTTTTGAGATATCTGGAGTATTTTCAAGGACACGATTTGATGGGAGCAGCAGCCCAAACAGATGTAAAGGGAGATAGGAGCCTGAGACCTCATGAACAGAAAGATCCGGATCTTTATGTTCATGTTTTAGAAAAGCGTGATGATGGCATTGTTGTTAAGGGGGCTAAGAATCATATCACGATGGCTGCTATTGCAGATGAAATAATATGTTTGCCAACCAGGGCGATGAAAGAAGAAGATGCCGATTATGCTGTGGCGTTTGCAGTTCCAGCTGACAGCGAGGGTGTCAAACTGATCACGCATGTGGCGAATCCTAGGCCTAGAGAGAAGTTTAAAGCTCCTGTAGCTGATTTCGGGTTTGCAGATTCCTTTGTGATTTTTGACGATCTTTTCGTCCCTTGGGAAAGAGTGTTCATGTGTGGCGAATGGCCGCTTGCTGCATTGTTGGCTCATGGATTTGCTCTTTTCCATAGACACAGCTACACAGGATGCAAGCCAGCCATCACAGACATAGTGACAGGCGCATCAGCCCTTGTTGCAGAATATCAGGGAATATCAGGGAAGAGTCATGTCAGGTCAAAACTGGCGCATCTCGCAAGCATTGCCGAACTTGTCTACGCGGCAGGAATCGCCTCGGCTGTAGAGGGAGACCAACATGAGTCCGGCACTTTTGTACCCAATACAGTGTACGCTAATGTTGGCAGACGACATGCTGGCACTAATATTTATCATGAATACGAGGTGCTTGCAGATCTGGCTGGGGGTCTGCCCTCAACGCTTCCTTTTGAAGGAGATTTCGCGAGTCCGAACACAAGAAGGTATTTAGAGAAGTACATTATGAGGAAGGATGGTGTAACTTCTGAGAACATCCATTTATGTTTCCGTCTTCTCTCGGATATGTTGTGTTCATCTCTGAGTGGAGTTTCAGCCGTGGCAGGGCTTCATGGGGGCGGTTCCCCTATCATGGAAGAGATAATTATTGACGCTACGTATGACTTCGAAGAGAAGAAGAGAATTGCTGAGTACTTGGCTGGAATCAAGAATCAGTAGTGCTTCTAGCTCATGTGTACATAAGTATTCGTCTATTTGATAGATGAAGCAATGCACTGTTAGTCTTTTACGAGGAAAAGTTCTTCTCTTAACTTCTTATGGTCTATCTTGAATGCATCTGTCTTCGGAATTTCGCCTCTAAATTCTATGACTCTGGGGACTTTGTAGTGTGCTAGATTCTTTTCACACCACTCTGCAACCTCTTCCTTAGTCAGTTTCCCTCTGTATTCCGTTTCTGGGACAATGACTGCCTTGACACGTTCTCCAACGTCTTGATCAGGGACTCCTATAACTGCTGCTTCCTTAATCTTCGGATGCTCGTACAGTACTTCTTCTATCTCATGGGCAAAGACAGAATATCCCTTATACTTAATCATGTCTTTTGTCCTTTCGATGAAATAGAAATATCCCTCATCATCCATTCTGGCTATATCGCCAGTCCTAAACCATCTCCTTCCACCTGCTTCGAAGAAGCTTTCTTTGTTTGCGTCAGGCTTGTTCCAATAGCCCTTCATTATCTGGGGTCCACTCGCAACTAGTTCCCCTTCTTCTCCAGATGGTAGAAATTCCTTTGTGTCTGGATCGATGATGGCGATGTGCGTGTTTGGCAAGGGAACTCCGAATGATCCTGGCTTGTTTCGGCCAGGCGGATTCGTGTGTGTCACCGCCGTGGTTTCGGTCAAGCCGTAGCCCTCTCTTATTTCTTTTTGCATGAATCTCGTCCAGTCTTCTCTAACCTCTTTGTGCAAAGTGTCGGCTCCACAGAAGATGTATTTCACCTTTTTCCAATTGAATCTTCTAGCCCTCTTTACGTCTAAGAAATATTTGTATAGAGTTGGGACACCATAGAAGAGTGTTATATTGTGTTTTTCCATGGCTGAGATGATGTCTTCTAGTTCTGGTTTGGCGAACAGTATCGCCGTTCCGCCATGTATTGCTCCAGTCATCATAATCACCGACTGACCGTATATGTGATAGAAAGGCAGCAATGCTATGGTTCGCTCTTCACCTTCTTCTATATCAGGGAAGAATTGATACATTTCCTCTTGAATCGCGGCTATGTTGTGATGAGTGAGCATTGCACCCTTTGGCACTCCTGTGGTTCCTCCAGTATAAGGCAGCGCTGCCAGATCTTCGTGCGGATCTATGTCAACTTTCGGCGGATCTGGAGGGTATTTCTCTATTAGATCTTGAAACATCAGTATGCCGGATCTTTCCGGGATTTCTACTGAAAGGGCTCTTCCTCTTACGCGGGAAAATAATCGTTTTGCTCCTGGTAAATATTCTTCGATGCTGGTGATTATTGCATGCTTTAGTTCTGTCTCATCCCATGCCTTTTCCACTTTCTCATATAGCAAGTCCAAGCAAATGATGTTTCTGCTTCCGCTATCGTTAAGCTGATGCTTAATCTCTCTCGGGGAATATAGGGGGCTCATAGCTGATGCGACAGCTCCTATTCTCAGAATTCCGTGATACGCGATGATGAATTGGGGACAGTTTGGTAGAAGCAGAGCGACTTTGTCTCCTTTTTTAACACCTAGATCGTGCAGTGCTGCTGCAAATCTTAGGGATAATTCTCGGATCTCCTTATGCTTCATCTTTTTTCCGTAAAAGACTAATGCAGTCTTGTCGCCCCATCTTTTCACAGCTTCGTCAAACATCTCCGGTATAGACTTCTCTGGGATTTCAACGTCTGCTGGCACTCCTTCTGCATAACACTTCAGCCATGGTCTCTCTTCGTATTCCTTTAGAGCATTAGATTCTTTCTTCATCTCTCTCACAACAATAACATTTCAACCATAATAAAAATCTACTCTCTCATGTGGATGGCAGCAACTTAGAGTCCTAGGTATACTTCTCGGACATCACGGTCTTTCATCAATTCCTCTTTAGTTCCTTGAACAGCTACTTGTCCATGAGCGAGGACGTATATTCGTTGTGCAGAATCAAGAGTTATGGCTACGTCTTGCTCTACGAGTAGGATTGTTACTCCGGAACGCCAGATTTCCTTTATACATTCTAAGACTGTTGCTTTCAGCATTGGGGCCAATCCTAGAGAAGGTTCATCGATCAGTAGGAGTTTGGGTTTTCCCATCAGGGCTCTTCCGATTGCGAGCATCTGTTGTTCACCGCCGCTTAGAGTCTGGGACATCTGTTCTGCTCTCTCTCTAAGTATGGGAAACAGCTTATAGACCCACTCCAGATCTTTTTTGATTTCTTTGGTATCCTTTATTAGGTAAGCTCCCATCATCAAGTTCTCAAGAGTTGTCATTTCTGAGAAAGGTCTTCGTCGTTCTGGGCAATGTATAATGCCCATCTTCACTATGTTCCACGCCTTTGATTTCTCTATTCTCTTCCCATTGAACTCTATGGTGCCTGAGAGGCTTGGTTTTTCTTTCTTTCCGGGCTCAATCTCTGTTAGAACTCCGGAGATTGCGCGCAGCAGGGTGGTCTTTCCAGCGCCATTTGGTCCAACTACGCCCACGAACTCTCCTTCATTCACTTTGAGGCTGACACGGTTTAGGGCCAGCGCGCCGTCATAGTGGACCACAAGATCTTGTATATCAAGCATGCTATATCCCCTTCCCCATGTATACTTCGACAACTTTCTTGTTTCTTGCTATCTCCTCAGGTGTTCCTTCGGCTATTTTCTCTCCTTGGTGAAGGACTATCACTCTTTTAACAATCTTCATAAGAGCATACAGTTTGTGTTCAACTATGACTATGGCCCGACTTGGCTCGTCCAGATGCATCCTTGTTATGGATCTGGTCAGGAAATCTGTTTCAAGCGGATTCAATCCACCGAATGGTTCGTCCAACATTATCAGGTCTGGTTCAGTTGCAAGTGCTTTTGCTACCTCAAGCCTTTTCAGGTCTCCGTGCCCCACGTTCTCGGCTGGTTCGAGTGCAAGTTCAGAGAGGCCTACGTCTTCGAGCATGTCTGCAGCTTTTCTTTCCATGGTTTTAAGCCATTCGATCTTCTTGGCTCCTCTGGGAGATTTGAGGGCTACCATCACGTTTGCAATGACTGGTAAATGTCGGAAGGGCCTTACAACTTGGAAAGTCCTGGCGATTCCTTTATTCACAATCTTATGCGGTGAGAGTCCGATAATGTTCTCTCCATTGAACTTTACAGTTCCAGAGTCTGGTTTCAGGAATCCGCTTAACAAGTTGAATAGGGTGGTCTTTCCAGCGCCATTTGGGCCGATTATGCCTATCCTTTCACCTTCGTCGACATGGAAACTGACGTTGTTTACAGCTGCCAGTCCACCGAAGTTTTTCGTAAGGTTCTCAACTTCAAGTAGATGCAAAGTTCGCTCTCCTGTATGTGTTTAGTCTCATTTCTTCTTGTATCTCTTCCAGATTCTAGGCCCTCTTTCGTCCAGATCTCTTGCTTCTTCAAGATCGTCAAGCTTGTCGGTTGTGAAGGTTGCTATACCTCTTGGCCACTTGATGACTATGATAAGTACTATCAAAGTGAAAATTATGAGTTTAGTGGAGTTAAGGACGTCTGAGCTCACTGAAATGTTAAACTGTTTCATTATTATCGGCAGCAGAACATCCATGACGTATCTGTCAAGAATGAGATAGATGTAGCTTCCTACTATGGCTCCATAGATCGTCCCTATTCCTCCAAGGAATGTCACGATTAAGGGCGTTAACGATTTGGGGAGCGCGAACATCAGATGGGTTGCTCCTGTGGGAAACAAGTGAACATTGATGCATCCCGCAAGACTTGCAAAAAAGCCGCTGATCATAAACGCCATGAGTTTATATTTCGTGACATTGATGCCACATGCTTTCGATCCCACCTCGTCATCTAGAATAGAGACGAAGACAATTCCGGTTTTGGAGTTTGCAATCTTGTAAATTATGACTGCAGATATCAGAAGCAGTGTTAGAGTGAGATAATATTCGGCTTGAACACGTGCCAATCTCTGGAGAAAAGGAAAGAAAGTGGGCACATCGGTAATTCCAAGCTCGCTTCCAAAGATAGAGTTCAGCCTTCCCCATTTAACGACATTTTGCACAATTAGAGGGAAAGCCAACGTCACCAAGGCGAGGTACGGACCTTTTACTCTTAGGCAAGGTAGCCCTATGATCACGCCCACCAATACTCCCGTTGCCATTGCCCCAGGTATTGAAATCCACAGGGGAAGGCCAAGGAATTTGAAAAGCAAAGCTGATGTGTACCCACCAACTCCAGAGAAGAGGGCATGGCCGAGACTTATTTGACCGGTTCGTCCTACGAGGAGATCCCAACTGACTGCAAAGATTGCAAGTACATTTGCATCAACTAAGATGGCAAGTGACGTTCGATTCAATCCAGCGGTGGGAATCAGAAAGAGAACCAGAATGCAGAGGAAGGCAAGTAGCCTTGGCGGAATGTCGAATATATGCGCGGCGAAACTTGAATAGGCCCTTCTAACATAACTACTCATCGTCTCACTCCTCCAACTCTATTCGTTTTCCAAACAAGCCTTTAGGCTTTAGTAGCAGTACGATAACCATGACGGACAACGGAGCAACGCCCGCAATTGAACTGTCTATAAGAAGGGTGACTGCCACTTCGGCATATCCTACGATGAAGCTGCCAACAAGGCTTCCTTTGATGCTACCGAGACCACCTAGAATGACTATGGAAAAGGCTAGGAACAATGGTTGCATCCACATGAAGGGAAATGCGTTCAGGGTAGTAGATGTTGTGATCAAAATACCTGCTACGCTGGCTAGCATTGCTGATACGGTCATTGTTAATATGTAGAGTCTGTTAGTGTTTACTCCCATTAGCATGGCTACCTCACGATCTTGAGAGACTGCTGTCATCGCCTTTCCAGTCTTGGTTCTTCTGATAAACAATACTAAAGCGGCAAAGAGAGCTAGAGAAGCAAGAGCTGCCAAGATCTTTTCATAAGATACTGCCACTCCTAAAACGTCTATTAATCCCCGCAGGAAGGAATCCTCTGGCCATCTGACTGATTTGAGCGGAAAGCCGAATATTATCATGATTATTTCTTGAAAGATCATGGCCAAGCCAACTGTAACAACCATCACACCGATTTCGTCACCCAAGATTGGGTGTATGGTTGTCCTGTATGTTGATCCCCCGATAATCGCCACAATCAAGATCGCGCCAACTACAGCTAGAACTACAGCTAGAGTGGTTGTTGATCCTAGGAGGAATGCAAGTGTGACTCCAATGGCATAGAAAGCATAGGCCCCAATCATAAAAAACGAGCCGTACGAGAGATTAACGACTCCTGATATTCCATAAATCAAAGTAAAGCCTAGGGACAGCAAGGCAAGCGTTCCGCTTCTGATGGCGCCCAGCACTAACACTCTCATCAACTCTTGGATCAAAGCAATATTCACCGCGCTTTTTCTCATGTCTTTCATGTTTCGTGCTGATATATCTTTCTGAAAAATCTTAGATCATACTGGAATGACATAAACATGAAAAAAAAGGGAGAGGTTTGGTCTTGTTGGGCACGCTAGCATGGAAGAGGTGGAAGGCTGATCTTCGTTCCGAACTTGCGTGCTATCGAGCCTATGTCTCTCATGTCAACTTTGTTGTCGAAGTTGATGTCTGCTTCCTTTTCCCATCGTTCGTGACCCGGATATGATCCAAATGCTCTAGCTGCGGTTCCTACGTCTCGCATGTCGACTTTGCCGTCATAGTTTATGTCTTCAACAAGAGGATACATTTCAGGTGGGATTGCCCATTTCTTTGAATATATTTGGTCGACAGGACATACTACTTCCATTCTTCCGCCGATTGGTGTAGTGCCGTCCCATTGCACCTGCCATTGAACGATCATAGCTCTCGTATATCCATACAGCCATAGAGGCCAGTATTCATTGCAGAAGACATCATGGTTAGAGTCATATCTGAACTTGCCGTTGAGTTGGTGCCGTTCATATAATGGATCTTCTAGGTGGGCTTTCAGCAGAACTTTGTCTGTTGATCCTATGGCTCCGAAAGCTTCGGCCAAACCATGCACACCGTCGTATCCTCCCCAAGCGGTGTACATAGGCCACTTGCTGAAGTTTCCAACGAAGTTGTCCCAGAACACGTCAGTAACGCCGGGTATGATCGGAGTTCGGGTTCCGGCGAAGTTGAGAATGGACTCATAGTCGCATCCCCCACCCGTGCTAGACCAATGGTCCTCCAGTTGCCCTAAGACATTTATGCCGACAGGCATCGCCTTGATCTGCATTGCCCCGAACTGAGCCATGAGCGGTACGCCCGTAAGTCCAGAGAACACGTGGATCAGCAGTCGGGCCTTGCTAGAATCTACCTGGGCAAGCCATGGAGAACAATCGACCGTACCCTCAGGTATTCGATCAGCGTATGTTACGTTTGCATAGGGTCCTAGTATGCTGGGATATATTGCTGGATGGGTCAGATACGTATACATCTCCAGTGTCCATTCAAGATCTTCCATCAGCACAGCGACTCGCGTTTGATTTGGAGTGGCAGGGTTGCCGTCAAGATCACATCCAAATATTGGATTAAGTTTGTTGGGCAACAGATATCCTCCTAGTCCACCAGCTATTGTATAGAACAACATTGTGCTGTTTACAGGATTGATCCTCCATACGTACGGTCTTGTGGTGGCGTTGGTCAGTCCAGATGTCGATGCTCCGTTGATGAAGTAAGGTATTTGATATTCAAGTGCAGCAGGGAGTATTCCGCCTACGACACATTCTGTTCTGAAGCCGCCGAGGACGACTGTGCAGTTCTCCTGTTCAGGATCAGAAAGTCTTACCATCTCATCGTATGCCAAGTCAGGCTCTGGGAGTCCTCCTTCTCCTGTGATTGCATGTTCATGTCCTTTTATAAGTCGAATCATGTAGTTCCCTGCCCCGTTGGGACCATCAGAGAGATAGACGCCGCCCGTGGAGTTTATTTCGAATGCTGCCAGGTCTGCTCCGGCCCACATTCCACCTGGATACCAATGGCTTGTCAATGCTTGAGGACCGATTACCCCAATCCTTATTTCTCCTACAACCTCAGCTTCTGTCACAAGCGGGATGGTAAACAATGTTAGCGCTAGAAGCATAGTCACAACTATTCCGACATTGGTTTTTCTTTTCATTATTATATCTCCTTCCTTTAACAATCAAAATTACCTCGTGAGTGCTAAAAAACCTTATGGAACAATGTTCTATCGAATGAGGTAATAGCTGAATGATCAAGACGGGACACTCCCTAATCCTCTCGGCTCCGCATGATTCAAGATGCTGGAAAGGCTTCTGGTTTGCCACTAAGAGTCAAGTTTATATCGGTTTCGTCTTCTATATCGTGAAGAGATCGTGAGAAGGTTTGCATATGCGCCAGATGAGGCTATATCAAATTGTTCTTTTAGCTCTGTTCTTTGCTATGCTTCTGCTTTCTGTGATTTTTTGGCTCTTAAACCTTTTCCGGATCACTTTCGCATTATTGCTAATGAGCTTCCCCTTGGCTCTCATTATTGCAATCTACGGTAGCCTAGCTATCCGAGAGGAAGAAGAGGAATAATAAAAGACTGAGAAATGGACTCGTTCCAAAAGGAGAAGAAAAAAGGTAGGGTATATTGTAGGGGCAGAGATGTTAAGTTGCCTTAGCTACTGCTGTTCCTATGCGTCCAAACTTCATGGCGTCTGCCATAGAACCCTCTATAGTATACTGTTTAGCGAAGTATGCCCTTGTCTGATCCAGTTCTCGGGTTAGCATCTTGTAGAAGATCTCTTCAGGTCCCTTCAATGTTACTTCAGGCTTTTCATGTTTACCCTCGTGAAACGTGGCAACTCCGTTCTCGAACTTCAAGTAGAAGTCTCCTTCTCCTTCTACAACAAACTGTATGACTTTGCTCCATCCTTCCATGGCACTTTTCGCCTCAGCAACTTCATTCGCCCTTTCAGTCAATTGTTTGTAGCCATCCATTACTCTTCCCATTTCAGGCACCGCGGATTACATAAATGCCAGAAAATTTAAGTCTTTTCCAATGGGCACACCCAAATTTGATGGTGGGACACCATATAAAAGACATCAGAGATTACGGTTAAGCAATATGACTACTTCGCGTGTTGCGGAGCTTTTGACGCAGATTGTTCGATGTTCTCACAGTTAGACTAAAATACCTCTTCAATATTAGACCCTCGAAACCATTGTCAGAGGAGAGTTTGATGAGAAAGGCTGTGATAGTCGATTATCTAAGGTCACCGTTTTCTAGATCTCGACCTCAACAACCGGAAAGAGACAAGTTCAACCCATTGCGAATGGATCATGTGGCTGCAATGCTGATTGAGAGGATAGTGAAGAGAAACACTGTTGATCCTCATGAGATCAATGAGGTCATTGCTGCTTGCGCTTTTGGCGTGTGGGAACAGTGGACTTATGGTGGACGATCGATAACTATGTTGGCCAAGCTGCCTGTGGAAGTCCCAGCGCTGTTTGTTGATAGGCAGTGTGGTTCGTCAATGAGCGCTTTACACCTTGGGGCTATGGAAATTATGACTGGATATTCAGACCTTATTCTTGCATGTGGAATGGAGCATATGACTCATGTTCCGATGGGTGAGAATCAGTGGATCAGTCCGCCAATGGATCTGATAGAAAAAGAGGAATACAGAGAGAAGTATCAGATGGATATAGGCTTTGTAATGGGATTCACAGCGGAAAAGCTATTTAACGAAGCGGCGAAGAAGCATCGTACAACTAAGAAGGACATGGATAGCTGGTCCCTGAGAAGTCATCAAAAGGCCGCGCAAGGTCAAGAATCAGGTTTCTTTGATGGTGAGATAATGCCCGTTGAAGTAACTTATGCTGATGGAAGCACCGAAACTATCAACAAGGACTTGAGCGTCAGACCTGCAACATCCCTTGAGAAGATTGAGAGTCTACCTCCGGCTTTCAAGCCTGATGGTGTAATCACTGCAGGAAACTCTTCACCATTGAATGCCGGGGCGTCTTGTGTATTGCTTGCCTCAGAGGAGAAGGCAGAATCGCTTGGGTTAACGTCGCTTGCAACCATCAAGTCGATGGGATGGGCAGCCGTTCATCCATCGGTGATGGGCAAGGGACCGGTTCCTGCGAGCAGAATGGCTCTAAAACATGCAGACCTACACGTTGAAGATATTGATTTCTGGGAGATTAACGAAGCATTTGCTATTGTCACTTTGTGGGACATGGCAGAACTTGGAGCAGATCCAAACAAGGTTAACGTTAAAGGAGGAGCTATAGCTATTGGCCATCCTCTTGGCGCGACTGGCACTCGGCTCGTCGGCACTTTAGGAAGAATACTGGAAGCTGAAGGTCGAAGATACGGACTAGCGACGGCGTGTGTGGGCGGAGGGCAAGGCGTAGCAACGATTATAGAGCGAGAGGGTTGAGAGTCACATCTATCAGTGCGGATGTCAATTTGCGCAATTGACAGGTGCACTTTGCCACTGCTGAAGTGTTTCAAGAATGAATGAAAAACTGACGAAGAATGAAAAATTGAAATGCTTCTTTGAACCGAAAAGCGTGGCGGTTGTTGGGGCATCACGTAACCCGGTCAAGTTTGGTCACATCCTTCTGAAGAATCTAATTGATCTGGGATTTCAAGGCAAGATCTACCCAGTGAATCCCAACGCAGATAAAGTGTTGGGTCTGCAGGCTTATCCACGAGTTGACACGATTGACGATGATATCGACTTGGCAACAATAGTTGTGCCTGCATCGATTGTGCCCCGGATAATGAAAGACTGTTCGGAAAAAAAGGTGAAGGGAGTCGTCATCTGTTCGTCTGGCTTCCGTGAGGCTGGAGAAGTTGGACGGAAGCTTGAGGAAGAAGTATTGGCGACGGCGAAAAAGGCTGCAATCCGTGTGATCGGACCCAACACTACAGGTATCCTGAACACTTCGAACAACTTCACGACGTCTTTTGCACCGCTACCGAAACTCAGAAAAGGGAATGTTGCGTTCATAGCCCAAACAGGTCTGTTTGCAGCCGCAGCCTTTTGGTGGATAGTGTCAAAACATCCCTTCGGAATAAGCAAGATTGTTGGGCTCGGAAACAAAAGCGATGTGGATGATGCAGAAGTACTTGAGTATCTGGCTGATGATGAAGACACACAAGTGATTGCAATATATATGGAAGGAGTGAAGAATGGCAGACGATTGTTGAGAGTCTTCAAGAAGGTTGCAGAGCACAAGCCAATCATAGTACTCAAATCAGGCAGGAGTCCGGAAGGAGTAAAAGCGTCAATGTCTCACACAGGTTCCCTTGCGGTGAAGGATGAAATTTTCGATGCTGCGTGCAATCAGGCAGGAGTCATTCGAGTGAGTGGAGACCTTGAAGATCTTCTGGACGTTACAAAAGCCTTCGCTCTTCAACCTCTCCCCTTGGGAAACAAGGTAGGCATAATAACAGTCACAGGAGCCGGCGGCGTGATGGCGGCAGACGAATGCAGCAGACATGGTTTAGAGCTTGCAATCCTCTCAGATAACACGTTGGATCGAATAAGGAGGGACATGCCATCATGGGCAAAGGTGAACAATCCAGTAGATATCGAACCATTATTCGAGGTTGTCGGACCCGAATCAAGCATGAGAATAGCGCTGGAAGCTGCCTTGGAAGATGAGGGCGTTGATGCGGCAATAGTCCTCTTTGTGGCTGTACCGCGACTTATCCCTTTCTTCAAGGTGAAAGATGTTATACGAAGCATGATGGAAAACATAAAGAAGAAGAAACTTGAACATAAGCCCATCTTGGTTCACTTCCTAGGATTCAAGGAGACAGTGGATTCATGGACAGCCGAGCTCGAAGAAGAAAGTGTCCCAGTCTACTCATCGATTGACCGATGTGTCAAGTCTCTTGGACATCTCTGGAAATACAAGCTTTACCAGATGCACAAGCGTCAAGCCCTGTGAAGCGGTTTGCAGAGTTCCAACTTCTGAAAATGATTAATATTCTAAAAGCCTGAATCAAGAATTAGGTGTACGTTGTGCTTGAATGCACATTGTATGATAAAAGAGACTCCATGGCATGGATAACACTGAACCGACCAAACGTACTCAACGCGCTAAACAGAAAGCTGTGGCACGAGCTATACAAGAACCTAGACAAAGCGGAAAAGGACAAGGAAACACGTGCCGTAGTAATCACTGGTAAAGGAAGGGCGTTTTCTGCTGGTGACGACATAGAAGAAGTGGCCAGCCTACAGACCGAGGATGAGATCAAGAGTTTCTTCTTAGACTATGCAACTCCAACTGTGACAAAGATTGTGCAACTGTCAAAACCGGTGATTGCAGCGGTAAATGGACTTGCTTACGGAGGCGGATGTGAAATCGCAATGTTGTGTGATCTTGTCGTTGCTTCAGAATCCGCAACTTTTGCAGTCCCTGAAGCACTAATCGGTGCGATTCCCCCTATCGCAGCAACGATTGGGGAATCTCTAATCGGAAGGCTTAATGCAAGCATGATGATGTTGACTGGAGAACCAATAACAGCCCGCGAAGCTAAGCTTATAGGACTCGTGAATCAAGTTGTTCCTCTCAAAGACCTAGAGACCGCCGCTGAAAGACTTGCGAAAGCCACAATGAGAGCTGCACCCTTCTCGATAAGAGCGATCAAGAGGCTTTCCTACAAACGTTTTAAAAAGAAGGATTTTAAGCAGGCTGTGGCAGAGCTAATAGAGACTATCCGTCGAGGCGAAGGAAAAGAGGGACATAGAGCTTTTTTGGAGAAGAGAAAGCCTGTGTGGTTAGACGATGCTGGCTAGGACACCGAACCTTTCTCGGCACAACTCCAGCGAATTTCCTAGGTTTAGCTTCGGCAGACGCTAGCTTGAGATCCAAGATTTTCACAAATAGTGTAATCCTTCCACAATTCAATACGCCCAGCAGCAACAGTTGAGTCGGATTGAGATTCTATCTGAACTTCTTGAAGTACAGAATCACCAACACTACCACTATTATTACCGCGATGATGTACGGAACATATGGCATTACGTCCCAAGGCGCTGTCTCAACAACGTTCAGTGTAACCTCGTCGCTTTCGGCGCCTTCAACAAACGGTAGATCCCCTGGCCAGCTGCTCTTTATAATGTAGGTGCCTAGGTTCTGGACAGTCCATCGATAGCTATAATGACCGTCCGAATTGGTCTTGACCTTTGCAATCTCGATCCAGTCTGTTTCGTTTTCAGGTCTGTAATAAATCGAAACATTCACGAAGGGGGCGCTTCCGTATGGTTGGATATCCCCGCTTATAACGACGTCTCCTCCGAGAACAGCCGTGGTTGGGTTGATGCTGATAGAGATTTCGCTTTCTTCTAGCGCAGGCACGATCTCCAGAGACTGCCAAGGATCGCTCTCTGCAATAACCTCTGTGCCTTCTTCCCACATAGCTTTGAATCCCAATAGAATTTCTAGGAGGGATAGCCCGCTGGTTTCGTTGGTTAGCCATGGATACGTGTAGTGCCCATTAGCATCTGTGAGGGTTGATGTCAAGACTCTTGGGTCAACAAGAGCGAGTATAACGTATATCGTCACGTTGACATCTTCCTTGGCTGGGGTGATGGTTCCGTTTATAACTACTAGTGATCCTTCAAGCACCTTATAATCGCTGTTGTATTTCACCCAATCTTCTGAGTGTAGACTAATGGTGATCTCTGCTGCAGTCTCTGCGATCTTGTAAGATCCGTCTGCTGTGACTACGGTGACTGTTCCTGCTGTGGTGTTGAGGAATTGCGTGTTGAGGAATCTCAGTGTGCTGTACCGTTCAACAATATCTTGGTATATGCCTTCGAAGGTTATCGTAGCGATTGGTCCGCTTCCTTCTGGGTAGGGAGGACTGTACGGAGGATTGATGTAGTTCTCGATTGTTATGCTACCTGCGTCGAATGTGGAATTGAAAGTGGTATCGCCAAATGCAGTAAGAAACGTCTCCTCATAGACTTGGGTAACATTCAAGATTGCTGAATCATACTTCAGCACGAATTCAATGTAGACAAGTTCTTGCTGAGATATAGTATTGTTCAGCCAAACTGTAAGATTGAATGTCTCCAGTTCTGTTGCCGCATAGGTCTGAGGCGCTAAGACCAAATA
>CAYGAG010000040.1:0-5384 GCA_964347765.1 uncultured Candidatus Bathyarchaeia archaeon
TTAGAAGACGCTATTCTGTAGGAAGAAGAGACGTTATACCCACTATCTCCTTGGCCTTTACACTGGCTGACCAGTATTATCCACATCAGCAGCGCGTTGTCATCAAGCCCAACAAAGAGTATGATGTACCTGGAATAGTCGGTTATGGAGTATACACCTCCAAGTTCAGAATACGAGAGAGGAGCATGGAACGCTCAGTGCCGTTCATCGATGAAGACGCTATAACTGCTGCCGTTGAGGCTGGAAAGCTTGCGTTGATCCACTCTGGAGTTGGTTGCTCGCTGGTTGGTAAGATCTACGTAGGATCCGAATCCAATCCATACGCTGTCAAGCCCATAGCGTCCAAGGTCGCTCAGGTTCTAAAGCTTGGAGAAGAAGATGAAGATGTGCAGGGAGTCGATGCAGTAGACACAGAATTCGCATGCAAAGCTGCCACAAGCATGTTTAAAGACGCAGCTTCACTAGTCAACTACTCCAAATCATATATCAAGTATGCTATGGTGATAGGTGCAGACAATTCCCAAGCTGCTCCTCGCGACTCGCCTGGAGGGGAACTTGACCTCTTTGTAGGATATGGAGGATGTGCCTACATCATAGGAAAGCATGACGTGATAGCTGAGATTGAAGGCTGGTATTCCTGTACTTCTGACACGCCTGACTTTTGGCGAAGAGATGGAGAACCATTCCCAATGCATGGGGGAAGATTCACCGGAGACCCCGCATATTTCAAGCATGTGAGCAAATCAGCCAAGACATTGATGAAACGCCTGAACCTCCAAGTAGAAGACATTGACTACTTCGTCACTCATCAGCCTAACTACCGATTTCCAGTCAAGGTTGCCGAGCACTTGGGATTCAAAGAAGAACAGTACGGGCCATCACTGCAAGTAACAAAGTTCGGTAACACATACTCAGGATCTTCACCTGTAGGCCTAGCAGCCCTACTGGACATGGCAAGACCAAATCAAAGGATCTTGGTTGCCAGTTACGGCTCAGGAGCTGGCAGCGACGCTTACTCCTTTATAACTACAACCCAGATACTGCAAAAGAGAGCCCAGCAGAAACTAACGGTTAAATATCAATCGGACAATCCGTTTCTAGAATACCTGGATTACACAACTTATAGGCGACTGAAAAATGGGATGTAAAAGGTCGTCAACGAATACTCAACGATCAGGTTCAAGCGAGGTTTAGATAATTGTTCGCCTACGGAATTCTCAAGATCATATATTCACCCTTTAAGACATTTCAAGAAATAGCGCAGAGGCCGAGAATTATAGGTCCACTTCTCATAATGCTTCTCTTTGTTGCAGCCAGTGTAGGAAGGGAATACACTAGAGCCTCGAAATTTTATGTACAAGATACGACGCCGGAATTTGTGGATCCTTATAACCCAGACCCCTGGACAGAGAACTGCACGATCTGGACATCAAAAGGAAACATTAGCTGCAACAGCAAAGACACCGTTCTGGGATATACAAGCATCCAATCCTATCTAGCCAATGCAACTGAAATACAGATGCGGCTAGCCGGCATTGGACATATAGATTGCTCACGCACCCATGGGTATGAGAATATTAGTTTTGCGTTAAAATGGATTCATCCTGAGGCAACATCCCCTCAAAAGTCTACATTGTATCTTTTTTCAGACACACAGGAGTATTTCTACACTGATCTTACGGCTGTAGTCGGTCAGATGCAGAATGGCACATGGAAGAATATTACGATTCCATTGGCAAACGACTTCGGTCGGTGGCTTAATAGCAGTCTCAATGCCTCATGGGACAACATCACTGGTCTAGAACTCGAATTGGTTTGGGCGGAGACGGCTAGAGGGAATCTGACAATGCTCATCGACAAGGTGTTCTTCCAATCAGACAGCTTTCAGCCGTTACTTAATATGGTGAGTGGCAACATTGTCCTTTTCGCCTTGGATGCTGTGATGGGTTTTCCATTCTATTGGATACTCTTCAGCTTCGTTTTGTTCATCATAGCTCGACTCCTGCAGGTTAAGGGAGAACTTAAGATTTTCTTGGTGATAGTAGGCTATACGCTGATAGCTTTAGTTGTAATGGAGCTATTGTTCATTATTTTCTACGCACTTGTTCCACCGCTCTATTTTTCCGTTGATTCCACGGCTCCTTCCTCAGTATTGCAGACCATGATTCTGTTCAGTCTCTCCGCCTCTCTTCTCAGGCCAGTTTGGTCTATAGTATTGTCAATCATAGGAGTTCGCGTAGTATTCGAATTGCCTTTAGGTAAGAGCGCCATTATTGGAGTTGTCGGATTCCTGCCATACTATGTCCTGCTTTTCCTTGCCTAAACAAACAACCAGGTCTCCAAGTAAACCTTTAAGTCGCACACTGAAACATTTAACAGGCCTAATGAAAGCTATACTGAAAGTTCATCAAGTCAAGAAAGCTTATCAAATGGGCAAGGTCATCGTTCCCGCTCTGCGTGGTGTAAGCTTTGATGTTGAGGAAGGGGAATTTCTGACGATCTTCGGCCCTTCCGGTAGTGGGAAGTCAACTCTGCTCCATTTAATGGGATGTTTAGATCGTCCTGACGAGGGCGATATATTCATTGATGATTCCAACGTTCTTGAACTTAGTGACAACAGGTTGGCTGAGCTTCGATTGTCAAAAATCGGTTTTGTCTTTCAATTCTTTAACTTGTTGTCTCGATTATCCTCGCTGAGGAACGTCGAACTGCCATTAACTGTAGCAGGTTGGCCCGAGAAGGAATCAGCAGCCAGAGCTAAGGCAATGTTGCAGCTTGTCGGGTTGGAAGACCGTATGAATCATAGACCCACGGAGCTGAGTGGAGGAGAACGACAGCGTGTCGCTATGGCTAGGGCTTTAGTCAATGATCCTAAGATCATTCTGGCAGATGAGCCTACAGGAAATCTTGACACCAAGACAGGATGGGATATAGTCCAGTTGATGAAAAGGCTGAACAAAGAGAAAGCCCAGACCTTTGTCGCTGTGACCCACGACCCTAACATCGCAGAAGCAGCTCACCGTATAATACACCTAAAGGATGGCCTAATCGAAGAAATAGAACAAAGTCCTGAGGAGTAAGAGAGGATGAGATTAGTCAAAATATTGGGTATGGCCTGGGAAGGAATGGGTCAAAGGAGGCTTAGAGCATCCCTCACAACCTTGGGTGTTGCAATTGGCATCACGGCTATAATCGGCCTAGCATCTCTTGGAGAAGGATTCCGGCTGGAGATAAGGAATAGGATGGAAACAGGATTTGAGCTGAACAATTTGACGGTAATCCCTGGAAGTTTTTTCGCAGGACTGGCACGAGATCGCTTCACCGATGAGCATGTTGAAAAGATCTCCAACATCTCAGGCGTCAACGCCGTAACTCAGGTCATGCAGATTGGCAATGTGACTCTTTACAACGGCAACAAGAAGACTCATGCTTTTGTTGCTACAGCTGTCAACTTTACACAGTTCGCCCAGGTATTTCCAGATAGGTTCATCTTTGAAGACGGTGAACCCCCAGAAGAATATAGAAACGACACAATAGTCATAGGATATAAGGTAAACTATCAAACTGAAAATAATACTGTCCCCTTCGCAACAGCAGATGACAATGTAACAGTGACCATTAGAACACTAGAAGCGCAACCGTTTCCCCACTATGAACTATGGAATTACACATTTTCCGTTGCTGGAACACTGCAGAAAAGAGGAACTCCAGGAATAACGAACTTTGATTATTGGGTGTTCATTCCGCTGGAGACTGCGCGGGAGATGTTTGATTCTCAGGAGTCCGATCTGATCTTTGTCAAAATTTTCGATCCAGAAGAGTCTGAAAGGATTGCAGATGAGATTGAAAGCATTTTCCCACCGTTTAAGGTTACTATTTTGGTTCCTCTGACGTTTATCAGGCAGGTTGATCGGATCTTAACAGTTGTTCAACTCTTTCTTATGGCTGTAGCTTCTGTATCGCTTCTTGTCGCTGGGATAGGTATAATGAACATAATGACGGTCTCAGTGATGGAAAGGATCCGGGAGATCGGAATATTGAAGGCTATTGGAGCTAAGAGCCGAACAGTTCTATCCATATTTCTTATGGAAGCAGTTTTAGTAGGTGCGATAGGCGGCTTAATCGGTATCGTTACAGGCTACGGACTCTCGTACTTGTTAGCATATGGCTTATCCGAATTCGTTCAGCCGGAACAGCAAAACACAGGTTTCCAAGTCGCAGAACCCCAAAGAATGACGATAAACCCTATCTTCACGCCAGAATGGACTGTAGCAGCCTTCATCTTTGCTGTGGTAGTCTGCATTATTTTCGGCTTATATCCTGCAAGGAAAGCAGCAAAGCTGGATCCCGTGGAAGCATTGCGTTACGAATGAACCGTTAGCAAGATTTATATGGTTGCGGGGCTTTTCTGCATCTAACTGGTCTTCACAAAACCCGTGTTACAAATATAACACTAGAGTTTTGCTGCAGAGGCTGGTTCCGCGAATAGGACGAAAACATGATATGCCAAGAAGGCTGCCGGACAAGACGAGAAACGCTAAAAGAAAACCTAGAAGGCGTGGAAGTAAGAGGCGCTACCGTCCAAGCAAGCCGACTTCTCAGAAGGCTCCTGTACAGCAACATCAGGTGTTGGATGTTGTCATCAATGATATTGGAAGCAGGGGCGACGGAATAGCGATTGTACAAGGTTATCGGATTTTTGTTCCACGAGGTAGAGTGGGTGAAAGAGTCAAAGTTAAAATAGTATCATTAGGCAACAAATTCGCTTTCGCGGAAAGAGTGGGCTAGAGAAGGAGATCAAAATGAAGATACAAGATTTGCGTGACGGGATGAAACGCATCGACGTGGAAGGAACAATCATAGAGAAAACTGAGCCGCGGGAAGTTCAATCCCGAACAAGTGACAAGACATTCAAGGTGGCCAATGCTATCCTTAGCGACGACACAGGCAACATCAAATTGACGCTCTGGAACAAGCAGATCAACCAAGTGAATGTCAATGACAAGATCAAGATAGAAAACGGATACGTCACAAGCTTCAGAGGAGAAATTCAGCTGAATATAGGAAGATATGGATCAATGTCAGTAGAGTGACACAAAGCGTCCATTGAAAAAACAAGATCAACATATTCGAGAAATGAGAGGTGAAATCGCATGGAAAGAAGAAGAGGCTTTGGTAGAGACAGATTCCTCCCGAAACCTGTGGAAGTAGGAAAAGAGTACGAAGTCGATATCCAAGAGACAAGTCGCAGAGGAGAAGGCATAGCCCGAATAAAAGGTCTAGTGACCTTTGTGCCCGATGCAAGACCAGGCGAGCACGTCAAGATACGGATAACAAGAGTGGCTAGAAGATTCGCAGAAGCCGAAGTTGTCAAAGAAGCCGAA
>CAYGAG010000040.1:5484-15353 GCA_964347765.1 uncultured Candidatus Bathyarchaeia archaeon
ACAGAAGAGAAAGAAGCCGAAGTTGTCAAAGAAGCCGAAACAGAAGAGAAAGAAGCCGAAGTTGTCAAAGAAGCCGAAACAGAAGAGAAAGAAGAGAAGGAATAATCAACAGATTAAGCTTTTACGGAAAGTTCTGCCTCCAGTCTCCGAAAGAAGGAATTCATGAAGCGGAACCTTTCCTTAGCCATTTCTTTGGCTCTTTCAGTGTACATGCTGCTTAGGATACGGCTGAACTTCAGTTGAAATTCAAGGTTTGGAGCGTGTTTTGAAATGTCTATTATCCTTCCATCAGTCTTTTGCCCCAGGACATTGTTCGCTAAGTAATTCTTGAGTGAAATGTCTGAATAGATCTTCTGGCCATATTGACCGGCCATCATGAAGGAGCGGGCAACGCCGACTGCTCCTAAGACGTCCAGTTTGTCTGCGTCGAAAAGGATCTTTGCCTCTATTGTCTGAGGTTTTGAGTTTCCTCTGAAGCGATGGGTTGTTATGCAATGTTTGACTCTGGAGATCTTCTCGTCAGAATGCCGCAAGTCTTTCAAGATTCTTGCAGCCATTTCAGCTCCTAGTGTTGCATGATCGATTGTTCCTGTCTTGTCTCTGAATTCTTTGACGCGTGCCAGATCATGAAGTAATGCGGCGGTTTTTAGAACGTCGAGATCAACATTTGATTCGTATTCGGCTAGATGTAGACATAGGGTGAAGACTCTTTCAATATGCTCCATAGCATGAGCAGAGCAGGAGAGTTCCTTCTGCACTATCCTTCTCAACTTCTCATATTTTGCCTTCAATGCGTTGGCTCCTGTTGAAAAGAAGAGTGCTCGGAATGCGTGTATTAGGCTTCGTCTATGAACTTGCTCGGTGACGGAACCTTTGGTTGTAGGCCTCTTCTTTCGCGGATCTGTTGGATGACTTCTGCCGTAACGTTTTCTGGCGCTTTCTCCCAATGGTCAAACGTGCATTGCCAGAAGGCATGGCCTGAGGTTGCAGAACGCATATCTGCGGACAAGCCGAACGTTTCAGCGACTGGTATGTATCCTGTGATCTTGGTGAGGGCGCCTCTCTGTTCAGAGGAGACTATTCTTCCGCGTTTCCGCGTGATCATGCTGGAGGATTCTCCCACCCATTGGGCAGAGACTGAGATTCCGATCTTGTAGATAGGTTCTAAGATGACAGGTTTCGCGGTTAGAAAAGAACCTAGTATGCCTCGGCGTATCGCAGGCATGACCTGTGCGGGACCGCGGTGCACAGGGTCTTCATGGAGTTTCACATCCGTCAGTTTCACTTTTAGACCTCTCATAGGTTCCTCACACAAAGGCCCGGTTTCGCAAGCCCATCGAAAACCAGATAGAATCATATCTCTGACTTCTCGTAGATATTGAACACCTTTGGTTAGGTCAACGATTATGTTCCTATGCTCTTCTATGCCCCATACGTTTCTAGCTTCTTCTGTTGGCCAATCAGCCTCGTTTTTCAGTGTAGTGCCCACTCGCTTCCGACCCATCTCCTCGGCGATATCGCCCTTCTCAATCATCTTTATCACTTTTTCTTCAAGGGGCTCGATCTGCACCCAGAACCTGTTATGCTTGTTTGGGCTTTTCGCCATAGCCACGACACCGGGTTTGAGTGCGCTTTCCCTGTAAACTACTATGGGTCGGGAAGTTGTGATCTCTATTCCACCGCCGTAGTCTCTTAGGAACTTCACGGCGATCTCTAGATGGAGTTCGCCCATCCCGCTTAAGAGGTATTCACCTGTCTCCTTGTTTATCGTTGTTACCAGGTTAGGGTCTTCGATGGAAAGCCGGCTCATAGCATCCACTAGACGAGGCAGTTCTCTAGGATGTTTAGGTTCAACAGCTATCGTCACTACTGGTTCTGAAACATACTTGATCCGTTCAAACGGGAACATCGTATCCTTATGCTCAGCATCCACCAGGGTCTCTCCTGCCCTAGCCAGGTCAAGACCTAACAGGGCGGCTATGTTGCCAGCGCTGATTTCATTCACAACCTCTCTGAAGGCTCCCATATACATGGAGACCTGCTGCACACGATATCCTTTCTTGGCGTTGACTAGGTACACTTGACCACCTTCCTTCATAGACCCTGAGAAGAGGCGGCCGGTGGCAACCAATCCTGCATGAGGATCCATCTGAGCCAGAGTTATACACATGATCGTAGGGCCATTGTCGTCGCAGTTGAGCATTCCCTGCCCGATCTCTGTATCCGTCTCCCCTTTCCAGACCTTTTCTATTCTGTATTTCTGGGCATCAACTGGGTTGGGATGATTCTTCACTACCATGTCAAGTATTGCTTCGTGGAGTGGAAGCATGTCGGGAAGCTTTTGGAATTCGTCTTTCTTGTATGCATCTACAATGTCGGTGAACTTAAGATTCCTTTTTCTGGCCATGCTGAGGGTGAAGCCCCACTTGTGGAGGGCTGATCCAAAAGCAACGGTCTCCTTTGCAGGATCAACTTTCCATTTCTTCTTGGTCTCTGGCTCTCCATAAAGGTCGATAAGGTTGTTGAAGTCACGTACTATGCGGACGAACTTGCTTTGAATCTCATCCGGGGTAAGCTTCAGCTCCCGTATTAGCCGGTCTACTTTGTTTATGAAGAGGACAGGTTTCACTCTTTCTTCAAGGGCTTGACGGGTTACTGTTTCTGTTTGAACCATAACCTCCTCTACGGCGTCTACTACGACGACGGCGCCATCGATGGCGCGCAAAGCTCTGGTCACTTTGCCGGTGAAGTCTACATGGCCCGGCGTGTCAATCAGGTTGATTATGTGGGGATGCCCTTCAGTCTCATGCAGAAGGGAGATGTTGGCTGTCTTTATGGTTATTCCTCTCTTCTGCTCTTCCTCCAAGTAGTCCAGCGCCCTGGCTTCGCCTGCTATCTTAGGTGACAGTAACCCAGCTTCAGCCAGCAATGAATCGGTCATGGTTGTTTTGCCGTGATCTATGTGGGCGATTATGCCTATGTTGCGTATGTCCTCTTTCTTGCTCATCAGCTTGAGTATATCGCCTGTTTGTCTGAATTTTGGCATTCCTAAACCCCGTAATGAGTTAGCATTTTAGTGCTGAGGGTTTCCTATTAACTTTACGATGTTGCCTAAAACGTTTATTCTGGCAAGGAGAAACAGGTTAGAAAGAGGGTGTGGTTTGGCAGAAGCGTTCAGAATATCCATTGACCAGTTGGATAGGGAGCCCTACATGTCAATAATATGCTATCCAAGACCAAGCGAACAGGAATTTAGGACAAGACTCGAAGAGCTTCGCAAGTTGGACATAACCGAGTTGCAGTTCAAAGGAGAAAAGGAAGTTTTCAACACGCCTGTCTTGGGCAAGGGCTACGTGGGAGTGGTTGTAATAGCCGTCAGAGATGATAGAAAGGAGGCGTTGAAGATTCGGAGAGTTGATGCTGATCGTGTTCAGATGCAACATGAAGGAGAGATGTTAAAAAGGGCAAACTCTTTGTACGTGGGACCGAAACTCTTGAAAGTCGGTGAAAACTTTCTCTTGATGCAGTTCATAGATGGCCTTCTACTTCCAGCATGGCTTGAAATAAACAGAGAAAGAAAACAGGCGGCAAATCTTTTGCGTGAGGTTTTGGAACAGTGTTGGCGCCTTGACAAAGCAGGTTTAGACCATGGAGAATTAAGTCATGCTCCTAAACACATTATAATCAACCGAAACGGAAAGCCATTCATAGTAGACTTTGAGTCCGCCAGCGAAGATCGGCGGCCGTCCAACGTGACCTCCATCTGCCAGTTTCTATTCATCGGAGGTGCGGTTGCAGAAGAAGTTGCCGAAATATTGGGTAGAGTAGATAAGGAGACACTTATTGATGCGCTGAGAGATTACAAGAAGTATGGAACTCGTGAGGGTTTCAAGAGAGTTTTGGAAGTCTGCAACATCTCAGACAATGTATCTTAGTTCTGGACTAACGTCTTTTCTGTATTGCTTGAACGTGTTGATCTTCAATTCCCTCGTAATGGGAGAGGGATCAAGCCACATCTCCACTTGAAATTGTCTGGCCACCCTTCTTCTATCATGAAGTAAGGGAATGAAATCTACAAAGAGCCATCTGAAAGACTCAGCCAACTCCCTTCTCCAAGAATAATCATTCGTGCTTTTCTTATAACCATGTATGTAAGAACTGGATAGAGGACGCCTCTAGAACTTAAATCACTTAGGATGTTTTACAGTGGATTGTGAAAAAGACTTAAAATCTTGGACACTAGATTCCTTAGCTAAAACTTGTGATCTGTATGACAATTGATAGAGAAGAAATGCGGGAAATCGTTGAGAAATACAAGGAACCAATTGGGCTGAACTTGGGATCTCACTCAGCCTTAGATGCTTGGGGAGGCCAACGGAACTATGGTCTGAGAAGCATAATCTATACTACTCCTAGTAGGGCGAGAATCTACCTGCAAAATCCTATGGTTGGCAAGGTTGGCGAATCTGTAGAGGATCTGCCGAGCCTTGTGAAAAGGAATCTTCGGGTTGTAAGCGATTCGAAGGATATCAGGAAGGATGGTGATTGGAGAAGTATCATACTGATTCTTGAGAAGTATTCGGACATTGTTAGGCATGTTGACGAACTAGTTGATTTGGAGTGTCTGCAGATTCCGAATAGGGCTTTCTCAGTCTACGTGGGAGGAGATGAATATTGCAGTGTGATCGAAAATGACTTTGCAGTTCCTATAGTCGGTTCGAGAATGCTTTTGAAAATTGAGAACAGAGGAGAGATTGAAAGGGACTATTACTGGTTCGCAGAACAAGCGAACATACCCTACCCAAAATCTTACGATTACGAAGCCCATGAAGGAGGATTGAGGTTTAAGGAACCTGTAGATGAACCGATGGTTCTGAAGGCGGAACACGCGCATAGAGCTTTTGAGAGAGAGTTCATATTCGCTGCTGATTCGCAACATCTAGAAGAAAAGGTCGCGAAGGAGGTTGAGGCAGGGAACATAGATAGAGAGGGGTTGGAAAACGGTCGTGTAGAGCAGATTGTGTTAGGACCCCACGCTAACTTCAACTTTTTCTTCTCGCCTCTGGATGCGATGAGTGAATGGGGAGATGTGGATGATTACTTCGCAAAGTTGTACAACGCGGGAATTGAAGAAGCAAGGATGTGCTTGGCCAACCAGTTTCTCTCAATAGATGAGAGGAGAGAAACGATTTTGGATGGTTTGAAAAGGCTGCCAAATGATGTTCAAGAGAGGCTGAGGAAGATTCCGTCCTTTGAGGTTACAGCTCATGCGGTGTTAAGTCTCAGAGAATCTCTACTGAAGGATGTCCACAGGTATGCTGATCGTTTCATGCTTGCATGCAAGGAGCATGGTCCTCCAGGGATAATAGGAGCCTGGTGTCTACAGACACTGATCACTTGGGATCGCGTCTCAAAGTATGAGCTCAAGCCAGCGGCCAAGCTTGATTTCACAAGCGGCACAGAAGCAAAGACAGCAACAGATTATGGACTGTATGATGTGCCAGAAGAGAGGAACCCGTATATGCATATCCCAGTGACTCAGGACATCGCCCTGCGACACGGGGGAGGTACAAACGTACACATGGGAATAGGATCTCAATATGCAAATGCCAAGTATAAGAAAACTATGAGTATGGGAGACCGTATAGCTCTAGAGATCAGAAGAGCTTGGAAAGCAGATCGACTGAAGGAGATCGTCACCTAGTCTCCACTTTTATAGCTTCCATATTTTCTCATGGCTTCATCGAAGTCGGAGACGTCAAACAGTTCTTGACTTGTGAGTCTGTTTGCTGCAGCCATGTAGATCTCACTTATTATGTTCCTTAAGGTTGGATCAAGCCTCGGTGGGCTGTGTGGACAGAGTCTTCTCCAGTCCTTGACTCCTTCTTCTTCGGCTCTTATCTTTGCCTTTTCTACAGCTGTATACCAGTCTGTTCTTCTGTAGAATTTTCTAGCCAGTTCTTTGCTGACATGTAGCCCGCCATATGTGAATCTGCATTCGTCAAGAGTTCCGATTACGTCGACGACCATGAGTCTCCGTTGAGGGTTGAAAGCTAACTCGATTTTGCCATCCTCGTTCTTGAAGCCTGCGTTCGCGGCTACATCTGTTATTACGTTGTCGACTTCCAAAAGCACGCTTTTGACGTCTTTTACTTCCTGGTCTATCAAGCCTGCAATTCTTTCGGCTTCCTTCCATGAGACATATCTGTCTTTCTCTTCAAGTTTTGTGCTGACGTCGAAGATCGGTTTGGAAAGCCATTCGCCGGGCGTGGGATGATGATCCAGCCCCAGCTCTTCGATTGTGGTTGAGCCGCGTTCTAGCCTTTTGAATACGGAAGAGCCTTCGGGCAAACCGTTTCTATATACTACTTCGAGAGGAATCAAGTAGTTGCTCAACTCTGTTGTGAACATGCTATAGTCATATCTTAGGCTGCCATGCTCCACCCGAGCTTGAGGTCTGATCACGTTGACCAAGTCGAGTTCCATGATGTTTGTTGGTTGATCCAGCTCCTTCAGCCTCACCAGTTCATCGTCTTGGTTGACAAGGCCTCTGTAGTGAGTGTTTATGTCTCTTGAGAGAAGTTTTTCGAAGCAATAGGCGCCCATCATGCAGAGGGCGGATCCTTTGTGCTCGATTCTGTCAGGCATTGCACCCCAGTCGAAGACTGAGTATCGGTCAGAAAAATGGAATCTTCCGATACCCATCATGTCTTTTCTGGGTTTCTTGATGATCTCTAGATCCTTTACGCTGCCCATAGGGTTCACAGTTTCGTCTTTTCGACTGATCTGTCAGCCTTTTCTATCTGTTCTCTCTTTGACATCTGATACTGTTGAAGTTTGTTCGCAAGTTCTTGATCTTCTAGGGCCAGGATCTTTGCGGCAGCAATCGCGGCTGCTTCTGGCTCTATGGTTGCGAGCAGGCCTATTCCGCTTGGAACTCTGAGAGTGGAATATATGTCGACGCCGCCGAATCTCTCTGAGTATGGGGGACAGGCAATGACTGGCTTTGTCGTGTTGGCATCAACAAAGGCGCTTAATGCGTTGGACCTGCCTGCAACAGTGATGTAGATGATCTTCTCCTTCTCATATTCTTTCAGGATCTTCAGAACTTTCTCAGGAGTCTTGTGGGCAGAAGCTACTCTGAACTGGCAGTCCAGCTTGAAAGTCTTCAAGTGGTTGGCTATCTCGCGAGAAAAATCCAGATCCTTTTTGGATCCCATTATCAGGACAATCTTGTTCTTCATGAAGCCACAACACACCGTACTAGATATTGCTACAGAACCGTTGATGCACTATTAAATTTTTCAAGGAAGAAGACTCTAATGATTAGGAGTGTTAGAGATTTCTAGCATGAAACTTGATCGGAATGGACGGGGATGGAACTTAAGCTTGGGCTTCACCTCTCGATTGCAGGATCAATAGATGAAGTAGTTGATAGAGCTGTCATAAGAGACTGCAATACGTTCCAGATGTTTTCCAGGAATCCCCGAGGATGGAAAGCGAAGAGTCTTGGCTTGGAAGAGGTTGAGAGTTTCAAGAGGAAATTGGTGAAGAGTGGGATAGGACCTGTTTTCATTCATACACCTTATCTGTTGAATCTTGCCTCTCCGAAGAAGAGTGTCTATTTCAAGTCAGTGAAGGCTCTTAAAGAGGAGTTGTGCAGAGCCAGCAGTCTGGGGGTCCCTTATATTGTGACTCATCTCGGGAGCCATCTAGGGCACGGAAGAACCGTTGGTTTCAAGAGGATTGTCAGGGCAATCAATGATTCCTTGGCGGCTGTGGATGACAGCGTTGTGCTTCTTCTGGAGAATACTGCCGGGACAAGGAATAGCATGGGATCTTCATTCGAAGATATCGAGTACATTTGTTCCGGGATTGAGGATAGGCAGCGTGTTGGCGTGTGCTTTGACACGTCTCATGCTTATGCAGCGGGGTATGACTTGGTCTCCTGGAACGCAGTAGAGAATACATTGGAGAGATTTGATGACACAATTGGGTTTGGAAACCTTAAGCTTGTTCATCTGAACGATTCTAAGGCGGGGCAGGGATCCGGAGTTGATAGACATGAACATATTGGAATGGGAAGAATCGGGGAAAAGGGGTTCAGGAATATTCTGAAGAGCAGACTCAGAGAGCTTCCCCTAATCCTTGAAACGCCTATAGATGAACGGAGAACTGACACGGAAAACCTGAGAAAAGTGAGGGAACTCGCGGCAGCCTGAATCTTCTGACTCCTCTGTCATGGCGCATTCAATTCGTCTAAAACTGCGAGCCAGTACGGACTCAAACTGTGGGTCACCTATATTCCTATTGATGATTTCTGTCTTTACCTGTCAGAAGGCTCGTAGCGGAGACTGCCGGAAGGACTTGGTTGATTGAAGCTGTGAGCTAGATAGTCTTAATAAGCGTGAAAATGCTTGTTTTGGTTTATTGAGGATTTAGTTATGATTACAAGAGAAAAGATGGAGAAATGTGCCAAATCCATTGTTATGGGAATGAATCTCAAGAAGGGAGAGGCTGTTGTAATACGTGGCGGAGCCCACACTCAGAAGCTGCTGGAAGAGATTGGAATTCTATGTTACAAGAAGGGTGCTCAACCCATGATTGTTTCGACATCGGATGACTATATGGCGAGAGTTTTTGATGAGGTTGAGAAAGATGTGTTGGAGGTCACTCCGAGGCATTATTTGGGTGCTGTTAAGGAGGCAGATGTTTACATTGTGGTTGAACCATATGAAGATCCTGCGATTAAGACCGAGTTTCCTAGGGACAAGGTTGCAGCCAGAACGGAAGCGAATGTTCCGATTCGTAAGGAGCTTTATGGAGAAGAATCGGGTAGGGGTAAGAAGTGGACTTATGCTGGATGGCCGACGGCGAAGTCTGCGAAATTTTACGATGTGGATTATGATGACTTGGAACGATTGATAGTGGAAGGGATGATGGTTCCTCATTCTAGGCTCAAGGCAAGCACTTCCAAGCTTGCTGATAAGTTGCGGGGCAAGGATGTTCTTCGCATCACAGATGGCAAAGGTACAGATTTCACCTGCAAGATCAAAGGAAGACGCATCAACGAAGATGACGGTATCGTTGATGACCATGATATAGAGATAAATGATCTGGGAAACAATCTGCCCGCTGGAGAACTCTTCATCGCACCTCATGAGAACTATGGTGAAGGAAGCCTGTATTGCCCCATCACTATAGACGGGTTCACCAGCAAGATCATCAAAGACGTTGAGCTTCGCTTCAAAGATGGAAAGCTGGTTCTAGACGAGTGCACCGCAGAGGTAAACGGCGACCAGATGATTGACACCTTCAAACGATGCCTAGAGATTGATAAGAAGGAAAAAGAAGTACGAACCACAAACATCGCCGAGTTAGGGATAGGATGTAATCCTGCAATCAACAAGGCGATAGGTTACGTTCTCACTGATGAAAAACTAGGAGGTTCCGTCCACGTGGCCTTCGGCTCAAACATCAGCTATGGAGGCACATCAAAATCAAGTATGCACTGGGACTTTGTCACCCTTCCCACCGCAACAATCAAAATCGAAGACACAGACGAAGTAATAATGAAGAATGGAAAAATCCTATAGACAAAAGCTAGGCACACACCAAGATAGTTAAGAATACTCGAAGAGCCAAACGACAAACCGCTTTGCGATTCGAAAAGCATCAGAAAACTAGATTCATTCAAGCCACGAAACACTAAAGAATACGCCTTGTTCCAGTGGGGTCGTCGTCTAGTTTGGTCAAGGATACCAGCCTGGGGCGCTGGCGATCCGGGGTTCAAATCCCCGCGACCCCATCTACAATGAAACGGGGACAGGAGATAAAGATGAAGCTTCATCATAATTCTCATTTGGATC
>CAYGAG010000041.1:0-14455 GCA_964347765.1 uncultured Candidatus Bathyarchaeia archaeon
CTCCTTATGCCTTGATCGAAGGTTCCAGGGGTTGTCTGCATCGATGCACGTTTTGTTCGCAATGGAGCCATTGGAGAGGAACTTGGAGAAAGAAGCCCCCGGAACGGATTGCTGATGAAATGGCTTATTGCTATCACAATTTCGGAAGCAGGTTCATCTGGCTAACGGATGATAATTTCGGAATTGGTGAACATGGAAGCAGATTGGCTGATGAGATTATTCAGAAAAGGCTATCAGAAGACTTCATGTGGTTCACTCAAGCAAGATGCGATGACATCATAGAATATAAACATATTTTGCCTAAAATGCGAAAGTCCGGTCTCCGCTGGGTGCTTTTGGGGGTGGAAAGCTCAAGGCGGTCAACTCTTGAGGCTTTCAAGAAGAATATAACTCCAAGAGACGCGAAGCGAGCCGTTAAACTCTTGAAGAAGAATGACATCTTTGCCCAAGCAATGTTCATAATAGGAGAACGGAAAGATACGATCGAATCGATAGAAGCCTCAAGGAGGTTCATGGAGGAACTGGATCCGGATTTCGTCATATACGCAATACTTACACCTTTTCCAGGAACGGAGCTCTTTGAAGAGGCCAAAAGCAAGGGTTGGATAGAAGATTTCAATTGGTCAAATTATGACATGGTACACGCCATAATGCCAACTGAAGCACTGTCAAGAAAAGAAGTGCAGAAGGAACTCTACAAATGCTACAGACGCTTCTACGGATCTTGGAAAAGAAGGATGCAGGGACTATTCTCAAGAAATGAGTTGAAAAGGCGAGTCTACTGGTATATGCTTGGCAGAGGAATAGTAGAACAGCTTCAAGCACTGTTTCAGCAATTGTGACATTCGAAAAGTTCATGACAAAGTGATTTGTATATGAAATACGCTACATATTAGATGCTAGCAGGAGAGGTATGCGAATCGATCACACGCCGGAGAGAACGTTAGAGTCATGGTCCAGGTCATCGAGGCGATTCTTTCTCCTCGGAGGCCTATTGTTTCGATATTTAGCACCGCCCGTCCAAACTTCGGTGCAGGGAATATACTTTGAGCCTCCGCAGCCACTACTATCTGCAGCAGGGAACTTGTTTCGAGAGATGAATATTAATGCCTGAACTACCGGATATTGTTATCCTGGCCAGAAGCATGAATGATGCTCTCCAGAATCGTACAATCCTCGATGTAAAGGTCAATCAACCAAAAGTCTTGAATCGATCAGTTCAGGCTTTTCGTCGCACGTTGATTGGCCGTACTTTTCTCAGGTCCCAACAACGAGGAAAATGGGTTCTCGCAATCCTGAGCGATGATTGGACTATGGCTTTCAATTTAGGAATGGGTGGCCAAATTCGCCTGCATGGTGCTACCGAAGTCTCTGATCCCAAACGTGAACGAGTAGTCTTCACGTTAGATACGGATGAACAAGTATGGGTACACTTCTCGTGGTTTGGACAGGTTCATGTCATCCCGCCCGGCAAATTTAAGGAACACCCGCAACTAAGCACACTGGGGATCGAACCCCTATCAGAAGAATTCACTGCTGAGAAACTAGCTTCGATGCTTAATGGGCGTAGAGGACGAATCAAGAGCTACTTACTAGATCAGCGGTTTATCGCAGGGATTGGTAATGTCTATGTTCAGGATATTCTCTGGTATGCTCGGCTTCACCCGAATCGAAAAGCCAATACACTGAAATCTGACGACGTGACGCGACTACACAGAGCTGTGCGCCTCGTACTGCAACAGGGCATCAAGTGGGGTCCAGGTCCCGGAGAACAAGACATTTGGGGAAATCAAGGCAGCTGGAAAGAAGTGAAAGGTTACCCTAAGGTTGGGTATCGAACTGGAGAGGAGTGCCCGGAATGCGGTGAAACCATCGAGGAATTGCGCGTAGGGAGCACCACAAGCTACATTTGTCCCCGTTGTCAAACCTGAAAATTCGCCGCCACGCTTTAACCGCTCCATTGAGCAGGTAGAGCCTAAACTCCCTCTTTTCAGCGCAATGCACCTACGGGCTGACTGTTTATGTAGTTTCAAAGCTCAACGTGATGATTATTGAAAAGACTAATATCGTTGACATCGTTCTACTGTCGAAAGAAAGGAGAGACAGCGTTGGAGGAGATTGCTATCGAAGTCAATTCGCTTGTGAAGAAATATGGAGACTTAGCAGCTGTAGACAGTGTATCCTTCAAGGTTCACAAAGGAGAAGTCTTCGCCTTCGTTGGTCCCAACGGTGCTGGGAAGACCACAACCGTGGAGATATTCGTTTGTCTGCGCAATCCAACTTCAGGGAAAGTGAAGATTCTAGGTTTTGATATAGATGATAGAAAGGGACAGCAACAGATTAGGAAGAGAGTAGGTGTGTTGCCTCAAGACTTCAATACCTTCGATCTGCTCACTGTGAGAGAGAACTTGAATTACTACAAGAAGATGTATGACGGAGGCATGGATGTTTCTGAGCTGATTGAGATGGTCGATCTAAAAGACAAAGCAAACACGTTATACAAGAACCTATCAGGGGGACTGAAAAAAAGACTGGCTATTGCCACAGCCTTGGTGAACGACCCAGAGGTTGTTTTCCTTGACGAACCGACAACTGGACTTGATCCCAGAGCTAGAAGAGATATGTGGAACCTCATCGAAGGTTTAAGGGAAAATGGAAAAACGGTCTTTTTGACAACTCACTACATGGATGAGGCCGAAGCGCTCGCGGACACCGTTGCTATAATCAGTTTCGGCAAAATAATCGCCATGGGAACCCCCAGCGAATTGATCTCCAAGCATGGTGGAAAGACTGCTCTGATGGTTGAAGAGGGAGGAGAGGCTGTGTACGATCTGTTGAGTCAAACACTTTCTGATGTGAGATTAGAGAATGACGGGGATGTTCTTGCGGCTCTCGAGAGGAAGTCTGACTTGCCTAGTGCTGTCTTGGCTCTAGATAAAAGCAAGGCAGAGTTTGCTGAACTCATAGTTCGAAGACCTACACTTGAAGACGTGTTTCTCAACCTTACAGGAAAGAAGATTGTGGAGGGAGAGCTACATTGAGAAGAATACTCGCTATCATTATTGGTGCTCTCAGAATGTGGTTCAGAAGTAAGCACAGCTTGTTTTGGACCCTTGCATTTCCAGTATTGCTTATCTTGCTTTTCGGAGCGATCTTCAGTGTCAGTGATAGCCCAACACTGGACTTGCACTTGCAGAATCAAGATTTGACGGCAGATGGAGAGCTAACACAGCTGTCAAAGGCATTCTGTGATATATTGAATGCAACAGAAATCTTCAACCTGCACACTGTTGATTCAGCGGAGAACACAACTAGGTTCATCGAGGAGAAGGGGGTACAGAGGATTCTCATAATTCCGAATGGATTCCACAGTTCAGTTGCTGTCGGGAACAATGTCAGCCTAGTTCTTAAAATGGTTCCAGCAGAAGTCGACACAGCGTCTGCGACTGTGCAAAGTGTGATTGATCAGGTTGTTGAGATCTTCAATACCGTTGTGACGGGGCAGAGCCCTCCGAAAGTAGTCACGGTGAAGTCCGAAAATATAGTCTCTGAAACGTTCAAATACATCGACTTCTTCGCCCCAGGGATTATTGGCATGACTCTGATGACTTCAGGAGTCTTTGGCGCCGTATCGTGGAACACCAGAAACAAGGAGCTTGGAATATTGAAGAAATTGGCTACGACGCCTCTATCCAAGCTGGAGTGGATTGTGGGAGTGGTGCTCTACGAACTGATAATGGGCATAGTCTCCACGTTAGTGATCGTGACGGTTGGAGTCTTAGTGTTCAACATGAAATTCTTGCCAAACATCTTTTCTGTGATTTTGATAGTCTCAGGGGCCATAGCTTTCCCAGGAATGGGGATGGTGATCGCACGCTTTGTTAAGGAGTCAGATTCTGCTGACGCTGCCGCAAACGCAATCACTTTTCCAATGATGTTTCTATCTGGCAGCTTCTTCCCGCTGGAATTCATGCCTGACTTCTTGCGGCAGATCGCTAATGTTCTTCCCTTAACATACTTGAATAATGGACTTAGAGATTCGATGGTTTACGACAATGTGTCAAGTGCCCTATTCAACACTGCAGTAGTTCTAGGAGTGGGCGTATTCTTTATTGTCGTTGGTTCGCTGATAACGAGTTGGAGAGAAGAGTAGAATAATTTCTTCTGAACAATGAGCACTATCTATCCGCTTGAGAGAACGCCCAAACACGTCTTCCAAGCAAGATCAACCCAACTAGGAAAGCAAAGCCCACAATGCTCATTCCCAGAGGGTTATCCGTTCTGGTCGCGTCCAATTCTTGTAGAGGAGCAAAGATTATGAAAAAAGTTAGCGCTCCACTGATGATCGCGAACCGTTGCTTCTTGTTGGGCTCTTTCCAACAGAAGCTTCTGAGAAGCGTGACATAGAGGAAGACAAGTATTGGACCGAACAGGATCCCTATAGGCCACCAAGGTATCATATTAGGTATCAACCCGAAGCCAACGAAGAAGGCAAAGGTTCCCGAAGTGCCGATTAGCCACATTGTGAACGGTCTTGACAGAGGTCTGCTCCCATCACTTCCCCACTCCGAAGGAAGTCTGCACGCGGCATACCCAAGCAGCACCATGACGAATACCATGAATACATAATGGGGAAGGGGGGGCGTATAATCGAATAATGAATTGAATAAGACGAGGCCGAGGACGACATCACTCAGGAGAAGAAAAAACATCGCCTTGAACACCCCCGCTCCCACCCAACTTTCGCGGCTATGTTCAGGATAGATCAGCTCCACCAACACAATTGGTATGGTGATGCTGTAAACCGCATGGTAGATCGTGAGCATCACTGCCCAAACCCAGTTGACATCAAGCCATCTACCATACACCGCCAACTGGCCCAAATCAGGCCAGGCAGGATTAAAGAAGCTGCAAACCATCAATCCTTCCTCTAGAACGCCGTATGCAGCACCAAGCAATAGCACTGAACCTATGCCTTTTCTCCATCGAACTTTTAACTCCCTGACAATCACCGCACCGCTCCCATATAGCGATGCAAGAATGATGAACCCAAAGGGATTGAAAAATTCTATTGGTGGGGCTGAGCCTGACAGCAATTCTCCGACCGTGGGAGCCAAGAGGAAGAGGACGAATGCTGGCGCAGGTTTAGGAAACTTCATAGTTTCCATCCAAATGTTGCTCCGTTATTATGTTTTGCATGTCCTAGTTGTGACGTATTTGTCGATGTCGAAAGCCGTTTTCAATCATATAAAGCGATTGGGGAAATAGGAGAAGACATCAGAACCGCATGGACAGTAGAGAAATCGCTTACTGCTTAGTCGATCTTCCTGCTATGATGTTCAGGAATTGTACAGTGTGCTTCCTTACTTCGTCAAGATCGAGAAGGGCTATTTCCATCAAGCTGCGAGTTTTCTCCAGTTCACTCACAAATGCGTGTCCAAGAAAATATCCTGTATGTGTTCTCCCCTGGATGCTGAACCATGAACCATAGAAATCGTTTACAGGCTGCTTCTCTTCCACTCTTTTCAGATACTCCCCAGCCAACCAACTCTCACGTTCACTGCACCAGGAAAGCCATCCTTTGTCTTGCCCTATGTGCCATGTTTCTCTTCCGAGAATGAGATGCTCACATTTCTGAGCGAAACCTTCACTGTAGAGCTGGAACAATGGGTCTTGCTCCTTGTCCTCGAAAGTCTCCCACTCATTTCGCCATGTCATGTGAGCTAGGTGGCCGATTTCGTGGGATATCAAACCTTTGAGTTTCTTTTTTGTATGCCATCTCCTCTCAGCAATGTTTTCCAATCCGAGAAGAATTGCAGGTTTCCCTTCATACGTAGTTGCCCATCCGGCTCCACATCCGATTCCCACATAGATCAAAAAGAGTATCTGGAAATCCAGCTCCAATGTCATTGAGGCCTTTTCATAGATAAGTTCACATGCGGAAAGTATGTTTCCTCTCGCCTTTCGCATCAAATGAACGCGATCAGGCAACGATGGAAGGATCTTCTCAGCGATTCTCAGCCAATCTTCATTTTCTTTCTCATAGCTTTTGATCTGTTTGTCCATCAGCTCAGGATATTTTCCCATGTAAGATTTCTGCCACGCCCTGATCTGTTCATTCACACTCTTCGAACGTGCCTGCGTCCAATAGGCTAGGAAATCTGGGAACGTGTCTAAGATCTTGAATCTCTTTTTGCCCATCTCAACTCAGTCTTTTTATTCTATTCAGATGATTCGCTCAAGATATAAACACCCTGCACGCGCCGTCACCTGCAGCTTTCTACCTCCAAGGGATTCTCTGCGAATAGAGTAGGTGTTTGAAAGAAGGTTAAAATATCCATAGGAAGATGATAGCAGAAGGAAAGGGTGGGGGATTTCATGGTTGAGAAACAGAAGATATACTTTCACGGATTGAAGGTTATTGACTTCCATGCACATTTTCCAAGTTCGAACTGGACACAATGGATGGTCTCATGGAGACAGCGACTGGTTGACAGGTATGGCGAGGAGAATGCCCAGCTACTTATTGAGCAGGCATCTCAGGACAGGGAAGAGATGAGAAGGCTTTGGGGCTTTGCACCTCCAGAATCTGAAATACGCTCTGATGAGGAGCAAGCAGCTAGGTGGGTCGCGGATCTTGACATGAAGAATGTGGAGAGAGTGAATTTTGTGACTGGAGGTGGAAACGATAATCTCGCCAAGATCGTAAGATTGTATCCCAACAGGTTTTCAGGATTCGCCCACCATAGTTTGTTCGCAGACGAAGCCGCTTCCGAGCTTGAACGTGCCGTTAACAAGCTTGGGTTGAAAGGATACAAAGTGATAGCGTCTTCCCAGACGAGACCTATAGATGACAAATCTATTTATCCGGTTTGGGAGATGGTGCAGAACCTAGAGATCCCTGTGATCATTCACTTTGGTGTTCTCGGTGGAGGAGGAGGTTCAGCTTTGGATTTGAGGAATATGAATCCCCTCACACTTTGGGAGGTGGCGAAGATGTTTCCAAAAATCCCGTTTGTCATTCCTCATTTTGGTGCTGGCTACCTTAGAGAGCTTCTGCTTCTGTGCTGGTCATGCCCTAACGTGTACATTGATACTTCGGGCTCAAACCGATGGATGCAGTGGATGCCTTTTGAAATTGAGTTGAGGGCGCTTTTCAGGAAGGTCATTGAATCTGTTGGTCCGGATCGCATCATTTTTGGAAGTGACTCAAGCTACTTCCCAAGAGGTTTCAGCGCCCAATATTTGATGGAGCAACTTGGGGCTTGCCGATCAATTGGGTTGACGGAGGATAGCGTAGAGAAGATCTTTCATAAGAATGCGGCGAAGTTGCTGAAATTGTCCGAATGAGAATCTCATCTGTAAGGGGCTTCAGGTTAAGAAGTGTTCTTCGCGCTGTCTCCGGCGATTGATGACTCCTCTGAGATACGCGATTTGTCCAACATGGTGAAATATCTCGGACAGATAGACCAGGAGGCCGAATTGCCGTTTTCGGGTCTGTCCCCATAGAGAGATTTCGGCTTTGAGCTCTGCTGAAGTCAACTGGTTAAGGGAGTTCAGTACGATGCCTTTTCCGTTTTCTATATCGTTTAATATTCTCTCAGACGAGTAAGAACTATTGCCAACGTAGTCTTCAGGCCAGGTTTTGGGTTTATATTCTGGATCCCCTTTGATGATTCTAGGGATTCCCACGTTCCACTGCTGAGAGAGATGTGTAAGTATCCATCTTATTGAGTTGCCCACTTCCACAGGTTGCCACTCGATCTCCTTCTCAGAGATATCTTTTATTGCATGGTCGAATCGTTGAAAGGCAAGCTCAGCAAACGATATGATCAATTCTACTTTCTCTTTCATGGGTAACAGCTCAGATTGTCTGTTGATATGTTGTGTCTCTTGGATAAAGCATTTGCTCGAAAAGAAATGTTCACTCTCTTCATTGAAGGCAAGGCTAACGAAATGCTCTATACTTGCCAGTGCTCCTGATAAGCAAAGCGAAGCAAAGATTAAGATTGCACGTTAGGATTATCCTAGTGACCCTCTTCAAGAAAAGTGGAGTGACTGCATTGGACACCAACGTATTGCCTCATCAGTTCGTGATTTCAGAGAATGTGACAATTGATTATCTCGATTCTGCTAATAGTCTAGAGCAGGTTTTCTCCAAACACTTTAGAGCGCCAAGTATCCGAGAATTCGATGTAGATCGCCAGAAACTTGTAAACAAGCTGCTCAGTTATAACCAGAAACGGGACGCTCCTCAACAGGTGATTCAGAACATAGACTCCCTTTCGCAACGTGAAACTTATGCCGTGATGACCGGTCAGCAACCTGGCGTATTCTCAGGTCCGCTTTACACTGTTTACAAGGCGATTTCTGCTATAGTCTTGTGTGAGAAGATGTCTAACCGGAAACACTCTTTTGTGCCTATTTTCTGGAACGCATCTGAGGATCATGATCTTTCAGAAATCGATCACGTCGGTATATTCAGGCAGAATGAGCCGCTTGAGATTCGCTACAATTACAGGTCGAGGCGTGTAGCCTTTTCGCATATGACTCTGGACAAGTCTGAATTGAAGAAAATGCTGGAAATTATTGAGGATGTGTCCCCTGATTCTGAGTTCAAGGCACCTTTGCTGAGAGAGATTGATGAAATCATTCAAAGATCATCCACCATCAGCGACTTTTTCTCTAGATTCATGCTTTACCTTTTCGGAGAACTAGGACTCATCTTAGTAGAACCTCAACCCTTAAGGGATCTATTGACTCCCGTCTTTGAAAAGTTGATTAGAGACCCCACGGAATGTACACGAATCCTCAACGAAGAAGGCTTCAGGCTTGAAAGGCTTGGATACTCGCCTAAAATCCACAAGAAATCTGATTTGTGCAATTTTTTTGTCCTCAACAAAGAAGGAAAGCGACTGCCAGTCAAATACAACGGAAAATTCCAAATTACAGACAAGACTTATTCTGAAACAGAACTCATTCGTCTGTTATATGCTGATCCGTCGAAATTCAGTGCGAACGCTGTTACCCGACCCATTATTCAGGATTTCCTTTTTCCAACATTTGCCTACGTCGCCGGACCAAACGAGATAGCATACCAAGCACAACTCAGAGGAATATATGATTTCTTTGGACTAGAAATGCCAGTCATTTTCCCAAGATTCGGGGCCACAATAGTTGAGAAAAAAGTATCAAAGATCATCTCAAAATACGAAATAGGAATCCCTGAACTGCGAGAACCGGAAAAGGTGATGAAGAAGTTGGTTAAAGAGAACATCGATGACATTTTCGATTCCTTCAGAAACGAGGTTTCCAGAGGTGTGGGTGAAGTGACTCGGCAAGCTGAATCGATTGATGAGACTCTGATTCGATCTTGCTTCCTCGCAAGAGGGAGAATCTTCAAAACAATAGACGCTTTAGAAGACAAGATTGCAGCAAAACTGAAGAATCAGGATTCGGTTATGAGGCAGCAGGTTGCCAAGGCGCACAACAATCTCTTCCCTTATGGAGATCTTCAGGAGAGAAAGATAAACGTCCTTGAGTATCTCATGAAATTTGGAAAGGGTTTTCTGACAGTTATCGAAAAGAAATTCTCAGAAACCGATTACGGTGAGCATGCGGTGATTTATTGCTAGAAATACTTGCCATCAGTCCCCACCCAGATGATGTAGAACTCTGTTGTGGCGGTCTCATCGTCAAGATGGCTGGGGAAGGACGTCTCACGGGAATAGTAGATCTGACTAGAGGTGAGCTGGGGACAGAAGGAACAGCAGAGACAAGAACGCAGGAAGCCGTCAAGGCAGCTGAGATCCTAGGGGTGCAGATTCGTGAAAATATGGATTTCGGAGACTGCAAATTAGATTCCAGTTTTGAAAAAGTGACAAAATTGGCGGATTTGATTAGGCAATATAGGCCTTCGATTCTGATAGCGCCTTATGGAGATGAACAGCATCCTGACCATGCTGCTAGCAGGCACCTTACTGACAAGGCATTCTTTTTGGCCAACCTGAAAAAGGTCCAAACAGACCACAAAGCTCACGAGGTCAAGATGGTTGCCTATTACATGCTACATAAGCCATTTGCCCCGTCTTTTGTAGTCGATGTCACAAAGATTTACGATAAGAAGCTAGACGCCATAGAAGCCTACAAATCCCAGATGAAGCTGATGTGTGGCCCTCAGGGTCTCATGAGAGAGATCAGATTGAGAGATGAATTTTATGGGTCACAAATAGGCGTCAAGCAAGCGGAACCATTTTTCTGCAAGACCCCGCTAAAGATAGATGATCCGGTGGCGTTCATCAGATGAAAATAGGCATTGCATGCTTTCCTACTTTCGGTGGAAGCGGAATCATCGCTACGGAACTAGCGCACCTGCTGGCGAAGAAACATGAGTTGCATCTGGTGAGTTATGATGTGCCTGTTCGATTGAAAGAAGCAGATGTCTCATTCCATAAGGTGGAACTTCTCGCGTATCCTCTCTTTGACCGAACTGCATGCTGCTATTCTCTAGCCCTAGTCTCAAAAATGGTAGAAATCTCGAGGTCTCATAGTCTAGATATACTTCATGCCCATTATGCCGTTCCGAATGCTATATCAGCTTATCTGGCCAAGAAAATCTGCAATAACTCGATGAAGGTTGTAACGACACTTCATGGTACAGATTCCTACCTAGTAGGGCGTCATCCTTCCTACAAGGAGGTGACACAGTTTAGCATGCAACAAAGCGATGCATTGACAGCGGTTTCAAGATACTTGAAGGAACGCACAAATGCTGAGTTTGACGTTTCAAGGGAGATTAGGGTTATACCGAATTTTGTTGATCCTCAATTGTTTAGAAAACTCAGAAAGACCCCTCACCAAAAAGTCATATGCCACTCATCTAACTTCAGGTCAATCAAGCGAATACCTGATATTATCAGGGCGTTTGGAGAGATCGTGAAAGAGATTGATTGCAGGTTGCTTCTTATTGGGGATGGACCTGAACTACCGGAAGCTGCAAGAATGGTAAGCGATCTTGGGATATCAGAGAATGTTGAATTCTTGGGAAATACAAGAAACGTTAACGAGATTCTTGGAGAGTGTGATCTGTTTCTTCTACCTTCAGAAGATGAAAGCTTTGGACTTGCCGCGTTGGAAGCCATGAGTTGCGAAGTGCCAGTTGTCGCAAGTAATGTTGGGGGACTTAGAGAGTTGATCTCTCATGGTGTTGATGGCTATCTGATGAGAGTGGGGGATGTCAGTGCCCTTGCACAGTACTCTCTCAGTATCTTGCAGGACCCGGAACTTCAGGAGAAAATGGGCAGGGAAGCTAGACAGAAAGTCCTTCGAAAGTATACCCCAAGCAAGATTGTGCCTGAATATGAGGACTTGTACGAACAAACTTTGCAGGATTAAGCTGCTGTATTTCTAAATTTCAGTGAGAGAGAAAGGGTAATTCAAGTTCCATTGTAGCGCGTGCTTGTGGCGACTCAAATCGATGGACATTGCCATCCTCTCGAAACGGTTTCGATATGCTGAGCCACCGTCAAAACCACGTCCTCACGCCAAGGATGAGCCATTACCTGTACACCGATCGGCAAACCTTCAGGCGAAGTGCCGGCGCGGACGACTACGCCTAGCCATCCAGTCAGATTATACGTCATTGTATAGCTAAAGGCGGGGATCTTTTTGAGATCGAGTGAGACCTCATGATGTAGAGCAGGAAATGCGCAAACGGGACAGATGATCTCATCATGCTTCTCCATAAAAGAAAGCATGGAACTACAGAACCTCTCCCATTGTAGCATCAGACCTCCGAACTCAGCAGTCGTCATGGTGACTCCACGACAGAATCCCAGAAGGGCTTTCGTCCACGGATGCATCTCAATTGTTCCAACCATCCGGAGGAGTGTTTCTACCGCTGTGCCACCGTCTGCTGACAAGAGGCTGTTGAAGATGCCGAATGTCTGTTCGATACCTTCCGGGCGATCTTCCACCACGGTCATACCTGTATCGGAGAGTACGTTTACGGTTTTCTGCACGACCCTAACGGTCTCGATGTAGGTGACATAATACCGTTATCCGTGTGAAAGGGTACTCGTAGGCTTTTGAAATCCACTTTCTTGGGGTCACGGAGAGGCATTGGGACAACAGTAGGATCGTGCCAGTCTGCTCCAGTGATAATCGGGAGCGTCAAGACTAAATCTTCTACGAACCTGGCCATTGGCCCCGTTTGCCATAGTGATCCAGCCAACCAGAAGGATATGGAATGTGACCTGTTCTGGGTACTCGCCCTGTAGTCGGCTTGATGCCGGCGATGCCGCAGAAATGGGATGGCAGACGGATGCTTCCCCCCATGTCGTTGCCCAGACCCAAGGGTGACCCTCCTGCTACGATGATGGTCGCTTCACTACCACTGCTGCCACCAGGGGTACGAGACAGGTCGCAAGGATTTCTTGTACGCCCATAGACCAGATTATCCGTCTCAAAGGCGAGACCTAGCTCTGGCATGATAGTCTTACCTAAGATGAGCGCCCCTGCGGTCCGCAGACTTGTCACGATAGTTGCATCCTGCGTTGGCACGAAAGAAGCGCGCGCCTTTAGTGCCTCCTGTGCAGATCATGCCTGCAGTCTCTATGTTATCCTTTATCGTTATGGGAACACCATGAAGGGGTCCTTTGATGTGTCCCCGTGCCAGATCGGCGTCGGCTTTGCGAGCTTGAGCACAAGCCATATCTGTTCAAGTTGAACTAGCGCGTTTATTTTGGGATTCACCTTTTCAATACGTTCTAGGTATACATCCACTACCTCTTCGGAGGAAACTTCTTTGGCACGAATGGCTCGCGCCAACTCCGTTGCCGATACATAGACTATTTCATTCATATCTTCTTCACCTTCAGTTATCCCGCGCGAAACTCTGCGTGGCTATATCCATGATTTCTTGCATCTTGTGAGCTTGAGAATCAGATCTCATTTCCTGATCTGATTATATGCGCGTAAGCTTATGCATGAGGTGGCAAATATCGCTCTTTCTGCTTCCGACGAACTGCGTCCGGTTGAAGGTTTGTTAAGCGTATGCTCTTAATGCTCCGTCAAAAGAAAGTCTGCGAAATGTCTGAAGCTTAATTCTCTGCCCACGATATCCCCTTTGAAGCTTATTATGAATGAGTTAGTACTGGACAAGTATTCTCCCCACTCTTGTCTGACGTCTCTCATCAACTTCACATAGCTGCCATATGATTTATGAACTGAGATCATCATTCTTTCCATCCCAAGACCCTGACCATTTGAGGTGAAGATGATGTTTTTATGGTCTTTAAGGAACTCCGACAACTTCCTCATTATGGTATCGCTGTTCTTAACAAGTTTTTCATTAGCTTCAGGTCGCCAGGAGTAGAAGCTGAATACCATAATTTCAAAACCTAGTTTGCCAAAATTAGGTACTGCAGTGTAGTCAACCAAACCTTCCCTTTCGACGCTAAGCCTACTCCTGGTTACAGTGGGCTGAGAAACTCCGATAATCCTAGCCAATTCCCTATCGCTTCGTCGGCAATTCTTGATGAGTTCCGACACTAGCCGCAACTCAGCTTTACTCCGCCTCTTCATAATTTTCCCCATACGCTTCTTGTCTATATAACTGCATCCCTACGGTAATCCCTTCCCAACTGCGTACTCTTTGGCTTGGATCAAATCCCACTCCGCACACGCTTGATAGTTGATTAAACCTGTTTGCAGACCTGATAGCAGGTTGAGGATGAAATGTTGGTCGAAAGAAAGGAAAAGGTGAGTGCGCGGTTTGGTCTTAACGCACGTGCGTTCCGGCAGGAACTATACTGCCCACGTTTGTCTTTCTTCAATGAACCTAGAATTCCTAGGTTTCACCAAAGTGTGTGGCGATTAACGATATGTCAAACAGGTCCACGTCGTCATCGTCATCGACATCTGCATCTGGGTTCCAACGGGGATGCCCAGGATATGATCCAAATGCTTGCGCTGCAATTCCGATGTCTTTCATATCCACTTTTTTATCTCGATTTATATCATAAGGATTGAAGTTTCTGAAGTAGCCATTTGAAGTTTCATGTGCAATTCCATTTTCTAATGAATCAAGAAGATGGCTGTAATAGAAGTCGAATTGAGTTTCCCCTCGTGTCTTGACCACGAAATATATAGTTGAGAGTGTCACTGGGGAATTGGTTGTAATGGGTATTTGATAGGAAACGTTGAACCATATATCCCCTCTGTTGTCGTCCGAACCGAACTGAGGATCGATAGGCACGTTGGTTGCTGGGCCTATTAACACACCAAAACATCCAAGGACATTATTATCATAAGTCATATTAAACTCACAGGCATGTAGATCCGAAACATTGGTCAAAGACACAGCAATTGCGAAGACTGTTCCGGGCTCATACGAGTAATCAATTATGCTTTCAGGATCCACGTAAAGCCTAACAGGACCGCTCTCGCTTACAAC
>CAYGAG010000042.1:0-13900 GCA_964347765.1 uncultured Candidatus Bathyarchaeia archaeon
ACCCCCAATACCTTTTCGCCAGCTTTAATAGGTACAGCAAGTTCGGAGAGCATTCCTTTTGCGCCGGCGACATAAATCTTCTCTCTCCTAACATCCGGCAAGTATACATGTCTACCCGTTCGGGCAGTTTTCGCAGTTACGCCCCGTTCCCTATCTAAGGATAGCCTAAAATCAAGTGACCCTGGATATCCGCAGTATTTAACCGGACGAAGTTCTCTTCCTTCAACCACCATGAAAGCCGCATGCTCAAATCCTAATGTCTTTTCCATTGCTTTCAGCGTGAGTGCGTAGATCTCTCTTGTACTCTCAGCTTTGTTCAAGTCTTGGGCATATCTATTCAGAGCAGAGAGTCTTCTTTCAAAGCGTTTCGTTTCCTTGTGCATCTTCTCATTCTCAGTGATATCAAGTAACTGTCCTATTGTGTGCATGCTTCCCTGACTGTCTTGTATGACTGAAGATTTGATCTTGACGTACCTTCTCTTGCCATCTTTTCGAGTTATGTACAGCTCGTACTCGCTAGGGGCATTCCCGCGTTGTTGCCTGAGAAGGTATCTCTCTTCTGCTAAGGACTTGCTTTCTCCTTCGAGGAAAGCTCGGAAGTCATGACCGATTATCTCTTCTTTCGGATACCCGCTCAAGCGGACACATTCTTCATTTATATAACAGATTTTGTACTCGTCATCTAGGATTATGATCGCATCATGGGAGTTTTCTACTATGGACCGAAACATCTCTTCGCTTTCTTTCAGTGCGTTCCTGGTTCTCTTGTGCTCAGTGATATCGCGGCCTATTCCTACAAGACCAGCAACGTCGCCTTCGCCGCCGATTATTGGAGCCTTCATAGCTTCGAAGAATCTCTTTTCACCGTCTTTCCCCACAATTTCCTCTTCGAATCTGAGGATTTGGCGTTTTCGCAATACTTCCTCATCGGCTTTTCTTAAGCGGTCCGCCAGGTCTTTGGGAAACACTTGTTGGTCGGTTTTACCAACGATTTCTTCCTGCTTCAAGCCTACGAGATCTTCAAATGCTTTGTTTGCAACCAGATTGTGACCATAAACATCTTTGAAGAATACTGCATCAGGAATAGCTTGCACTAAAGCCTCAAGCCGTTCATTTGTCTCCTTCAGAATCTTCTCGATCTTTCTGTATCCTGTGATGTCGAATGCGATCTCAAGCCTAACCTTTCTTCCATCCAACCATTCGATCGCTTTATCTACGCATTTATACCATCTTTCGTTAGTTCGATCCTGTCTTTCCCAGATGTACGTTCTTCCTGAAGATCTCCCGAAGATGTGCTTATTGGAGCAAAAAGGGCATGGATGGTTCAGATTTTGAAGGATCTTGTAACATTTCTTGCCCTCGACCTCTCCGCCGACCAATTCGCTTAGCACCTGATTGACGAAGAGAATCTCATAAGAGTCTGGATCAGCAATGTAGATCAGCCCATCTATGCCGTCAAGCAAGATACGTAGCTTTTCTGAGGCATATTTGAGCAGATCTTTCTCTTTGCATTCGTTTTTCTTCATCTCAAGCACTCTCTTCATTTGCTAAATTCTTCTTGACGTAATCTACGTACTCAAAAAACCCCCAATCCTCCATCTCTTTGAATGTCAGTCCTGACTTTTCGTAAAGTCGCTTTGCAATAAGCTTCTCAAGATAGAGGGTTCCTGGACCAAAAATCTTGTCCAAGGCTTTCACGAATTGTCTCAGATTCCTCGGGATCTTCTCTTTCTTGATTTTGAAGGATCTCTCTAGATGAAAAAATATCGCTTTTTTCGGAGAGTCCCCTAAAGAGGATAAGCTTTCCTCTACGGCTTCCAAAAGCAGTTTTCTGAGGTTATCTTGAGACAAATGTATCCCTCGATGATTAGTTCGACGGTGTAGAGGTGAAAATCAATGGAGCTGTGATAAAGCCTTTGTGAACGATGAATATGTATTCTCAAAAGACCTTTCTTTTAGATATCTTGGCTCTAAGTTCTTGCTTCTGCAAAGCTGCGCCGTGCAGCAGCAACATATTCCGCGAAGATTAGATCCTCGTTTTCGTTCCACCGAAGCGGTTGGCCAATTCTTCTGTGTAGTCTATTCATTATTAGTATCTCTAAGAACTGGGCTCCCATTCCGAATATATTCTCCAGCCCTTCGGCGAAATCATCTATTTTTTGGGGGATCTTAGATCGAGGGATTTTGAACTTGTTCTCAATGTGAAAATAGATTGCCTGCTTGGCAGATTCTCCTAACGAGTCCAATGCTTCGTCTATGGCTTCAAGAAGAATCTCTTCAAAGACTTTTTTCGCCAACCCCATGCTCCTCTCAAACTATAATCTAAGGAATACTATACACGTATAGATCGCTTCATGTTTTTAAGTTTAACTCCCAGTTGCGTCAACTTCCATTACATTCGAACTTGACCGTAAAGACGATGAATTCCTTAGCTTCCAAATCCAGCATTTTCGAAGAAATGACAAACCAACGCCAGCAAAAGCCCTATGAAGAAAGCTCTTAAGAGCTGGAACATTAAGAATACAGTTGCAGGAAGGATATGCACATTTTCAAGCTTGCAGAAAAAAGTGTGATTTTAGAGCGGCTGTACAGGGATTGCGTTCGCTATGTTGAGGAGATCTCTCTAATAGAAGAAGAATGCATTTGGCAGAATGTAGAGGTCTACGTGGATAATTTAAACTTTGAAAGTTTCCTTGTCCTTAGGGAACATGAGGGCATCAGTGCGTACATGACCGCGGAAGATCCCTCCTATATCCAGGAATTTGCAGATGTTTTGAAGGCCAAAGGAGAATCACAGATTCATCTGCAGACTTCAGCGGAAGTCAAGCCATATATAAAACGGTTTCTGGGAGGTTTATCAAAGACTTACACAGTCCGTTATGGCAGAGCTGACATGCACACCTTCAGACCACACTGTTTGCACAAGAAACGTGCAGTTCGACTGACGCCCGAAAATGTCAAAGATCTTGAACCTTCCGCTTCCTCCTGTTTTATCGCCCGCATAAGGACCTCGCCAGTATATTGTTACGTAGACAAGAATGGAAGATCCGTCGGTATCTCAGGTGTCGGGTTCTTGACCAAGAGAAGCTTCGCAATCAGCTTCACTGAGACCATACCAAGATACAGGGGTCAAGGAATAGCAAAATGCTTGACGTCCATGGCCTCGCAGCCTCTAATCAAGATGGGGCGGATAGGCGTCTACAGTGCTGACGTACAGAACGAACCTTCGACAAGGGTGGCAAAGGCTCTAGGCTTCCTACCCTATATGGATTTGAAGTGTTTCCACAATTAGTTCAACTTAACATTACGAATCTTCGCTTTACAACATCTCGTTTCATCATACACTAGTTGACTTCATGAATGTTGGTGTCTCTTGAGAAGTCAAGCCTTATATTGACAGACGTTTATGGTTTCGGAAAGAGTTGAACATATGGGATTAGGAGAAGTCTTCAGACGGTTCAAGGATTCTGTGTGGCAAGAGTTCTCTTTCATTACAGGTAACTATCGGATACTAGTTGTTAGCTGGATGATAATGGATATTGCCATGGAAATGCCTCAGCCGAACTTCCAGTACTTTGTCAATGATGTCTTGCTGGGGCCACCTGTGGCCTTGGGGTTGATTGGATTTGCCAACTTTGTTGCCATGGCAGCCGTAGCTTTTCCCGGTGGTTACCTAGCGGACAAGTATGGTAGACGTTGGCTTGTCACTACAATGACCTTCGCAATGTCCCTATCATTCTTGATCTTTGCGCTTGCGCCTTCTTGGCATTTTGTCTTGATAGGATCGGTAGTTAATAGTCTCTGCCTAATCTACCAGCCTGCTTTGTTTGCGATGGTTCAAGATTCACTGCCGCCTGAGCGTAGAGGTATGGGTTCTTCGATAATCCAGCTTATTCATGGGACGTTCAATACGCCAGGTCCTATTATCGCGGGTTTTCTGTTTTTTCAATTTGGATTGGAGTGGAGTATGAGGCTTATCTATGTGATCATGACCATTCTGTTCTTCACCGCGGCAGTCTGGCGGATCAGGTTGAGAGAGACGATGACGAATGGAGAACCGATACGGTTCAGATATTTCATCTCTTCATATCCCAGCGCTGTTAAGGAGAGCTTTGCTGTTTGGAAGGTTGTTCCTCGAACCGTGTTATGGCTCTTTTCCGTCAGAACCCTGGTTATGTTCGGCATGGCTCTTACAAACGTGATCAACGCGTTATACGCGAGGGAAGTGCTTGGAATACCGGAGGAGCAGTGGTGGCTAGTATTTATTCCCTTGTTGTTGACAATGGTTGTGGCTTCTCTGCCGATCGGCAAGCTTGTTGACAGCGTGGGGAGGAAGATTCCGATAATCCTCGGCCTAGGTCTGTTTGGAGTAGGCACGCTGATCTTTGCTTACGGCAACTTCACGACTATTATGATCTCGATGTCATTGTATGGATTGGCCATGATGCTGGTGATGTCTGGGGTAATGGCGCTCTCAACGGATCTCATTAAGCCGGCCAACAGAGGGAAAGTTATGGGATTTAACAACTTCTTTGGTTACATAATGATGGGCCTGGGCATGCTTTTAGGTGGCCTCCTCTACGAAAACTTTCTGCCACAATCGCCATTTTTAATAGGTCTCGGAATAAACGTTGTGTCTCTCCTTATGGTTCTGTTTCTTGTACAAGAGCCTAGGAGAAAAGTTGGTGTAGTTTTGGCAGAGTAAAGGTTGTCTCTGCCTGTAGCGTGTCGTTAACGATTCTGAACCCATGTGCAGGTGTCTGTAAATTGATTTCGTCTTCAGTAGATGCTATTTCGAATTGGAGGAATGATCATGTTGAACGCTATAAGAGGGAGTAGTCCCGCGAAAAGTACGCGTAAGAGAACAAAGGTGTATTAACAGCATATGGCCTCTACACCCCAAGATTCTTGATCGTCTGAGGATCCACTAAGATCAACCCTTTGGGATTCATCTTTGTAATAAATGCCTTTGCACCTGCACTGTGCGCTCAGCCATGAATATTACTGTATAGGAAATGTCTAGAAAGCGAATGCCCGCGTGGTGTCTATCAGAACTTATCTTGAATCAGAATTCGACTTTCACAAGCTTTTTCGAGTCGAAAAGGAGACATGTGTCCGGTCCAATATTTGACAGAGAAAATCGTTCCTCGCTGGAGGATCGAAGCTATTACGCTAGTCTTTATAGTGTCTTTCATTTTCCTTTGTTTCTACCTGTCATTTCTTTCGTTTCAGACTGTGGACGAGGCTGTCAAGAAGCAACTCGTATTTTTCGCTGCTTTGTTTCTTGTAGCGGGAATCACAATTTTCGCGGCTTTGACAGTGTATGCCGGGATAAAGAAAGCGTTTCTAAACATCAAGGATGCCGCGAAGGTGGAAAGGTAGTTTCCGCAACAGGAAAGCACTAGCCCTAATAGATCTGTGGCACTTCTGGTATACCTTTTTAGGACAGATGTCTTCATCATTCCAGACTGCTGAGTGAACTGGGAAACGGAACGTGCCAGTAAAGTGTTTAACCTTCGTGGAGATGAGAGATACTTCTGTTTCTTCAGAAAAAAAAGGGGATGAGTTCATGAAGTGCTTAGCTTTTCTTGACAGTGTCTATGAATTTGTCTATAGGTATTGCGGCCATACTTGTGATCTTGATGGTTCCTCTAGATCCCAGTTCAATTGAGACTTTGCCTATGGTCTCGTTGTCTGGCGCTTCCACGATATTCACGAAGTCGTAGGATCCCAGAACAGCGTACTGACTGAGAACACGAACGCCTAACGCTTCAAGCTCTTTGTTGACTTCTCTGATTCTTTCAGGCTTCTCCTTGACTGTTTTCCAGCCATCATCTGTCAGACTGGACAACAGAATGTAATGAGGCATGTATTCACCAGATATCAATTAGTGGCCATCTGAATTTCAGTTTTTCGAAAGACTTTATGATTCAGACGATCACTTGCGCCGCCCCCCTCAGAAAGGAAGAATGAAGGGGTGCCTCCTGCCCGTTCTTTCAGACATTCTAAAGAATCTTGTATCAGAGTTGAACAACTTCGAAGAAACATTTATTAAGTCTTGCGACGCCATACACGCGGTGATGATCTTTGACCCAGAGAACCAAATCCAGTTTAAAGAAGAAGGAGCAATTTATGCTAAGCAGCCCGGCCGCTTACCTTATATTAGATAAGCTTTTGATAAGAGCGAGACCCATCTAAACAACGCAGCTAATTGTCTTCCCACTCTCTTTTTCTCAATCTGACGGTTTATGACAAGGTCCAACGTCATCACAGTTGCATCTTTGGTTCTCGGGTAATGTGGATCTTGCTCATTCGATCAGACAGACTGAAAAATGAGGCCTTAGCTAAAGGCATATATTCATCTGTGTGACTAGGAGACTTCACAATCTTATATTCGGCGAAAATTATGACGCTTGCTGACAAGATAGCAAACCTCAAGAGAGAGAAGAAGGCTGTCATTCTCGCACACAATTATCAGAGGCCCGAAATCCAAGATATCGCTGATTATGTTGGCGACAGTATTGGTCTGAGCAGAAGAGCAATGAATGAGGAAGAAGCCAAGATCATAATCTTCTCAGCTGTGGATTTCATGGCAGAATCGGCTGCCATCCTGAATCCCGACAAGAAAGTTCTGTTGCCAACTTTGGGTGCCCGTTGCCCAATGGCTCAAATGCTCACTGTGGACGAGATCAAGAGATGGAAGGTGCATTATCCCTTGGTTCCTGTCGTTCTTTACGTCAATACTCTGGCTTCGGCGAAGGCTTACTGTGACATCTGCTGTACATCTGCAAACGCGGTGGAAGTTGTTGATTCTCTGGATGCTGAGACCGTGCTTTTTGGACCGGACAATAATTTGGCTGAACATGTTCAGAGGAAGACAGGTAAGACTATTATCCCGATCCCTGAAAGAGGCTTTTGTCCTACACATTTGCTTTTCCAGCCGGAAGATGTGGAGATCCTTAAGGTCAAATTCCCAGAGGCCTCGGCTATGGTCCATCCTGAATGTAGCGTCGAAGTTCACGATGTGGCTGATTTCATCGGCAGTACTTCGCAGATGTGCAGATACGCAAAGTTTGCTAAGGCAAAGAACTTCATTGTAGCTACTGAGCAAGGGATTATTCATCGCTTGAAAAAGGAGAATCCTGAGAAGCAATTTATCTTGGCCTATGAGGACGCCGCTTGTCCAAATATGAAGTTGAACACTCTGGAGAGAATCTACAGATCCCTTAAAGAGGAGAAATATGTTACCACAGTTCCGGAACCTATAGCGAATAAGGCTCGTAGCGCTCTGGAAAGGATGTTTGAGTTGAAAACCTAGCTAGGCAGACACGAGCATAATTTTGAGAATCTTCACTCCTCTTTTTATCGCTAGTTCGTCGCTCAGTCTCCGGATTTCCTTATAGTCGCCTTTGACAGCTATCGCTTCTAGGCAGTCTCTTTCGCTCAGGTGAATATGCATCGCAGAGCAGATGATATGTGAGAAATGATGTTGTATGTGGGTGAGTTCGCTTTCCAGCCTCATGACTTCATGATCGTAGAGCATCATTAGAACACCTGCTTGTACGCCTTTCTCTTCTTGAAGCCACTTCTTTTCAGAAATGAATATTCTTACTGCATCTTGAATAGCTTTGGAACGACTATCATACCTCATCTCGCGAATTAACTCATCGAACTCTTTCAGCAGATCCGGGGTGAAGGTGACACCCACTCTCTTAATCCTGGCCATCTTGCCTCCCAAATAGCTTGTGACCTCGACCCATAAATTTTTGCCTTCTTAGGATGGCAAGTTCGCAAATAGTATGGTTATCTTTTATGTCCCGCGTTTTTAGCATCGAGTCTCAGCAGAATGCAACGTAGGCCAGTTTAGACCATCATGGAGAATAGCGCGCCAATCGCGTAGGTTATACCTGCAGCAGAGGCTCCTATGACCGTCATTTCCAGCCCGCTCCGAACCCAGTTTTTCCTTGAAAAGATTGTTTTCATGGCCCCTACGCCGAACAGGGTGATCACTGTGGCGATTATCGATGCTATCAAAGCTTCCAGGTTGCCTATATGAAATGTGAAGGGCAGTATCGGTATTATAGCGGCTAGGCCGAAAGATGTTCCACATAGGACTCCAGCCTTAACCGGGTTGCCATGCTCCATGGGTGCCAGACCCAGCTCTTCAAGAGCACCCGTCTGTGTAGGAAGTGCCTTTTGTGCGACGATCCTGTCGACGACGGCTTCAGCCTCTCCTATTTCAAAACCTTCTCTCTGATAGAACTTCACAAGTTCTTCTCTCTCCTCCTCAATTGTAATGCCTCTCTTGGTTATTCGCTTGTGAGCTTCCCTCTCCAAAACCTCAACCTCAGACTTGCACGATTGATAGGCGCCGGCTGCCATGGATATGGTCCCAGCGAATAGCTCTGCTATTCCTGATAACAGGACAATGTTGGGATCCATGATGGCTCCTGCTACTCCAGCTACAAAGGCTAAGGTTGAGACTAATCCGTCGTTAGCACCGAAGATCATATCCCTGACACCTCCACCACCTCGCATTTCCCAAGCCTTCATGCCCAGTACTTCTGTCTTCATCCTTTCCAAGTGCATCCTCTCATCGACAGCAAACCTGCTCCAAGTCTCAGAAGTAGTCGTGTTCTTGACCCTCTCTGCAAGATTAGCCAAGTCTTCGATGCCCTCTTCTTCCCCTTTTACTGCCCATTCGAAAAGTCCTTTCATGCCGAGTACATTCATCATCAATCCTACTTTGCGATCTCTGAAATGTGTCCTGAATGTCCCTTCAGACTTACCGCCTAGCTCATTGATCCTTTCAGACCAGAACTGAGCGTGCTTCTCCTCCTCATCGCTGATCCGAATCAAGAGTTGCTTTATTCTTTCGTTTCTAGCCTTCTGAACTAGTCTCCTGTACCCCTTGATCTGCACCATCATATGTGTATAGATCTTCTTCGCTGCATCGAGAAGTCTTCTTCTTTCCCTGTTCGTTAGATTTTTGGTTGTCATCTTCTTCACGTAATCCTTCTTAGCAGATTTTAAAAGTGTTGATGATAACTTGTACTTTACAGAAGTTATTCAAAAGTGTTTGAAATGATGGAGGATTATATCCCAACAGGTATACCTGGCGTGGATGAGATTCTTGCGGAGAAGGGAATCCCAAGAGGTCATACAATACTGTTGAGCGGTGGACCTGGAAGCGGAAAAACAACATTTGCAATACAGTTTCTCTATATGGGAGCGACCCAGCAAGATGAATCAGGCGTCTATGTTACACTCGACGAAGAACCGAGTGATATAAGGAGGAATATGTTGAAGTATGAATGGGATCTTAAGAAGCTGGAAGATAAGAAGAAGCTTAGTTTTATCAACGTTTCCCCAGTTCGTGTTATGCCTTCAGAGACGTCAGGGCTGATCCAGATCGGAATGAAGGAGTTCAGGCTTGTCAAGCTGATTGAGGCGATAAAGCAGGGCGTGAAAGAGGTGGGTGCCAAAAGGATAGTTGTGGACCCATTGACTATCTTCACACTTCAGTATCCGGATGAGATTGAGAGGATATATGCGATGAGAGACCTGATGAGAGAGCTGAGAAAGATTGGCTGCACTAATCTGCTGATTTCAGAGTTAAGGGGAACTGGGTGGGAGCGGGAGCATCAGTTTGAGGAGTATCTCGCCCAGGGCGCGATTCTGCTTCGCACTTTTCTCAAGGGCAACAGGCTGGTTCGAGTTTTCCAAGTTGAGAAGATGCGCGGCTTAGCGATTGACAACCAGCCAAGGCCGTACGAGATATTAGCGAAGGGCATAGAGGTATACCCTGAAGCAACAGTGTACAAATAAGAGTCAATTCGAGAGTTTTTGGAACCTTGCATATACGCTGATAGACCGAGATACATTACTTGCAGTGGAATTCTCACCTAGCTCTAACCTGAATACGAGAAGGTAACATACCTAGTCTACGTCAATAGTAGGAAAGGCCTTACGGGTCGATTCATCCTGAAGCGTCCCTAGAGGTGAAAGAATGAAAGCGAGATGCAGAGTTCATAGATTCAAAAATAAAATGCCGAAAGACTACAGCAGGTTAGAGCAGTTTTCTGAATAGTCTAGAAGGAAGTTGCGGCAATCACCCTAATGAACCCTTGTATCTGCCACCATGTGGGCTTTCTCCTCGCCATAGAAAAGATCAACTGAGCTGAAAGAACGCACATAGTTCTCAGCTTTCCGCTCCCTTTTTTGGCCAGGTTCGTACCGGTTAATGCGCGTAATTCTTCTGGGTAAAATGACTTAACAGAGCTTGTTTTTGGAAAGGTTTTTATGTGAAGGGAAGAGTGTTACCTTTGTTCAGAAAGGTGTTACCGAGGTAGAGCAAAATGGGAAGCCAGACATATTTCAGGACAGTTGATGTTGCCTTGATCAGTGTTTTCTGTGCTCTGTGGCCTGCTCTCAATCTGACCTTGGGTCCTTTAGGGTTTGCTCTGTTCAGGCTTCCAATATTCTGTGATTTCTCCGTCTTTTTCGTTCTCCTGCTGGCTACTTGGGCTTCTGGCAAGCTTGGGACAGCATCTATTGTAGGCATCACGGGTTCAGCCGTGGTCTATTTTCTCAGGGCTTCACCGCACATCATAGGGTTTGCTGTTTCAGCCGTTCTTTTTGACGTGTTGATGTCAGTGAATCTTCACAAAATCAGAGGAAGGATCTATGATTTGTCTATGGCAAATCTGGTTACTGCCGTCTCTGCTTACTTTGCAGGAGTTGTTATTGGCGTGTTTCTGATGGGCGAGCCTTTGAATTGGACTACGCTGAGCTGGGCAATGAGTTATTGGGGTCCGTGGCACCTAGCCGGCGGATTAATGAGCGTAGTCGTGGCCCTACCGATTATAACAATTCTGGAAAAGGCAGATGTGAGGAGAATTATAAATGTCCAACAGGCAGCCTGAACTTTCAAGAGAGATAGAAGCCGCTGAGAAATTGCATGGGCATCTAGGGCCTTTCTTAGTCATAGGTGTCAGAGCGGGAATATTGGCGAAGAAGATTTTGAACGTAAAGGAGAACAGTGTTGCACAGGTGATCGCCCAACTGCCGTTATATACTCCATTTTCATGTATACTCGATGGAATTCAATCTACGACTCAATGCACAATTGGAAATCAGAGACTGAGAGCAGAGAATTCGGAAGCCAATATTCTCTTGCAGTTTAAATGGCAAGACTCGGTCAGGTCGATCAGGGTTCAAGTCAATCCCAAGATTGTGGAAGAACTACAGAAGGAGTTTTGGAACAAGACCACAAACAAAGAGCTTGCATGGAAGATCGCATCCATGCCTGAAACGAATCTGTTTTCCATAGATGAGCGATAAATGTTCAGTGCGTGTGACAAGCTGAAATCGCATGAATGATCTGGAGGTCACGAGTAAACGGCTGAAAACGAAGGGCCTAACCCTCTCCATTGCAAAAGAACATGAGATCATCTTTGAGAGTAAAACACATGGAATCTCCAGTCTTCTGTATGCAATTGAAAACGCAAAAGAAAGGCTGGAAGGAGCGTCAGTGGCGGATCGTGTGGTCGGCAAGGCAGTTGCTTTGTTATGTATGTACGTTAAGATCAAAGCTATCTATGCTGTGACGCTGAGTAGGCCCGGCAAAGCTGTGCTTGAGCAGCAGGGAATTTATCATAAATGGGCGCAACTGGTCGAAAGCATACTCGACACTCGGATGACGAGTCAGTGTCCATTTGAAGAGCTTGCAGCAGAGATCTTGGACCCTACACAGGCTTATCTGAAACTTAAGACTCTGCAGCGTTCACTCAGCGCGCGCTGTCCATAAACCGTTATTCTAGTTGCGGATCCTCTTCTGGTTTCCAACAGCTTTCCAGCGAAGACGTAGCCGCCGATCAAGCCCTAAGGAAAGAGGAGACAAAAGCACCAACGTCTTGCCCCGATTTGATCCAAAAAGCCAAACAAGCACCAGATCTAAGGGAAAAGAGATCCATATCAGAATCACAACAATCGTTGCCACAATCATCACACAGTCACCAAGCTTCAACTTATCACATCCTTTGGAACCCAACCAGGCAGTTGTTTGTGTTCACAACTTCAGGTTTTGTGACTTGTGCGAGAAGATCAATTGAATCTGAATCCGTTCAGTCTTCACATCACAACAGCTACTACGTCCTTGACTTTCCGCCGAGATCTTTCTTCAGCCAATTAACCAATTCTTGTGTTTGCCTTCTCTAAGATCCAATAACACACTTCAAACGGAATGTTTTCAGTCTCAGGAAGGATAGCTAACCTACGATAATCTACTGCTTGTCCTTCAGTCTTAAAAGCCTGTCCAACTGAAAATGCCGCGCATCAAAGAGTGGCTTGGACCAGAGCTTTGCTGTTCTCTTTCTGAGAAGTCATGTCATTTCCAAATTTCCTTAACGGTTTTGTCTGAGAATCCCCTTTGCTTCAGCGCAGACTTGAGAATAGAGGATGCTGCCATTTCCACTTTGCAGCCGATTCGAGAATTGTCAAATAAAGGAAAGGTGTAAATTCTTGTTGAACAAGTTAACGTGTAGTTGGTTTTTCGTATCTTTTGAGAATCTTTGCCATTTCACTCTCTGGAGTCGTCAGATAAAAGTAGGTTTCTTTCTGAAATTCTTCAGCTATAAAAGCTACTTTGTCGCCATCCTTGACTCGTAGTTTTTCAATGACAACTTGAGGTAGAGCAATCTTTCCTTCCTTTTTCAATGTAGCTTCATACTTCATCTTGATTCGAAATGCGATAAAATAGTTCAGCTATTTTGTTTTTATGAATCCGACATACGTATCTGAAATCATTGGAACCCAACGTAGGATGAAAAGAATCTATGGAGAAGACAATCTGAAAGTTGTGGCAACGCACACCTTAAGGAATCAGGATGTTGAAGAGAACCTATGTAAGAGCAGATTCCATACCTTTCTCTGGCATGCACAGATCTCCTGCCGTATTCGGGCATTGATCATTTCGCTGAAGTCCCAGAAGGAACATCTATATTTTCTGTTTATCCCTGGTAATTGGCTTTATATCTGATGGTGATTATTGTTTGGACACGTGAGATGTCTGGGGTTGACTGGTGAACACAAACAGCTTATATCTGATGAAGATGAAGAATTGAATCGGATCAAGCAGAAGAAGTTAGAGGAACTCATGAGATTGAAGGAGAAGAAGACTTTGACTAAACCGGGACCTGTTCATGTTACTGACTCCAACTTCAGTGAGGTTATGAACAAGAATGCCCTGGCCCTAATTGATTGCTGGGCTTCGTGGTGTGCTCCATGTGCGTACATCACGCCCATTGTTGAAGAGTTGGCGAAAGAATATGCCGATAGGGTTTTTGTGGGAAAACTCAATGTGGATGAGAATCCTAGGACTGCTAACCAGTTTCAAGTTATGGGCATCCCAACATTGCTGATAATGAAAAATGGAAAGGAAGTAGATAGGATAGTGGGGGTAATCCCCAAAAACCACATTGAAGCCCGTCTGAAGAAACATATGGAGTAAAAGTCTGTGGACATAGAAGAACGCAGGATAATAGGGGCACTGCTACTACTCCTAGGAGTCTCCTTCTTGGCCGTAGGTATCTATACTGGGCAGATAGAGGAGATCGTCAGAATGCTCGAAAAGGCTTTTGAGGCGACCTCTTAATAACATCCAAGAGAAATGAGAAGGAATCTCCTAACGGTTTCTGCAGGTGAAGATTGGAAATGTGTCCATCGATCGAGAGCGAGGAGGCAGAAGGTGAGGCAGTTCTTGAAGTAGCCAAGCTTATGCTGGTTGCAGCAAGAACAGCCCCCAAATCAGCAGGTATAGATGATATCATAACTCTGATCGTCTACGGTAGCGAGAAGGATGCCATCGCAGACGAGATGGAAGAGATTGCTGAGAAGCGGA